>NZ_JBHWYX010000057.1:0-36040 GCF_042728795.1 Streptomyces sp. NPDC060184
ATGCCGGTGCCGGACGCGCCGTTGAAGTCGTCGCTCCAGGTGAGGGTGAAGCCCGACGGCGGCGCCGGTACGGACGCCTCCGCGGTCGCCGTCCCCCCGAGGGCTGCCGCCACCGTGAGCGCGACGGCGGGAAGCAGTCTGAGCGCTCTCGTCCATCCTCCACGCTGCGGCCTGGTCCTGTTCACGTTCATACGTCCGACCTCCGGGAGTTGGGCTGCTGTCGCGGGTCCGTCACGGCGCCTTCGACGGGACATCACCGGGCGCGCGGAGCCGGCGCGGGTCAGAGCGCACCCGCCGGGCCGGACACCCGGAAATGTCATGTACGCAGCTTGTCGATCAACGCGGCGTTCGACAAGACAGCTGACACACCAACCTCACGGAGCACACCCGTTTCGGAGCCCCCCAGCCCCTTACCCCGCGCGTCGCCGGCGTCGCGGGACGCGGCCGGGCCGTGGTGGACCTCCCGCACAGTGAGGTCCACCACGGCCCGGCCGGGAGCGGCGGGTACGGCTTGTCGAATCCGTACCCGCCCCGACTGTCAGCCCGCCACCGGTTCCGGCGGTACGACGCCGAACTCGGCTGCGCGTGCAGTGAGTTCGCGCCAGACCTTCGCGGCGACCGGCAGGCCCCTCTCGCCGCGCTCGACGGCCAGGGCCGCGCTCCGCTCGCCGGGGTAGAACACACCGGAGGCGTCGTCCGCCCGCGGCAGGCCCTTGAGGGTGGTGAGCGTGGAGTCCACGGCGGCGGTGAACGCCGCCGGGTCGCCGAACGCGGTCGGGTCCAGGGCGATGAGCAGCGCGTTCTGGCGGTGCTTGCGGCCCTTCGGGTCGTCCGAGTGGAAGGAGGTGAAGATCGGCGCGCCGACGAGGACGCTGGTGAGGAGTTCGAAGGCGATCGACATGCCGGAGCCCTTGGCGCCACCCAACGGCAGTGGCATGACGGCCTGTTCGGGGTCGGTGGTGGGGGTGCCGTCGGCAGTGGCCGCCGCGCCTTCGGGCAGCGGGGTGCCGCTCGCCCTGGCCTGGCGGATCTTTCCGAGGGCGATGGTGGCGGTGGCCATGTCGAGGACGAGCGGCGCGTGGGCGTCGGCCGGTACGGCGATGGCGAGCGGGCTGGTGGCGACGGCGGCGCCCTTGACGCCGGTGTAGCCCATGTTGGGCATGCCGGAGACGAACCCGATGCCGATGAGGCCCTGTTCGGCGATCTTCGACACGTAGTAGCCGATGGCGCCGGTGTGGACGGTGCGGCGGACGGCGACGGCGGCGAGGCCGTTGGTACGGGCGCGGCTCACCGCTTCACGGGCGGCGGCGGTGAGGGCCACCGGGCCGGGCGCGTGGTCGGCGTCGACGACCGTGGCGGCCGGGGTCGAGGACTCGACGGTGAGCTCGGCCTTGGCGTTGGCCACGCCCTTGGCGAGCAGGTCGAGGTAGGCGGGGACGCGGGCGATGCCGTGCGAGTCGACGCCGCGCAGCGCGGCCCAGACGAAGACGTCGGCGGTGGTGCGGGCGGCCTCGGCTGCGAGGCCGCCCTTCTCCAGCAGGGCGGCGGAGAAGGTGCGCAGGTCTTCGGCCGGAACGAGGACCTTGCCGGGCTCGGGGGTGGGGCGGTCGTTCATGGTGGCGGTGCCTCCTGGGTCAGCGGGTGACGAGTACGTCGACGACGGCGGTGGTCCCGTCCGCGACGGCCTTGAGCGCGCGCTCCAGCGCGGGCGCGAGGGCGTCGGTGGTGTCGACGGTCTCGGTGTGCATCCCGAACGGCTCGGCGAACGCGGCGAGCCGGGGCAGCCGGTGCAGGTCGGTGCCGAGCCATTCGCCGGTCCGGGCGGCGGCGCCGTCGGGGTAGAACCTGCGGTGGTTGAGGTTCATCGACTTGTAGACGCGGTTGTTGAACACCACGACGAGCAGCGGTAGTCCGTACGCCTTCGCGGCGTCGTACGACTGGATCACCGGGTTGTAGGTGAAGGCACCGTCGCCGACCGTGAGGACCACCGGCTTGTCCCCGGCCGCGAGTTTGACGCCCAGGGCGACCGCGATGCCCTGTCCGAGACCGCCCTGCACGTAGAAGTACGAGTCGGGCTCGGAGGTCCGCAGGTGGCGCTTCACGGTCCGGCTGTGGGTGATGGTCTCGTCCACGACGATCCCGCCGGTCCCGTCGAGCAGCCGGCGCAGGGTGGCGGCGACCAGGACCGGGTCCACACCCTCGCTCTCCTCGGCCTTCGCCTCGGCGGCGGCGACGGCCGCCCGCTCGAGGGCGTACCGCTCCTCCTGCGCGGCGCGGCGCAGGGCGACTGCGGCACGCTGGCTTTCGGTGAAGTCCTTTGCGCGCTTGGTGAGTTGGCGCAGAGTGTTGGCGACGCTGCCTTCGAGGTAGGCGTCGGCGAAGAGCACTTGGTAGACGATGTGCGGGCGCTGCGGCACCTCGTCGACGACGACGATCGTCGCCTTCGAGGGACGGCGGCTCGGCGGGTAGAAGGGGACGCGGCAGTTGACCAGGAGGATCAGGTCGGCTTCGTCCATCCAGGGGCCGATGTCGCTCCCGGCGTGCAGCGGGTGGGTGCGGGGGAAGTTGCCGCAGACGGCCGAGTCGGGTTCGACCACCGGGATGTTCCATGCCTCGGCGAAGGCGAGGAGCGCTTCGAAGCCGCCCGTCTCGCGGCCGGCCGTCTCCGTGACGATCACCGGGTTCTTCGCGTCGCGGATCAACTGGGCGACGGTGTCGACCTCTTCGGGCGAGCTGTGGGTGGAGCCGGGCGGGACGACCGGCTTGGCTTCCCGGCCGTCCCACTCCTCCAGGAGGATTTCCAGCGGGATGTTGAGGTAGGCCGGGCCCGCCGGTGCGCGCCAGGAGAGTTCCGCGGCGCGGGCGATCATGGTGGGCAGGGTGTGCACGCTGGCGGCCTCGGTGGCCCACTTCGTGAAGGGCTGGGCGACGCCGTGCGGGCCGCCCACGATTGAGAGGTTGCGGTACCACTGGCCGCCCGGATCCTGTCCGGGGCCGTCGCCGTAGGTGCTGGACTCCGAGGAGGTGACGACCATGGGGACGCCGGCGAGCAGCGCCCCGTGGATCGCCATGGAGCCCTGGAGCAGGCCCGGGGCCGCGTGCAGGAGGACTCCCTGCGGGCGGCGGGTGACGAGGCCGTAGCCGGTGGCCATGCCGACCGCGACCGTCTCGTGGGTGAGGTCGAGGTAGTGGGGGGCCGGGTCACCGTCGCGGTGACGCCGGGCCAGTGACTCCCACACCGGGGCCCATTCGGACCCCGATGAGCAGAAGAGGTAGTCGGCGCCGACGGCGTTGAAGGCGGAGACGACGGCGTCACCGCCGTCGACGCCTGGCGTGTTGCTGCTGTCCGTCATCTCAGGTGTTCCCTCAGCCCTCGACCGGCCAGCCGAGGACCTCGCTGATGCCGCGGCCCATCATCCATTCGAGCTCTTCGGGGGTGAAGTCCCAGTGCTTGGTGAACTGTTCGATGGTGTCGGTGTAGGTGATGCCGTGCCCGAGCAGGCGCGTGATGTCGGTGCCGTAGAAGCAGCGCTGCGGCCCCATCCTGTCGACCATCTCGCGGACGTACTTCTCGATGTTCTTGTTCGGGAAGGGCTCGGTGGAGTACCCGGGCAGGGCCGAGACCTTGACGTAGATGTTGGGGTGCTGGGCGAGGTCGGCGGTCTCGGAGACCCAGTAGCCGATGGCGTCGTCCACGCAGCGGGCCATGATGCCCATGTGGTCGATGATGATCTTCAGCTCGGGGTGCTTCGCGGCGATCTGGCCGAGCTCGCGCTTCCAGATGGGCGCGTGGACCATGGTGGGGACGCGGAGCTCCTCGGCGACCGGCCAGTACCAGTCGTTGGTGCCGTCGATCATCCAGTTGCGGTCCTGCGGCCGGTGGAAGGTGAGGCGGGTGCCCTTGATGTGCGGGTTCTGCGCGAAGTCCCGCAGCATGGCGGTGCCCTCGGCCTCGTTGTCCTGGGGGACGCGGGCCATGATGCCGAAGCGGTCGGGGTGCGCCTCGCAGGCTTCGAGGGCGTAGTCGATGCGGTTGCCCTCCCACGACGGCGGGAGGATGAGGGCGCGGTTGACGCCGGCCTCGTCCATCAGCTCCAGCGCCTCCTCGTAGCTGAAGGCCTCCTCGCGGTGGCCGTTGAGGCGGATGCGCTCGCGGGCTCCGGGGACCCAGGGGCGGTCCGGGGCCTCTTCCTTCCAGATGTGGATCTGGGTGTCGACGACGAACATGGGGAGCCTCTTCCGTTGCGGGGTGGGTGGTGTGCGTCAGACGTTAGAGCTGGTGGGGGCGTTTGCTAAGACCTCGGGAGCGCAACCAGTTGTTGCGCGGAACGGCAGGTCACGCCGGTGCGAACACGGCTTCGGCGATGTGCTCGGCGATCGCCATGGAGGCCGTGGCGGCCGGTGAGGGGGCGTTGCGCACGGCGGTGACGCGGCCGACCCGGTGGATGCGGAAGTCGTCCACGAGCGTGCCGTCCGGGTCGAGTGCCTGGGCGCGTACACCGGCGCCGCCGCGGACCACGTCGGCGGCGCCGACGCCGGGGACGTACGCCCCCGCGTCCTTCATGAAGGCCCTCGTGGAGAGCGAGCCCCGGTACTCCCTGACGCCGGTCCGCCAGTGCTGGGCGGCCATCCGCCAGGCACCGGGGTACGCGGCGAGCCGTGCCAGGTCCTTCACGGAGACGTCCGAGAGGCGGTAGCCCTCCCTGGCCAGCGCCAGGACGGCGTTGGGGCCGACCTCCACCGAGCCGTCGACCCGGGGGGTGAAGTGCACCCCGAGGAAGGGGTACCGGGGGTCGGGCACGGGGTAGATCAGGCCGCGCACCAGACCGGTGCGCTCCGGTCTGAGCAGCATGTACTCGCCCCGGAAGGGGACGATCCTGGGCGCCTTGTCGTCCCGCGCCAGCCGGGCGACGGAGTCGGACTGGAGTCCCGCGCAGAGGATCAGCCGGTCGACGCGGACCCGTTCCTCGCCCGAGGCGACCTCGATGCCGCCGGTCACCTCGGTGAGCGAGTCCACCGCGAACCCGAGCCGCACCCGGCCGCCCGCGGCCTCGATGTCCTCGGCGAACCGGCGGGCGACGGCCGGGTAGTCGGTGATCGCGGTGCGGGGCGAGTGGAGGGCCGCGATGCCTCCGGCGTGCGGTTCGATCTCCTTGATCTCGTCCTTGGAGATCTTCCGCAGGTCGGGCACGTGGTTGTTCCTGGCCCGCTCGTACAGGCCCTCCATGCGGCCGAGTTCGTCCTCGCGCACCGCGACGACGAGCTTGCCGATCTCCTGGTACGGCAGCTTGCGGTCCTGGCAGTACGCGCGCAGCAGGGCCACGCCCCGTACGCACAGGTCGGCCTTGAGGCTGCCCGGGGCGTAGTAGATGCCGGCGTGCACCACGCCCGAGTTGTGTCCGGTCTGGTGGACCGCGACCCGCCGTTCCTTCTCGAAGACGACCACGCGGGTGCCGGGGCGGCGCAGCGCGATCTCGCGGCCCGTCGCCAGGCCCACGATGCCGGCTCCGACGATGCCGATCGTTTCGTCTGCCATCGGCATCCTCCTCTCTTGCTGATGACGCTGGGTGGAACCCGATGATGCGGTGTGTCCGCGCCTCAGGAACCGAAGTGGAAGGCGACGGTCTTGACACGGGTGTAGAAGCGCAGGGCTTCGGTGCCCTGCTCCTTGAACGCGGAGCCCGAGTCGCGGAAGCCGCCGAAGGGGTGGTGCACGTCCCAGCCGGTCGTCGTGGTGTTGACGGCGACCTGCCCGCAGTCGGCCTCCTCGGCGAAGCGGTGGGCGGCGCTGAGGTCGCGGGTGAAGAGGGCGGCGGCGAGTCCGAAACCGGAGTCGTTGACCTCCTCGACGGCCTCGTCGAAGCCGTCGACGGCGCGGACGACGAGGACCGGTCCGAAGACCTCCTCGCGCCAGACGGCCATCTCGCGGGTCACGTCGCCGAGGACGGTCGGCAGGACCCAGCAGCCGTGGGCGTACGCCTCGTCCTTCGGGGTCTCGCCGCCCGCGAGGACGGTCGCGCCCTCCTGGACCGCGCGCGCGATGTCGGCGAGGACGCTCCGGCGCTGCCCGGTGCTGACGAGCGGGCCGACCGCGAGGGTGCCGGTCTCGCGGGAGCCGAGCCCCAGGGCGGCGACCGCGTCCAGCAGCAGGCCGGTGAACTCGGCGTACACGGAACGCTCGACGAGGACGCGGCTGGTGGCGGTGCAGCGCTGGCCGGTCTGGCCGAACCCGGCGGCGACCACCGCCTTCACGGCGGCCGTCAGGTCGGCGTCGGCGAGGACGACGGTGGCGTTCTTGCCGCCCAGCTCGCCCTGGAAGCGGACGTTGCGGTCGGCGAGCGAGCGGCGGATGGACTCGCCCACCGCGTTGGAGCCGGTGAAGGTGACGGCGGCGATGCGCGGGTCCTCCAGCAGCGGGGCGGAGAGGGAGCCGCCGCGGCCGGTGACCACCCCGAGCACTCCGGCGGGCAGCCCCGCGTCGTGCAGGGCACGCGCCAGGTGGAGCGCGGACATCGGGGTCTCGGAGGCCGGCTTGAGGACGACCGCGTTGCCGGCGGCGAGAGCGGGGGCCAGCTTGCGGGCCGGGGTGAGCAGCGGGTCGTTCCACGGGGTGATCGCGAGGACGGTGCCGAGGGGTTCGTGGTGGAAGCTGGTGCGCGTCGCGGGGCGGGCGTCGTGGACGAGCGTGCCGTAACCGGTGCGGGCGAGTCCGGCGTAGTACTCGAAGAAGTCGGCGGCCTTCTGGACCTCCCCGCCTGCCTCCTGGAGGGTCTTGCCGTTCTCGGTGACCACCGCGTCGGCGATGTCGTCGGCCCGCTCGCGCAGCAGCCGGGCCGCCTCGTGGAACACCCGGGCCCGCTCGAAGGGGCTGGTGCGCCGCCAGAGCGCGAAGCCCTTCGCGGCCTCGTCGTAGGCGCGGGTGACCTCCCGGGCACCGAGCGCGGGCACCCGGGCGACGGGGGTGCGGGTGTCGGACGGGTCGTGGACCTCCAGCCACGCGTCGGCCGCCACCCACCGTCCGCCGAGAAGGGTTTCCATGGTGCGCATCCGGATCATTGCTCCCGTCCCACCGCGGCTGTCGCGCACGGTGTGCAGATGTAACGGTGTGGTCGTCACGACAACACCGCATGTCCGCAGGGGTGACCAGGCCCGCGGCGGCAGACATTGCTTGCACGTCGCGCACGGGCCCCCGCGCGTGGTCTGTGCTGGAATCGGCACCGCCAAGAGGCCGTGACGACGAAGGAGGCAGCACCATGGCATTCGCCGTGATCGCCCATTACAGCTGTGAACCCGCCGACGAGGACACCGTGCGTGCCGCGCTGCTGAAGATGCGCGCGCACACGCTGGCCGAGCCGGGGAACCTCGGGTACGAGGTGCACGCGGAGGTCGACCGGCCGGGCGGTTTCGTTCTGTACGAGCGGTACGCCGACCGGTCCGCCTTCGACGCCCACGCGGCGGCGGACCACTTCGACGAGCTGATCGTCAGGACGGTACGGCCCCTGCTGACGGACCGTACGGTGACGTTCGCCCAGGTGCTGTAGCGCGTGCGGGGGCGGGGCGGGTACGGCGGCGGGGGCCGGGACGCGGAGGCGTTCTCCGGCCCCCGCCGCCGTGGGGTGCCACGCGGGAGGGCGGTCCACCCGCCGTGCGCCCGTGGCGCAGCCCCCGCCCGCCGTCGGCGGTCGCGCGGGCGAGCGGTTCACCCGCCGCGCCCGCGTGACCGGCCCCCGGATCAGAACTCGTTGCCCCAGCAGTAGCGGGCGAGGGTCTCCACCTGGACCAGCTTGCGGTGCTGGTCCTCGGCGCTCAGCAGCGGGCGGGAGGCCACGTCCGCGAAGCCGCGGGAGGGCGAGAGCGCCATGTCCTCCAGCTCCTTGACCTCGGCCGCCGCGTCGATGCGGGCCATCACCACGTCGATCTCCTCCATCGCCGCGGTGGTCGCGTCCACCGCTCCGAGGCAGGCGTCACGGTCCTCGGGGAGGGCGCGCAGCAGGTCGAGTTCGGCGTCGGTGCCCCGGTCGAGGGGGAGCACCCAGCGGTCGGCGGGGACCGCCGCGTACAGCCGTTCCGCGCGGGCGCGGTCCACCGCGCCGGGTGCGGCCCAGCCGGGTGCGACGGCGATCCGTACGCCCTCCGGGCGCTCGTCCAGCCGTACCGCGAGGGCGTCCACGGCGAGGGCGTCCTCGAAGGAGAGCGCGCCGGTCGCGCCGGGTGCGGTGGCCGTGTGGGTGAGCAGCAGCGGGTTGTTCAGCTGGATCAGGCGCACCCCCCGGGCGACCAGCAGCCGGATCTCCGCGTGGACGATCTCCGCCAGGGCCTCGCCGAGTTCGCGGGCCGAGGCGGGTCCGCCCGAGGCGGTCAGGGCCGGGTCGAAGGTGGTGGCGGCGAGGTACGCCGGGGAGGGCAGCGCGACCTTGGGGGCGACGACCGTGAGCTCGCCGAGCAGACCGGCCCACGCGGCGACCAGCGGTCCGTCGGCCTTGGGGAGGGCTTCGGCCACCCAGTGGGCGAGGCCGTCGCGCACCTCGCCGGTCCGCCGGAATCCGGTGACGTGGTCGAGAACGGCGCTGCGGAAGTCCTCGCGGGGCAGGTCGCCGTCGGTGACGACGGTGGAGCGCAGCCGGCGCTGGAAGACCACGGCCTCCTTGACGGCCGCGCGTTCGGCCTCGCGCAGGAGCTCGGCACCGGCCTCGCCCTCGGCGGCCCGCTCGCGGGCGGCCAGCAGGGCGGGCGGCCGGACCAGACTGCCGTGGTGGTCGATGCGGTAGTTGAACGTGTCCGCCATGGTTCAGGCGTCCTTTCCGGTGTTTCCGGCGCTTCCGGTGCTCGCCGCACTCCCGGCGCTTCCGGCGTTCTCGGTGCTTCCGGCGGTCCCGGCCGGCTTGCCGGCGACGCCCCAGGCGGCGAACTCCAGTTCGTAGCCGAGGGCGGCGAGCGTCTCGTCGGCGATCCGCTGGTCCTCGTCGGCGGTGCCGCCGGCGATGCCGAGGCCGCCGATGATCTCCCCGTCCCTCTTGATGGTGACGCTGCCCTCGGTGGCGAGGATGGGCATCGCGGCGCCGGGGAGCTGGGAGAGCTGGGAGAAGAAGACCGGCTGGCTCTCCTGCCACTTCTTCAGCATCTTCCCGGGGCGCTGCATGACGGCCGCGGTGTAGGCCTTGGCGCGGGCGATGTCCGGGGTGAGCGGACGGGCCCCGTCCGGGCGGCGGATGGCGACGGGGAAGCCTCCGGCGTCCACCACGGCCACGCTCACCGCCTTGCCGAGGGCCTGGGCCCGCTCGTGCGCCTCGGCGATGATCTCTTCGGCGGCGGCGAGGGTGAGGGTGGTCATGCGGCTTCCTTCGGGGCGGTGAGGGTGCGGCGCAGCCGGGCGATGGCGGCGTTGTACGGCTCCGGGGTCTCCCAGTACATGGAGTGCGGGGCGCCCGGGACGATCTCCAGGTGCGAGCCTTCGAGCAGTTCGTGGGCGCGGGTGACCGTCTTGACGCTGAGCACCGCGTCCTTCTCGCCCGCGAGGAAGGCGACGGTGACGCCCGAGTCCCGTATCTCGTCCAGGCCGGGGCCGTCGGTGTCGAGGTTGCGCAGGTCCTGCATGGTGGCGGTGTTGAAGGTGCCCATCTGCTGGAAGAGGAAGGTGAGGTCCTTCCGTTCCCGCTGGAACTCCTTGGTCAACAGCCGGTCGATGACGGGGAGTTTCACGGCCTCGGCGCGGTCGGCCGCGGCGAGTTCCGTCAGCTCGGGGTGGCTGATGCCGCCCAGCGAGTGGCCGAGGACGACCGAGCCGACGCGCTCGGGGCGCACCAGGCCGGCGCGCAGGGCGGCGACGGAACCGATGGACTGGCCCACCAGCATGACATCGGTCAGGTCCTCCTGGTCGAGCACGGCGACGACGTCGCCGTAGAAGGCCTGGCCGTCGAACTCGGTCTGCGGGGTGGCCAGTTCGGTGCGTCCGAAGCCGCGCAGGTCGAGCGTGACGACGGTGAACTCCGCACGGAGGGCCGCTACTTGTTGCCACCAGGCGGCGTGGTGGCCTCCGGAACCGTGGACGAACACGATGGCCGGGCCGCTTCCGTGGCGTTCGTAGTAGAGGGACGCTCCGTCTGAATCGACGTAGGGCATGGAGGTTTCTCCTGGTCGCAGAGGATCAGTTGGGGCGCTTGCCGTGGAAGACGAGCTCGATCATGGTGTGGTCGGGGTCGTGGATGTAGCAGAACTTCGACTGGTTCTCGGGGCGTTCGATGGGGCGGGTGTGCCGGATGCCGAGATCGGCGAGGTGCTCCATGAAGTCGTCCCAGTCGTCGACCTCGACGGCGAAGTGGTAGGGCGCCATCCGGTCCATGTCCTCGACCGGGGTGAAGTGGAGGTCGAAGTTGCCGCGGGTCATCAGCACCACGCGGGTGTTGGACTTCGGCATGATCCGCTTCATCCCGAAGACCCGGGCGTACCACTCGGCGGTCCGGTCGGGGTCGGTGGTGGGGAAGTTGACGTGGTGGATGTAGCGGGGTTCCTTGCTCACGGGGTGCTGCCTTTCGGGGAGTTCGGGTGGGAGCTCCGTTCCGCCCGGGGGCGGTCGGGCTCGGCCAGGACGGTGTTCGACAGGACGCCGATGCCGCTGATCTCGACGTCGACCGTGTCGCCCGCCTCGATCTGGCCGGTGGATTCGGCGCCCATCCACAGCACGTCGCCGGGGTGCATGGTGATGTGCCGGGTGATCTCGACCATGAAGTCGTAGGGGTCGAAGACCATGTCGCCGGTCGGGAAGAGAGCGCGGGTCTCGCCGTTGACGCGCAGCGTGGTGGTCTGCGCCAGGGCGTCGACGTCGGTCTCGATCCAGGGGCCCATCGGCTTGAAGGTGTCGCTGTTCTTGGCTCGCCAGAAGGTGCGGTCCTCGTGCTGCCAGGTGCGGGCGCTGACGTCGTTGCCGATGGTCCAGCCGAAGACGGCGTCCCGCGCCTGTTCGTACGTGGCGTGCCTCAGCGTCCTGCCGACGATCGCGACCAGTTCGGGTTCGGCCTCGAACCGGCCGCGTATCCCGGCGGGTTTCACGATCGCCGTGCCGTGGCCGGTCAGCGCGTTGTTGGCGCGGTAGCCGGCCTCGGGGCGCTCCGGCACGACTGCGGCCCTGTCGCCGAGGAGCCGGGCGTGCTCGATGTGGCGCGGATAGTTCATTCCGGCGGCGTAGAAGACGGGCGGGACGACGGGCGGCAGCCAGTCGGCTTCGGCGAGCGGGATCGTTCCGATGACGGTGGGGTCGCCGTCCAGCGGGGAGTCGGAGAGCAGGCGTACGGAGTCGTCCTCCACGCGGCCCCAGACGGCCCGGCCGCCCACCCTGACCCGGGTGTATCGCATGGCGGCTCAGTCCGTCAGCAGGTGGGAGACGCGCTTGGTGACCAGGTAGGCGTCCAGGCCCTCGGGGCCGCCCTCGCGTCCGTAGCCGCTGGCCTTGACTCCGCCGGAGGGTGCCTCGTGGACGGATCCGCCGCAGTGGTTGATGGAGAGGATGCCGGCCTCGAACTCCCGGGTGAGGCGCTCGGCGGTGGCGGCGGAGCGGGTGAAGCCGTACGCGGCGAGGCCGTAGGGCAGCGCGTTGGCGATCCGCAGGGCCTCGTCGAGCTCGCGGAAGGCGACGACGGGCGCGAGCGGGCCGAAGGGCTCGTCGGACATGAGCGCGGCGTCCTCGGGGACGTCGGTGAGGACGGTGGGGGCGAAGAACCAGCCCGCGCGGTCGAGGCGTTCGCCTCCGGTGCGGATCTTCGCGCCCTTGGCGACGGCGTCGGCGGTGAGTTCCTCCATCGCCCGCAGACGGCGCTCGTTGGCGAGCGGCCCCATGGTGACGCCCTCGTCGAGCCCGTCGCCGACGACGACCGCCTCGGCGGCGCGGACGAACTCCTCGGTGAACTCCTCGACCAGGCTCTCGTGGACGAGGAAGCGGCTGGGCGAGGTGCAGACCTGTCCGGCGTTGGCGAACTTGGCGGCGGCGGCACGGCGTGCGGCGGTGACCGGGTCGGCGTCGGCGCACACGATGACCGGTGCGTGGCCGCCGAGTTCCATGAGGGACGGCTTCATCTCGGCTCCTGCGGCAGCGGCGAGCAGCTTGCCGACGGGCACCGAGCCGGTGAAGGCGACGAGCCGGATGGCGGGGTGCGCGATGAGGTGGGCGGAGACCTCGGCGGGCTCGCCGAAGACCAGGTTGAGCACGCCCGCGGGCAGCCCGGCGTCCTCGAAGCAGCGGACCAGCGCGACGGCGGTGCCGGGGGTCTCCTCGGAGGCCTTGATGACGAGGGAGCAGCCGGCCGAGAGCGCCGCGGCGATCTTCCGCATCGGTGAACCGGCGGGGAAGTTCCACGGGGTGAAGGCGGCGACCGGGCCGATGGGCCTGCGGCGGACGGAGAGCAGGGTGCCGTCCTCGGAGGGAATGATCCGGCCGTAGGCGCGGCGGGCGTCGTCGGCGTCCCAGCGCAGGGCTCCGGCGACCCGCTTCGCCTCTCCTGCGGCTTCGCGCAGCGGTTTGCCCTGTTCCCGGGTCATGATGCGGCCGACCTCGTCGGCGCGGGAGACGAGCAGCCCGGCGGCCTTGTGGAGGATGGCGGTGCGCTCGGCTATCGGGGTGTCGCGCCAGAGCGCGAAGCCGGTGGCCGCCGCTTCGGCGGCGCGGTCGAGGTCGGCGGTGGTGGCGAGCGGGACGTGTCCGATCACGGTCTCGGTGGCCGGGTTCACGACCGGTACGGTCGCTCCGGCCCCGCCCTCGCACCATGCTCCCGCTATGTACATGCGGATGGCGGGGTAGTCGTCGTGGGTCGTCATGGGTGCGTGTGCCCTCTCACGCTCGGCGGGTGGGTGTCGGGAGGCGCTGGGTGCCGGTGCACGGCGGGTGCCGGGAGGCGGCGCGTGCCGGGAGGCGGTGTCCGGGCCCGTCAGGAGGCGGGGTTCTGGGAGGCGTCACGGGACGTGCGCAGGGTCCAGATGTGGTGCGGAGGGGTGGTCTCGTGGACGCGGGTCTCGTACGAGGCGTCGACGCGGTCCATGTCCGCGGCGTACTCGACACGCCCGCCGCAGGGGGCGTGGACGAAGCGGAAGACGTTGGAGCCGACGGTGTGCCGGCCGAGCCTGCGGGCTTCCTGCCAGCCCTGGGCGATCATGTGGTTGCCGCCCTCGATCACGTCGTCGAACCCGGGGACCTCGTAACTGACGTGGTTGACCCCGGCCCGGTCCGGGCGGTGGCAGAGCAGGAAGTTGTGCTGGTCGTCGTCGCCCTCGCACTGCATGAAGGTGCCCATCGGCTTGACGACGTCGGTCGCCCGGAAGCCCAGCCGGTCGAGGTAGAAGGCGACGGCCTCCTCCTGCCCGGCCTTGGGGATGTTGAGGGCGACGTGGCACATGCGCAGCGGCCTGACCCTGCCGACCGGTCCCAGCGGGGTGTTCCAGCGGCGCACCCTGCCGGAGGTGTTGGCCTCGCGCGGTCCGTCGGCCGTGTCGGGCGCCTTGGGCCGGGCGAGGGTGAGGCCGAGGCCGAAGCCGGTCTCGTCCCGGGTGCGGTGCACCCCGTCCCCGGCGAGGGTGACCTCGCGGTCGACGGCGACCCGGGCGACGAGCTTCGCCAGTTCCGCCTCGGTGTCGACGCCCCAGACCACCTCGCGGAGGGTGGGGCCCTCCTCCAGGGCGGGCGGCAGGGAGGGATCGGGGTGGGTGTCGAGATGGAGCGTCTGGCCCGCCAGGGTCTCGAACGTGGCCCGGGTGGCGGTGCGTGTACCCGGGGTCAGCCCGAAGTCCGTGAAGAAGCGGACGCAGGCGTCGAGGTCGTCGATGCCGTAGGTGACCGACTCTATTCTCTGAATTCCCATGAACTCCTCGTTCCGCGGGCCGCGGGACGCCTTTCGGGCGCCCGACACCGGCCCGGTCAGCCTAGAAATCGGGACGCACGGCCTCAATGACCCGGCATGCCGAATGGTGCAATCATTTCTTGCGCGGACGGTCGCGTCGGCCGGTTGCCTCCGGGCGCCCCGTGCCTCACATGGCGGGAATCGGGTTCTCCGAGAACCACGTGGAGAGGAATTCGAGGAACACGGTCACCTTGCGCGGTGTCTCCTGGCCGGGGCCGTAGATCGCGTACAACGGCCGGTCGGGCACCGCGAGTTCGGGCAGCAGCACCCGGAGCGCACCGGAGAGCAGGTCGTCGTAGGCCGGCCGCTGCGGGAGCAGGGCGATCCCCCGGCCGTGCACGGCCGCCTTCTGCAGCGCGATGTAGGAGTTGGACGAGAACGCCACGTTGCGGATCTTGTGCAGGGTGCTCGCGTGGCCGTGCCCGACGCGCCAGACGGGATCGTTGACGTGGACCAGGCAGTCGTGGACGGCGATGTCGTTCGGGTGGCTCAGCGTCCCGTGCCGCTCCAGGTATTTCTCCGACGCGCACAGCACGAAGGGCAGCGAGGCGATTTTCTTCAGGCGAACGCTGGAGTCCCGCAAGTCCCGCGTGTGGAAAGCGATGTCGAATCCGCCGTCCAGGAAATCGTAGGTGCGGTCGGAGATTCCGCCCAGCTCGAAACGGACGACGATTTTCGGATGGGCGACGGAGAACGCCGAAATGGCATCACCGAGATCGAGGCTGCCTATCCATTTCGGGCAGATGATGTTGAGCGTTCCCTCCGGCCGGTCGTGGAGCTGCGCGATGTGCGCGTCCTCGGCGGAGATCTCCTCCAGGATGCGCGCCGCGAACTCGGCGTAACGGAGTCCGGGCTGGGTGAGGCTGACGGAACGGGCCGTGCGGTTGACGAGACGGACCCCGATCTGGCGTTCCAGCTCGGCGACGTGGCGTGAGACGAGTGACCCCGAGGAGCTCAGCGCTTTGGCCGCCCCGCTGAAGCTGCCGATGTTGGCGACGGTCACGAAGCTGCGCATGAGGAGCAGACGGTCCATGGTGGTACCTCCGGCCGTCCACGGCCCCGGTGGTGGCGGGGCCGTGTGTGGCGGGTTGTGCGGGCGGAGCCTCCGCGCGGCGCTCCGGAACGGGGATCACTCAGTGGGTGCGCGGAAGAGGACGTGCCGGAACGGGGTGTCCCGGAACGAGATGGGCCGGACGGTGTCGCGGGCCCGGGTGCCCGGAGTCCGGCGGGTGCCTTCGATCGCCCGATCGGGGGGCCGCCCGGCGCGGACTCAGGGGCAGTACTGCGGAGCCTTGTCCAGGTTGTCCTTGGTGACCAGCAGGATCGGCGTCTTGTCGATCTTGCTGATCTTCTTTTTGTCGAGCAGTCCTATCGCATTGTTCACCGCGAGGGAACCCGTGCTCATGGCCGAGTTCGCCACGGTCGCGGAGAGTTCGCCCTTCTCGATCCCGTCGAGCCCCCGGTCGGTGCCGTTGACGGTGACGATCTTGACATCGGCACCGGCCGCCGTGAAGGCCGTACGGGCGGCGAGCGCCATCTCCTCGTTGGCGACGAAGGCGTAGCCGAGGTGCGGGTGCGCCTGGATCATGTTCTCCGCGACGTCCTTGGCCTTGGCCGCGTTGAACATGCCCGGCTGGTTCGCGACGACCTTCGCGGTGGCCGGCAGTGCCCCGGTGAATCCGGCGACCAGCATGTCGGAGGCGGCACCGGGGGCACCGGCGATCACGCCGACCTCGACGGACTTGCCCGCGGCGTCCTTCTCGACCCATCCGGCGTCCAGCGCGCCGACCGCGCCCAGGTCGACGACGACCGCGCCGAGGATCTGCGAGGGGTCGTCGGTGACGACGGAGGTGAGGAAGATCGGTATGCCGGCGCTCTTCGCCTTGGCGATGTCGCCCTTGAGCGCGTCGACGTTCACCGTCTGCACGATGAGCGCGTCGACGTTGCGCGAGATCATGTCCTCGATGTTGGACAGCTCGGTGCCGGGGTTCTGGTGCGAGTTGGCGGTGTAGATCTTCGCGTCGCCGTTCTTGGCGGTGTCCTCCACCGCCTTCTGCAGGCAGGTGTGGAACTCGGTGTCGCCGCCGTTGACGAAGCCGAGGGTGACGGCGTCGCCGCCCTGACCGGACTGGCCGCTGCACCCGCTGAGGGCCAGCGCGGCTCCCACGACGGTCGTGGCCAGCACTCTTCGCGGGTGGGTGGTCAGGCTCATGGTGTATCGCCTTTCGTGGTGTGCGGAGGACGTCGTTGGCCGTGCACGGACATCGAGGCGCGGTACGGGATGGCCGACCGCTCGACGGCGTACGTCAGTGGCGGGACTTCTTGTGGAGCTGGTTGGCGATCGCCGCGACGAGCAGGACCGAACCGACCGAGATCTGCTGGAAGTAGCTGGAGACCTGGAGCAGGTTGAGTGCGTTGGCGACGACGCCGAGCAGGACGACGCCGAGGGCGGTGCCGACGACGGTGCCGCTGCCGCCCGCGAGCGAGGTTCCGCCGATGACGACGGCCGCCACGGCGGTGAGCTGCAGGGTGAGTCCGCCCGTTCCGGGGCTGCTCGCGCCCAGCCGGGACAGCAGCATCAGTCCGGCGAGTCCGGCGAGGGTGCCGGCCAGCCCGTAGAGGAGGAGCTTGTTCCGGTCGACGCCGATGCCGCTGAGGCGGGCCACCTGCTCGTTGCCCCCGATGGCGAACGCGTCGCGGCCGAAGATGGTGAACCTCATGATCAGACCGGCCGCCACCAGCACCAGGACCGCCACGATCAGCAGGTAGGGAATGCCGAGGATCTTGCCGTTGCCCAAGGAGGAGAGGTGCGTGCCGATCGACACGCTCAGACCGTCCAGGACGAGCAGCGCGACCCCGTCCAGCAGGGTGGCCGTCGCCAGTGTGGCGACGAACGGTGCCACGTTCGTGTAGGTGACCACGAGCCCGTTGACGAGGCCGATGAGAGTGGCCAGGACGAGGGAGACGACGACCGTCACGGCGGTGGACTCGCCGTGGGCCAGCATCTGGGCGGCCACCGACGTGACGACGGCCGCGTTGCTGCCCATCGAGAAGTCCATGCCTCCGGCCGTCATGAGCAGGGTGAGACCGGCGGCGAGCACCGCGGACACGCTGACCTGGCGGAGGACGTTGATGAGGTTGGTCGAGGTGGCGAACGAGTCCGTCTCCAGGCTCGCGAAGACCACGACGACGATCAGCACCGCGAAGAGGCCCGCGTGCGGGACACCGAAGAGGGACCGCAGCGAGGTGCGTGCCCCGGAGACGGTGTCCGGGACGCCTTCCTTCGCTCGGGGCTGTACCGGGGGCGCTTCGAGGCTCACTTGCTCTGTCCTCCGAGGGCGAGGGCGACGAGTTGGTCGCGGGTGATGGTGTTGACGTCGTGTTCGGCGACCGCCCGTCCCCCGCTGACGACGATCACCCGGTCGGCGAGCCGCATGACCTCCTCGGCTGAGGAGGAGGCGAGCAGCACGGCGACACCGCGTGCGGCGAGATCGTCCACGAGGGTGTGGATGTCCGCGATGGCCGCGATGTCGACGCCGTTGGTGGGGTCTTCCAGGAAGCACGCGACGGGCGCGGTCTCCAGCCACTTCGCCAGCAGGACCTTCTGCTGGTTGCCGCCCGAGAGGCGGCCGACGGCGGGGTTGCGGTTCAGGGAGACGACTCCGTAGCTCTCCCGGAGCGGGGCGGCCCGGCGGGTGAGCGCGGACCGGCGCTGGAGGCGGCGCCGCTCCAGGCGGTCGCCGGCCAGCATCAGGTTCTCGTCCAGGGAGAGTTCCGGGATCAGGCCGAGGGCCCTGCGGTCGCCGGTGACGCAGCGCAGACCGCTGGCGAGCGACCGGGGTATCCGGCCGAAGGGTACGGGCCTGCCGTCCACCCTCATCTCGCCCGAGTCGGGGCGCCGACGGCCGGAGAGCAGGTCGAAGAGGCGGGACTGCGCGTCGCCGGCGGGGCCGAGTACGGCCACGATCTCGCCCTTGCGCACCTCGACCGCGAAGTCCTCGATGGCGCCGCCGTGCGTAAGCCCCCGGACCGCGAGGCCGGTCTCCCGCGAGGGGGCGGGGCGTTCGGGGCGGGTGGAGACGACGTCCCGGCCCACCATGTCGCGTACCAGCCCGGCGGCGTCGGTGCCGGCCGCCGGACCGCTGTGCGCGACCGCGCCGTCCCGCAGGACGGTGACGTGGTCGGCGACGGAGAGCACCTCGTCGATGTAGTGCGAGATGTAGACGACGGCCATGCCCTCGTCCCGCAGGGTCCGGACCAGCGCTCTGATCCGGTCGGCCGCCTCGGCGCCGAGGCAGGCGGTCGGCTCGTCGAGGATGAGGACCTTGCCGCCGCGCCGGACCTCGCGGGCGACCTCGACCATGGTCTGCTCCGCGACGGTCAGCCCGCCCGCGGTCCGCTCCACGTCGATGGTGATGCCGAGGTCGGCGAGGGCCTTGCGGGCCTGCTCCCGGACCGACTTCCAGGCGACGAACGCGCGGGGTGCGGGCAGGTCGCCGAGGAGGATGTTCTCGGCGACGGTCAGCTCCATGACCAGTTCGCGGCGCTGGGGTACGGTCGAGATGCCGAGCCGCCGGGCCTGCCGTGTCGTCAGGCCCGTGTGCGGCTGCCCGTCGATCTCGACGGTGCCGCCGTCCGCCTGGTGGACCCCGGCCAGTACCTGGACGAGGGTCGACTTGCCGGCCCCGTTCATCCCCATCAGGGCGTGGATCTCGCCCGGCCTGATGTCGAGGGAGACCCCTTTGAGGGCGGCGGCCCCGCCGAAGCTCTTGGTGAGGCCGCGGATCCTGACCACCGGCTCCCGGGGCGCCTCGACGACGGTGGTCATGGTGCTCCGGTGCGGCGCGGTACCGGGTATCACGTCACAACTCCCCTCGGTACGTCGGTCGGCGGGCGGAGTCACGGCTGGGACCGGTCCCCGTCGCCGGCGACGCGGGCGAAGCCGCGGATGTCGGGGAACGGCGGCTCGCGGTCGGCCTGGAGGTCCACCTGGAAGGTGTTCAGGCACATGCCGAGCATCGTGAAGTTGCCCAGCGAGCCGATGGCGTCGACCAGGCCCTGGGAGCCGAAGTGCTCGTGGGCGGCGGCGAAGGTCTCGTCGGAGACGAAGTGCTTCTCCAGCACCTCCTGGCAGAAGGTGTAGAAGGCGGTGTCCGCCGGGTCGTCGAACTCAGGGGTGCGGCGCTCGGCGATCGCGTCCACGGCGGCGGCCGGTACACCGGCCTCGATCGCCGCCTTGACGTGGGCGTTCCAGGAGTACTGGGCGTCCCAGTTGCGGGCGGCCATCAGGAGGGTCAACTCCCGCAGATGCTTCGGCAGGTCCGAGTCGAACCGGACGAACGCCCCCAGGGACTCGACGCGTTCGCAGAGTTCGGGGCTCTGGAGCCAGACCCGGAACGGTCCGCGCACCCCGCCGCGACGAGCGGTGATGCGGGCGTGGAGCTCCTGCTGGTGCTCGTTCATCTCTTCGGTACGGAGAACGGGGAGGCGCATGGCCGGTCCCTGCCTTTCGATCTGCGACACGAACTCGAAATGTGCGATGGCAGCAGACCGTACATCCGGCTGGTAGAGGCTCACCCTTCTCGGAATGCAAGGTAAAGGTGCGCATCCGGGGGCTCCCGGCGGGGCCCGTTTCCCATAACGTCGGACGACGCCTCTCGCCGTCGAAAGGGTTTGCGCATGAGCGTCATCGTCAAGGCCGCGTCCGTCCCGCTGCTGGACCGGGGAGGTTCGATCGTGACGACCCCGCTGGTCACGACCGTCTCGGCGGCCGGCGAGAATCTGATCACCAGCGGAATGAGCGTTTATCCGGTCGGTTCCGGGGCGCCGATGCACTCGCACAACTGCGACGAGCACGTGACGATTCTCGAAGGAGAGGCGGAAGTGGTGGTGGAGGGCTCCGTGACGCGTTTGGAGCGCTACGACACCACGTACGTCCCCTCACCCGTCCCGCACCTCTTCCGGAATGTCGGCGACACTCCGCTGCGCATCCTGTGGGTCTATACCTCCGGGACGGTGACGCGCACGTTCACCGACACCGGGGTGACGGTCGAACACCTCTCCGCGGAGGACCAGATGGGGCGCTGAGCGGGGTCGGCGCCGGGGCGGGGCCCACTCCCCGAACTGGCCGCGCCACACGCTGGGGCTGAGTCCGGTGGCGGCGGCGATCACCGGGCCCGCCATGGTCTCGGGCCGGACGCTGACGGGCATCATGCGCGTCGTGGCCACCAGGGCGTGGCCCACGGGTCCGGAGACCTTCACCCGGCGGTGGCTCCTTCCGTCACCGCCGTGCGCGCCCGGGCGACCACGACGGGCGATCCGTCCACCGGTGCCTGAAGGACGTCGGCCTCCACCCCGTACAACTCCCTCACCAGGGCGGCGGTCACGGTGGTGCGCGGGTTTCCCCGGGCGACGACACCGCCGTCCTTCATCGCGACGAGCAGGTCGGAGTAGCGGGCTGCCGCTGCCAGGTCGTGCTGGACCATGACGACCGTACGGCCGGCACGCGCGACCTCGCGGACGAGTTCCAGGACCTCCACGACGTGTCCCAGGTCGAGGGCGCTGGTGGGTTCGTCGAGCAGGACCACGGGGGTCTGCTGGGCGAGCACCATGGCGAGCCAGCAGCGCTGGCGCTGTCCGCCGGAGAGCCGGTCGAGCCGCTCACCGGCCAGCTCGGTGGTGCCGGTGGCCTCCAGCGCCTCACGCACCGCGTTCTCGTCCTCGCGCGACCATTGCCGCAGCAGGCCCTGGTGGGGGTGGCGGCCGTACCGTACGAGCCCCGCGACGGTCACCGCCTCGGGGGCGCGGGGCGACTGGGGCAGCAGGGCGACGCGGCGGGCGGCCGGGCGCCGGGCGAGCTCCCAGATGTCCGCGCCGTCGGCGTGGACCGTGCCGGACTCCGGCTGGTGGAGCCGGGAGAGGGCCCGCAACAGGGTCGACTTCCCACAGCCGTTGGGGCCGACGATCGAGGCGACCTGCCCGGCGGGCACGGTGAACCCCGCGTCCTTGACGACGGCGCGGCCGGGGTACGAGACGTGGAGCCCGCGGACTTCGAGGCCGCTCGGCGGGTTCCCCGCGGAGGTGTCCGGGCCGGGGGTGTCCGTGCGGGAGGTGTTCGTTCGGGGGGTGTTCATGCGGAGGGTGCTCATGCCTTTGCTTCCGTGCGGTCCGAGCGGAAGAGGACCCAGAGGAGGAAGGGTCCGCCGAGGACGCTGGTGACGACGCCGACGGGGAGTTCGACGGGGGCGGCGACGCGGGCGAGCGCGTCGGCCGCGGTGACGAGGGCGGCTCCGGCCAGGCCCGCGCCGAGGACCGGAACCCGGGTGGGCCCGGCCAGCCGCTGCGCGAGGACCGGGGCGCCGAGCGCGATGAAGGCGACCGGTCCGCCGACGCCGACGGCGACCCCGGCGAGCAGCACGGCCAGGACGAGTCCCGCGGCGCGTACCCGGCGCAGGTCGACGCCGAGCGTGGCGGCCATGTCGTCGTCGAAGCGCAGCAGTTGCAGGCGGTGTCCGGCCGCCAGTGCGAGCGGGACGAGGATGCAGAGGGCGATCAGCAGGGGCGTACCGGCTTCCCAGTCGCGCCCGTTGAGGCTGCCGACGGCCCAGAGGAACACCCCGCCCGCCGAGTTGTCGTTCTCGCGGGACATCACGAGGTCGCTGACGGCCCCGACGAAGGTGGAGACGCCGATGCCGGTGACGAGGACGCGGTAGCCCGCACTGCCGGCTCCGCCCGCGCAGAGCACGACGAGCGCGGCTGCGGCGACGGCGCCGACCGGGCCGAGCCACCACATGCCGACCATGCCGGTGGACGTACCGGCGGCTGCGGCGACGACGGCCGCCGTGGCCCCTTCGTTGACGCCCACCAGGTCCGGGGTGGCGAGGCGGTTTCCGGCGAGGGTCTGGGTGAGGCAGCCGGAGATGCCGAGCGCGGCGCCGACCATGATGCCGACGAGGACGCGGGGCAGCCGGAATTCCCGGACGACCATCACGGTGCCCGCGTCGCCGGTGCCCAGCAGTCCGGAGAGGGTCTGCGCCGGGCTCATGCCGGAGGAACTGGCCAGCACGGCGAGCGCGACCAGCAGCGCGAGGACCGGGACGAGAAGCGCAGCGACGAGCGCGCCGCGGCGCGGGAAGAGCCAGGAGAGGCCGCCGGTGCGCAGCACGGTGGAGTCGGGCGGGGTGAGGTCCGGCGGGGCCGGGTTCCGCCCGGGGAGGCCGGGCGCGGCGGGGCGGGGTTCGACGGGGCGGCGCTCGACGGGCGCGGGCCGGTTGCTGCCGGTCATGCGGTGGCCCCCGCGGTGGAGAGGCGCGACGAGCGGGCGATCCAGACGAGCAGGGGGCCGCCGACGAAGGCGAGGAGCACGCTGACCGGGGTCTCCCAGGGGCGGATGACGATCCGGGCGAGGATGTCGGCGAGGATCATGACGTCGGCGGCGATCAGTGCGGAGAGGACGAGTTGGGCGCCCATGGAAGCCCCGGCCAGGGCGCGTGCGGCGTAGGGCGCGAGCAGTCCGAGGAAGGCGATGGGCCCCGCGACCGCGACCGCGCACCCGGCGAGCAGCGACACGGCGACGGCCACCACGAGGCGGACGCGCCCGGGGTGGTGGCCGAGCGAGCGCGCTCCGTCGTCGCCGAGGCCGAGGGCGGCGAGCGGCCGGACGCAGCAGCCCGCGGTGAGCAGTCCGAGCGCCACCAGCGGTACGAGGGGCACCAGTTGACCGGTCTCGACACCGGCGAGCGAGCCGATGGTCCAGTAGCGGTAGGTGTCGAAGGTGGACTGGGTGCCCAGCAGGACGTACGAGGTGAGGCCGTGGAAGGTGGCGCTGAGCGCGGCACCGGCGAGCACCAGGCGCAGCGGTGAGCCAGCGGCCCGCCCGGAGGCGGCGAGCAGCAGGACGACCGCGCTCGCCGCCATGCCGCCGAGCAGTGCCCAGACCAGCAGGGCGCCGGAGGAGTCGGCGTGGAAGAAGGTGAGTCCGAGGACGACGGCGAACGCGGCGCCGGAGTTGACGCCGAGCAGCCCGGTCTCCGCGAGGGGGTTGCGGGTGGCGGCCTGGAGGAGGCAGCCGGCGGAGCCGAGGCAGAGGCCCACCAGGATCGCGGCGAGGGTGCGCGGGAGGCGTACGTCCATGACGGCGAGGCGCAGTTGGGCGTCGGCGCGGGCGGACGGGTCGCCCCAGAGGTAGTCCCAGGCGCGGGCGGGCGGGGTGGAGCCCGTGCCGGTCAGCAGGGAGGCGAGGACCAGGCCGAACAGGGCGACGAGGGCCACGGCGGCCCACCCGGCCGGACGACGTCCCCCGGCCTCCGCTCCGGCGGCCCGCCGGGACGGACGACGCGGGTCCCCGGCCTCCGCCTCGGCGGTCCGGGCCGGACGTGGGTCCTCGGCCTCCGCTCCGGCGGTCACCGCCGGACGCGGTCCCTCGGCCGCCACTCCGGCCCGATTCTCACGAAAGGCCCTGGATGTCCGGGTTTTCACCCTCCCTGGAGGGCCCCCTTGCGCATTGAACATATGGTTAGCCTAACCTAAGTAGCGAACGCCCCGGTCGAGGGAGTCCCCTGCCGATCCGGCCGGGATTCGTCGTGCCCGCACGCCGCCCGTCCCCCGTGGCGGGGCGTCAGCACCAGCCCGTTCCACCCTTCCCACGGAGGTTTCCGGCCATGACGCCGAACCAGTCCCCCACTCCCCGCCGCACCGTCCGCCCGCTGGCCGCGGTCGCCGTCCTCGGCGTCTGCGCGCTCACGGCGACCGCGTGCGGCTCTTCGGACTCGGGTGCTGCGTCCGGTGGTTCCGGCGGGAAGAGCACCACGACCGTCACCGACGCCGCCGGCACCGAGGTGACGGTGCCCGCCGATCCCTCGCGGGTCGTGGTCCTGAGCGAGATGGACCTCGACTCCTCCCTCACTCTCGGCGTGAAGCCGGTGGGCCTCACGGCGGGGCGCGGCCAGCAGGGCGCTCCGGCGTACCTGGCGGAGAAGGCCAAGGACATCCCGGTGGTGGGCGCGGTCACCGGCCCGGACATCGAGAAGGTCGTCCGGGCGGACCCCGACGTGATCCTCGCCGGTCAGATGACGGACACTCAGGTACTGTCCCAGCTGCGGAAGATCGCCCCGACACTGGTCACCATCGGCGACGACAAGGACTGGAAGAAGTCCCTGTCGCTCACCGGCGAGGTGCTCGGCAAGACCAACGAGGCCGACGCCTTCCTCGCCGACTACGACACGAAGGCCGCCGCCCTCAAGAGCGACCTCGGGCCGGAGGCCGGAGCCAAGGTCTCCGTCGCCCGCTACTCCCCGCAGGGCTCCGCCGTCATGCAGCAGGGCGTGTTCATCAGCGACGTGCTGAACGACCTCGGCTTCACCCGGCCGGGCATCCAGGCCGAGAAGGGCGAGGGCCACTCCACGCCGATCAGCGACGAGAACCTCGCCGAGATCGACGGTGACTGGCTCTTCATCGGCACCCTGACCTCGACCGGCGCCTCCGGCGTGGTCGACCAGCTCTCCGCGAAGCCCGCGTACCAGCAGCTCGGCGCCGTCAAGGCCGGTCATGTGACCGAGATCGACGGCTCGATGTGGACGAGCCTGGGTGGCGCGGAGGCCGCCGTGAACGTCCTGGCCGACCTCCGGAAGGCCATGGTCAAGTGAGCACCGAGTTCGACGGACGGCTCGCGCTCGTCACGGGCGCCGGGCGCGGCATCGGCGAGGCCGTCGTCACCTCGCTCGTGGAGCGCGGCGCGCGGGTGGTGGCCACCGACATCACCGCCGAAGGCATCGAGGCGCTCGCGCGGAAGTACGGCTCGCGGGTGGTCGCCCGCCCACTCGACGTCA
This sequence comes from Streptomyces sp. NPDC060184, assembly GCF_042728795.1. Lineage (NCBI taxonomy): Bacteria > Bacillati > Actinomycetota > Actinomycetes > Kitasatosporales > Streptomycetaceae > Streptomyces > Streptomyces sp. NPDC060184. The sequence goes on from NZ_JBHWYX010000057.1 coordinate 24,707, forward strand.
CCGACTCCGAGGCCGTCGAGGCGGCGGTCGAGGAGGCCGAACAGGCGATCGGCCCGCTGGAGTTCGCGGTCAACGTGGCCGGTGTGCTGCGCAACGCCGACGTGCTCGACACCAGCGACGCGCACTGGGCCGCCACCTTCGCCGTCAACGTCGACGGGGTGTTCCACGTCTCGCGCGCCGCCGCCCGGCGGATGGCCGCGCGCGGCCGGGGCGGCATCGTCACCGTCGCCTCCAACGCGGCGGGCATCCCGCGCGCCGGGATGGCCGCGTACGCCGCGTCCAAGGCGGCCTCGGCGATGTTCACCAAGTGCCTCGGGCTGGAGATGGCCGCGTACGGCGTCCGCTGCAACAGCGTCTGCCCGGGCTCGACCATGACGGACATGCAGCGCGCCATGTGGGCCGATCTGGACCCGGCGGACGTCGCCGCCGCCGCGGACCGCGTCGTCGCGGGCGATCTCGCCGCGTACCGGACGGGCATTCCGCTCGGCCGCATCGCGGACCCCGCCGACATCGCCGACGCCGTGACGTTCCTGCTGTCCGACCGCGCCCGCCACATCACCATGCAGGACCTGTACGTCGACGGCGGCGCCACCCTCCGGGCCTGATCCCCGGCCCCGGCTTTCCCGCCCCCCTGTCTCACCGCCCCGCCGCCGACCGCGGCGGGAGCCCTCCACCGCAGGAGACACCCATGTCCACCTCCGTGCACGAATCCCCCTCCGCCGCCCCCGGCCTCACCCACCCCGACCGCGTCGTCCCCGGTGCGGCGACCGCGCTGCTCGACGCCTACCGCCCCGGCACCGACCGCTTCGTGGCCTCGCCGACGCGCACCCTGCTCGGCCGCGGTGTACGCGCCGAAGTGCCGCACGGTACGGACCCGGTGGAGGAGCGCGTACGCGGCGCCCTGCACGCCCAGCGGCAGGCCGGGAACCCCGCGCCCGTCGTCGTCGGCTCCATACCGTTCGACGCGGACGCCCCCGCCGCACTGGTGGTCCCCGAGTCCGTCGAGTGGGCGCCCGCGCTGCGCCGGGACCCGCTGGTGGCATTGCCCGCTCCCGCCGCCGAGGACGGCGGCTCCTGGCAGGTGCGCGAGGTCCCGGCCGCCGCCGAGTACGCCGCGGCCGTCGCCTCCGCCGTACGCCGCATGCGCGCCGGGGAGTTCGCCAAGGTGGTCCTGGCCCGCACCCTGGAGCTGACCGCTCCCGCCGAGCCGGACCTGCCCGCGATGCTGAGCCGGCTCGCCCGCCGGGACCCCGGGGGCTATACCTTCGCGGTGCCCACCGGCCCCGGCCGCACCCTGATCGGGGCGAGCCCCGAACTCCTGGTGGCCCGGCAGGAGGGGCGGCTCGTCGCCAACCCGCTGGCCGGTTCCGCGCCGCGCAGCCCGGACCTGGCCGAGGACGTCCGCCGGGCCGCCGCGCTGCTGGAATCCGCCAAGGACCTGCACGAGCACGCGGTCGTGGTGGCCGCCGTACGCGAGGCCCTGGCCCCGTTCTGTTCCCGCCTCGACGTGCCCGAGCGCCCCACCCTCGTACGGACCGCCACCATGTGGCACCTGTCGACGACGCTCACCGGCGACCTCGTCGACCCGGACACCACCGCACTGCGGCTCGCCGCCGCCCTGCATCCGACCCCGGCCGTGTGCGGCACGCCCACCCCGGCCGCCCGCGCCGTCATCGCCGAGTCCGAGCCGTTCGACCGGGGCGCCTACACCGGCATGGTCGGGTGGCAGGACGCGGACGGTGACGGCGAGTGGGTCGTCACCATCCGCTGTGCCGAGGCCGAGGGCCGCTCGCTGCGCCTGTTCGCCGGGGCCGGTGTGGTGGCCGACTCCTCGCCCGAGGCGGAGACCGCCGAGACCGGGGCGAAGTTCCGCACCTTCCTGAACGCCGTGGGAGCCCAGCTGTGACCGCCACCGAGCACGATCCGCTCACCCCGCTTGCGCCCGCGAGCCCGGCCGCGCACGCGCCCGAGCACGATCCGCTCACCCCCGGAAGCCCGGACGCGCCGACCTGGCCCGACGAGTTCGCCGCGCGCTACCGCGCCGCCGGGTACTGGCGCGGCGAGACCTTCGGCGACTTCCTGCGCGAGCGCGCCGCCGCGCACCCCGACCGCACCGCGCTGGTCGACCCGGCGCCGGTCCGCCGCACCTGGACGTACCGCGAACTCGACGAGAGCGCCGACCGGCTGGCCGCCGGGTTCGCCGCCCGGGGGATCACCAAGGGCGACCGGGTCGTCCTCCAGCTCCCGAACATCGGCGAGTTCATCGAGGTCGTCTTCGCGCTCTTCCGGATCGGTGCGCTCCCCGTGTACGCCCTTCCGGCGCACCGGGAGACCGAGATCGAGCACTTCTGTGCGTTCTCCGAGGCCGTGGCGTACGTCGTGCCCGACCGCCACGCGGGCTACGACCACTGCGAACTCGCTTCCCATGTAATGAAGCTGACGCCCAGTCTGCGTGAGGTCTTCGTGGTGGGCGACCCGGGCGAGCACACCGCGCTCGCCGACGTGCCGATCGAGCCGACCGGTCCGGTGGAGGGCCCCCGCTCGCACGAACTGGCCTTCCTCCAGCTCTCCGGCGGGACCACCGGCGTCTCCAAGCTCATCCCCCGCACCCACGACGACTACATCTACTCGCTGTGGGGGTCCAACGAGATCTGCGGGGTCGACGAGGAGACCAGGTTCCTCGTGGTCCTGCCGGCCGCGCACAACTTCCCGATGAGTTCGCCCGGTTGGCTGGGCGTGCTCTACGCGGGCGGCACCGTCGTGCTGAGCCCCCGGCCCGACCCGGCGACGGCCTTCCCGCTCGTCGAGCGGGAGCGGATCACCATGACCGGCATGGTGCCCCCGCTCGCGCTGGTGTGGACGGACGCGGCACCGGCGGCGAAGGAGGACCTGTCGAGCCTGGAGCTGGTCCTGGTCGGCGGCGCCAAGTACAGCGAGGAGGCCGCCCGGCGCCTCGGACCGGCGCTGGGCTGCCAGTTGATGCAGGTCTTCGGCATGGCCGAGGGACTGGTCAACTACACGCGGCTGGACGACGACGAGGAGACGGTCGTCACCACCCAGGGCCGCCCGATCTCCGCCGACGACGAGGTCCGCGTCGTGGACGATGCCGACGAGGACGTCGCCGAGGGCGAGTTCGGCCACCTGCTCACCCGGGGGCCGTACACGATCCGCGGTTACTGGCGGGCCCCCGACCACAACGCGCGGGCCTTCACCGAGGACGGCTTCTACCGGACCGGCGACATCGTGCGCCGTACCCCCACCGGCCACCTCGTGGTCGAGGGCCGGGCGAAGGACCAGATCAACCGGGGCGGCGAGAAGATCGCTCCCGAGGAGGTCGAGAACATCGTCCTCGCCCATCCCGCCGTCCACGACGTCTCGGTCGTCGCCGTCCCCGACCCGTACCTCGGCGAACGCTCCCTCGCCTACGTCATCCTCCGCGAGGGCGCCGGACCGCTGAAGTCCGTCGAGATCAAGCGGTTCGTCCGCGAGCGCGGCATCGCCGCGTACAAGGTCCCCGATCTGGTCGAGTTCGTCGACGCGTTCCCGCAGACCGGCATCGGCAAGATCAGCAAGAAGAGCCTGCGGTCCGCCGCCCCGGCTCGGCTCCACGAGGAAAGGCCCGTTTCCATGGCACTGCCCGCCATCGCCCCGTATCCGCTGCCCACGGCGGCGGAGCTGCCCGCCAACCGGGTGGCGTGGACGGTCGATCCGTCCCGCGCGGTGCTGCTCGTCCACGACCTGCAGAACCACTTCCTCAAGGCGTTCCCGGCCGGCGAGCAGCCGCTGACCGGCATGCTGGACAACACGGCCCGGGTGCTGGAGAAGTGCCGCGGCCTGGGGGTCCCGGTGGTGCACTCGGCGCAGCGCGGCGGCCAGACTCCCGAGGAGCGCGGCCTCCAACTCGACTTCTGGGGGCCCGGGGTGGCGGACGACCCGGCGGCCCTCTCCGGGCCGGAGCAGGTGGCGCCCGTCGAGGGCGAGAGCGTCGTCACCAAGTGGAAGTACAGCGCCTTCGTCCGCACCGAACTGGACGCGCTCATGCGGGAGCAGGGCCGCGACCAGCTCATCGTCGTCGGCGTGTACGCGCACATCGGCGTGCTGATGAGCGCGGCGGACGCGTGGCAGCGCGACATCCAGGCGTTCGTCGTCGCCGACGCGGTCGCCGACTTCTCCCGGGAGGACCACGACATGGCGCTGCGGTACGCGGCCGGCCGCTGCGCCGTGGTGACCACCGCCGACGCGCTCTTCCAGGAGGTCTGAGCCGATGCCCCTCACCCTTGAGCTGATCCGGGCCGACATCGCCGACTCCCTCGGCGAGGACCCCGAGGACATCCCGGTCGACGAGAACCTCGTCGACTACGGGCTGGACTCCGTGCGCATCATGGCGCTGCTGGAGCGCTGGCGCCGCGAGCACGGCGTGGAGGCCGCTTTCGCGGATCTCGCCGAACAGCCCGCCGTCGAGGCGTGGTTGCCGCTGCTGGGGGCCTCATGAACGCCCCTGCGGTAAGCCTCGGCGCCCCGCGCGCCGACGCCCGGCACACCAGCGCTCCGGACACCCTGGGCGCCCCCGACACCCCCGACACCGTACTGCCGCTGACCGCCGCCCAGTCGGGCATGTGGTACGCCCAGGCTCTCGATCCGCTGAGCCCGGCGCTCAACACCGCGGAGTGCGTCGAGATCGACGGCCCGGTCGACCCGGAGCACTTCGCCGCCGCGCTGGCCCGGGTGGTCTCCGAGGCCGACGCGCTGCGCATCCGGGTGGAGGACTCCCCCGAGGGGCCCCGGCAGCGCGTGCGATCCGTCGTCGAACTTCCGCTGCACATCGCCGACATGCGGGCGGAGGAGGACCCGGACGAGGCCGCCGGGGCGTGGATGCGCAAGGATCTCGCGCGCCCCTGCGACCTGGCCCGCGACCAGGTGTTCGGACACGCGCTCTTCCGGGTGGGCGAGGAGCGGTGGCTGTGGTACCAGCGCATCCACCACCTCGCCATGGACGGTTTCGGCTACTCCCTGCTCGTACGCCGCACCGCCGAGGTCTACAGCGCGCTGGCCGCCGGTGAGACACCCGCCCCCACGCCGTTCCGGCCGCTGTCCGAACTCGTCGCGCAGGACGCCGAGTACCGCGCGTCCGAGGCCCACCCGGCCGACCGGGCGCACTGGAGCGAGGCGTTCGCCGACCGCCCCGAGGCACCTCAGCTCGCGGGGCGCGGGGCACTGCCCTCCCGGACCTCGCTGCGCCGCACGGCCTCGCTTCCGGCGGAAACGACCGAGCGCGTACGGGAGTTGGCGACCCGGTTGCGGGCAACCTGGCCGGAGGTGCTGATCGCCGCCCAGGCCGTCTACGCCTCCCGGGCCACCGGCCGGTCGGACGTCGTGCTCGGGCTGCCCATGATGGGCCGCATGGGCTCGGTGGCGCTCCGGGTGCCGGGCATGGTGATGAACGTCCTGCCGCTGCGCCTGGAGGTCTCCCCCGGGGCCGACTTCGCGCAGCTGGTACGCCAGGTCGTGCTGGGCATCCGCACGGTGCGCCGTCATCAGCGCTACCGCTACGAGGACATCCGCCGCGATCTCGGCCTGCTCGGCGAGAGCCGCGCCCTGGTCGGCCCGCTGGTGAACGTCATGCCCTTCGACTACGACGTGCGTTTCGCGGGCGCACCGGTGCGGGCCCGCAACCTCTCGGCGGGCCAGGTCGAGGACCTCACGGTCAACATCTACGACCGGGCCGACGGCCGGGGACTGCTCGTCGACTACGACGCCAACCCGGCCCTCTACGCCGAGGACGCTCTCGCGGCCCACCAGGACCGGTTCACCGCTCTCGTCGCCCGGCTCGCCGAGGCGGACCCGCGTCTGCCGCTCGCCACCCACACCATCGCCACTGAGAACGAAGTCTCTCTGGTCCTCGAGGAGTTCAATCGCACGGAGCGTACGCTCCCGGCGACGAACCTGATCGGCCCCATCGAGGCGCAGGCCCGCAGGACGCCCGCCGCGACGGCTCTGGTGTACGGCGAGGAGTCGCTCACGTACGCGGAGCTGAACGCCCGCGCCAACCGGCTGGCCCGCCACCTGCGGGATCTCGGCGCCGGACCGGACACGGTGGTGGCCCTCTCGGTCCCCCGGTCCGTCGAGCTGATCGTGACGCTGCTGGCGATCCTGAAGACGGGCGCGGCCTATCTTCCGCTCGACCCGGACTATCCGCGCCGGCGCCTGCTCGACATGATCGAGGACGCGGCACCGGTCTGCGCGGTGGCCGACCGGGCGGGCAGGCTGCCGGAGGGCGGCGCCGCCCCGCTCGTCGTGCTGGCGGGTCTCGACGTCTCGGACCGGCTGCCGACCGACCTGTGCCGCCCGCTCACACCCGCACACCCGGCGTACGTCATCTACACCTCGGGCTCCACGGGCCGCCCCAAGGGGGTCGTCGTCCCGCACGGGGCGATCGACAACCGCCTACGGTGGATGCAGGACACCTACCGGCTGACCGCCGGGGACCGGGTGCTGCAGAAGACTCCGTCCTCGTTCGACGTGTCGGTGTGGGAGTTCTTCTGGCCGCTGCGCGAGGGCGCGACCCTCGTCGTAGCGGAGCCGGGCGGCCACCGCGACCCGACATATCTGGCCCGCCTGGTCCGCGAACAGGCCGTCACCACCATGCACTTCGTGCCGTCGATGCTCCAGGTCTTCCTCGCGGAGCCGGAGGCCGCACGGTGCACCGGGCTCACCCGGGTGTTCTGCAGCGGCGAGGCACTGGCCCGCGAGACCGCGAACCTGTTCGCGCGCACGCTGCCGGAGGCCGGGCTGCACAACCTGTACGGCCCGACCGAGGCGGCCGTCGACGTCACCCACCACACCTGCGCGGCGGAGGGCAGCGGTCCGGTGCCCATCGGGCGCCCGGTGTGGAACACCCGGCTGTACGTGCTGGACGCGGCGCTCCAGCTCTGCCCGCCCGGGGTTCCCGGGGAACTCTTCCTCGCCGGGCGGCAGTTGGCCGGCGGCTACCTGGACCGCCCCGAGCTGACGGCGACCCGTTTCGTGGCCGACCCCTTCGGTCCGGCCGGCAGCCGCATGTACCGGACGGGCGACCTCGCACGGTGGACTCCGCAGGGCGAGGTCGAGTACCTCGGCCGCACCGACCACCAGGTGAAGCTGCGCGGCCAGCGCATCGAACTCGGCGAGATCGAGGCGGCCTTGTCCGCGCAGCCCGGCGTGGAGGGCGCCTGCGCCCTGGTCCGCGAGGACGACGGCGAGCAGCGCCTCGTCGGTTACGTCCAGGGGCAGGCGGACCCGGCCGAGGTGCGGGCCGCGCTGGCGCGTGTACTGCCGGACCACATGGTCCCGGCGGCGGTGGTCGTCCTCGCGGCGTTCCCGCTGAGCCCGGCCGGCAAGCTGGACCGACGCGCCCTGCCCGCACCGGTGTTCACCGGCGGCAGCGGGGCCCGGCGTCCGTCCGGGGCGCTGGAGGAGAAGCTGACCCGGCTCTTCGCCGACGTCCTCGGCGTCGAGGGGGCCGGTCCCGACGACGCGTTCTTCGACCTCGGCGGCACCTCGCTGCTCGCGATGAGGCTGGTGGCCCGGGTACGGGAGGAGTGCGCGACGGAGCTGACGATCGGCTCACTCTTCGAGACGCCGACCCCGGCCGCCCTGGCGGCACGCCTCGCGGGCCCGGGGGCGGGCGCCGACGACGCGCTGGACGTCCTGCTGCCGCTGCGCGGTGGCGGCGGCCGGCCTCCGGTCTTCGCGTTCCACCCGGCGGGCGGTATCGCGTGGTGCTACGCGGGCCTCTCGGCCCGCCTCGGCGCCGGACAGCCGCTGTACGCCGTCCAGGTGCGCGGGCTGACCGACGACGAGCCCCTGGCGGCGACGTTGCGGGACCAGGCCGTCGACTACGCCGAGCGGCTGCGTGCGGTCCAGCCCCACGGGCCGTACCGGCTGGTGGGCTGGTCGGTGGGCGGTGTCCTCGCGCAGGCCGTGGCGGTGCTGCTCCAGGAGGCGGGCGAGGAGGTCGAACTCCTGGCGCTGCTGGACGCGTTCCCGTCCGAGATGTGGCGCGCGCGCCCGGCCCCCGAGGAGGGCGACGCGCTCACGGCGGTGCTGCGGATGGCCGGCTTCGAGCGTACGGACGAACAGACCCGTGACGACGTCCTGGCCACTCTGCGCCGGGCGGGCAGTCCGCTCGCCGGGCTCAGCGACCGCACGCTGTCCCGGATCGTCGACATCGTTCCGCACCACGCGCGGCTGATGCGCGAGCACCGGCACGACACCTTCCGGGGCGACGTGCTGTTCTTCACGGCCGCCGCACCGAGGGCGGAGGACTGGCTCACCCGGGAGGCCTGGCACGCCCATGTGACGGGCGAGATCGTCAACCACGATCTCGACTGCACCCACGCGCGGCTCCTCCAGGGCGATAACCTCGACACCGTCGCGACCGTCCTCGCGGCCCGGCTGAAGGAGCTCGACGGATGACCGACCCGACCGACCCGCTCGACCGCTCGCGCGCGACCGCCCGGTGATGAGTACGTCGGCAACGGCGCGGCCCTGGACGCCGGGTGACCGGCCTCCGGGGCCGTCCGCGCTGGACGGCGGCGGCCCGCTGCTGTGGTGGGTGCGGCCCTGGGGCGAGGAGCACGCCGGCCCGGTCGTCCTCGACGAGGAGGAGCGGCGCCGGGCCGCGGCGTTCCGGCGCCCCGAGGACCGGGCGATGTACACGGCCTCGCACACGGCGCTGCGCGTGCTGCTGGGCGGAGTTCTGGAGCTCCCGCCCGCCCGGGTGACGCTGGTCCGGCTGGCGTGCCCGGGGTGCGGCGGCCCGCACGGGCGGCCCGCGGTCGCGGGGCCCGCCGGTGAGCGGGTGCGCTTCTCGCTGTCGCACACGGACGGCCTGGCGGTGGTGGCGCTGGCCGCCCGGCCGGTCGGGGTGGACGTCGAGCGGCTCCCTTCGGAGCGGACGGCCACGGATGTCGCGCAGTCCCTGCACCCCTCCGAGCAGGCGGAGTTGGCGCGCATGGCGGCGGCGGAGCGCCCGGCCGCCTTTGCCCGCTGCTGGACCCGCAAGGAGGCGTACCTCAAGGGCACCGGCGAGGGGCTCGCGGGCGAGGCGCTGGGGGGTGCCTACCTGGGGACGGGTCCCTCCCCGGCCGCGTCCCCGGCCGGCTGGAACCTCACCGACGTCGAGGTGCCGGCCGGCTTCACCGCGGCGTGCGCGGTGGCGGTGTGAGCGGCCCTGCCGTACGGATCGGGCTTCGCCGTACGGGTCGGACCCCGGGACCGAGCAGTCCGGTCAGCCCGTCCGCCATCTCCGTGCGCCACCACAAGTAGTCGTGCCCGCCGTTGAACTCGCGGTAATGGTGGTCGTATCCGGCCCTTGCGAGGGTGTCGCGCAGCCGCCGCGCGGCGGGCAGTGCCACCCATTCCTGCTCGCCGAAGGAGAGCCGGAACCGTACCGGCCGGCGCGGGGCGGCGGCGATCCGGCCGGTCAGCCACTCCGGCTCCGGCCCGTCCGGCCACCAGTAGGAGGCTGACTGGACCAGAACGTTGCCGAAGCGGTGCGGGGCCGTCAGCGCCGTGTACGTCGCGGCCAGGCCGCCCAGGCTCTGCCCGGCGATCACGGTGCGCGCCGGATCGTCCGTGAGCGGCAGCCTCCGCGCCGCCCACGGAATCAACTCCTGCGCCAGGAAGGCCGCGTGGGCGGGGCTGCAGGCGAGGTCCCGCCAACGGGATCCGGAGTCCACCGAGTCCACCAGGATCGCGGCCGTCGGCGGTATCCGGCCGTCCGCGACGAGATTGTCGAGCAGGTTCGCGAGTCCGAGCTCCGGCTGCCAGTGTTCGCCGTCCAGCACGACCAGTACGGGGAGTTCGGCAGGTCCGGCGGAGTCCCCGGCCGGTGCGGGCGGCTCGTACAGCCAGACCCGGCGCTCCTCGCGCAGGTGCTCGCTGAGGACGCCGTGCTCGGTCACCCTGCCCCGGGGCGTACCGGGGCGGGGCTCCCAGTCCGAGACGGACCGGAGTTCCCCGATCTCCGCCCAGGACACCGCTTCGCCACCCCAGCGGCGGGGCAGGAGGCGGGCGTTGAGGGGGTCGCGGTGGCGCCGGGTCCGCAGCCACTGCCAGTAGCCGGGCGCTCCGGCCTCGGGGCCGTCGCCCTCGTCCACGTGGAAGTCGTAGGTGCCGCGCCAGTCGCGGCGCAGCCGGAGCGTCCAGTGCCAGATGTCCGTGCCCGGGTGATGCGTCATCAGGTTGCCCTCGGGGGCGCGCGGGTCGCCGAGCTTGTTGGGCATGACCTGGACCGCCCGGGTCGCTTCCGTGCCGCGCCAGAGGAAGGTGACGGCCGCGTGGTCGGGGCTGCCCTGCGGATCGGGGGCGATCAGCGGTGTCCCTCGCTCGCGCATCCGCGCCCAGAACTCCTCGGCCCCTTCCGGTCCCGGCAGTTCGACGCCGGGTGCCGCGAGGAGCGGAACCGCGTCGGGACGGGGCGTCCTGGGCGGGTGGAGGGGAGCCCCTTCGGGCGGTGCGGACGCGAACATGCGGGCGAACTCCGAAGAACGGTGACAAGTAAGGTTTACCTTACCTCTCTCCTCCCGGCCACCGCGGGCACCACCAGGGACCCCCACACCCCCCTAGATTGGTTAGGCTAACCTAACCAATTGTTGGCGACATCCTGCCGTACCGGTCAGTGGACGCCGCATCTCTCCATGCACTTTTTCTTGCCTTTCTTGCCCGCCAGGAGCACGCCATGAGCGCAGACAGACCTTTCCGTACCTCCATATCGCCGCTGCGCGGCACCCGGGGCAGGGTCGCGCGGGTTGCCGCGCTCACCGCCGGGGCGACGCTGGGCCTCGGCGTGCTGTCGATGCCGCTCGCGGCGGCGAGCGACGACCCGGGGGCAACCGGAACCGTCGCCTCTGCGGCTGACGAGGCGTCGGCCCCGGCCGTCATCCTGGGCGCCACGTCCGTGCAGGCGGGCGGCACCGTCTCCTTCACCGCGACGGGCTTCCCCGCGGACAGCAAGGTCAGCGTCAAGCTCGACGACGCCGCACTCCTCGCCCAGTTCACCAGCGGCTCCGACGGCAGCGTCTCCGGCACCGTCACCATCCCCGCCGACACCACCCCCGGCACCGCCCACTGGCTCCGCCTCCTCGCCCCGCAGACCAGCCTCAAGAGCGCCGGACTCACCGTCACCGCCACGCCGTCGGTCGCCCTGGGTGCCACGTCCGTGCAGGCGGGCGGCACCGTCTCCTTCACCGCGACCGGTTTCCCCGCGGACAGCAAGGTCAGCGTCAAGCTCGACGACGCCGCACTCCTCGCCCAGTTCACCAGCGGCTCCGACGGCAGCGTCTCCGGCACCGT
>NZ_JBHWYX010000057.1:36139-46963 GCF_042728795.1 Streptomyces sp. NPDC060184
CACCATCCCCGCCGACACCACCCCCGGCACCGCCCACTGGCTCCGCCTCCTCGCCCCGCAGACCAGCCTCAAGAGCGCCGGACTCACCGTCACCGCGGCCCCCACCACGCCCGAGCCGGCCACCCCGCGGATCCAGCTCGGCACCACCAAGGTCGCCGCGGGCGGCTCCGTCTCCTTCGCGCTGTCCGGCTTCGTGAAGGGCCAGGACATCACGGTCAAGCTCGACGACCAGACGATCCTCAAGCAGTGGACCGCCGCGGTGAAGGCGGACGGCACGTTCACGGGTACCGTCACCGTCCCCGCGACCGCGGCCAAGGGCGCGCACTGGCTGCGCGTCCTCGCCCCGGAGCCCTCCACCAGCCTGAAGGCCGACTTCACGGTCACCTCCTCGTCCGCCACGGGCGGTTCGGGCAACGGCGGATCGAGCGGCGGCGGTTCCAGCACCGGGGGCTCCACGGGCGGATCGACCGGCAGCACGGGCAACTCCGGTACCGGCACCGGAGGTACGAGCACCGGCGGCTCGTCCACGGACGGCTCCGGCTCGTCCACGGACGGCACCGCCACCTCCGCCACTTCCGCCACCATCACCGCGGGTTCGAGCGTCGCCGCAGGCGGCAAGGTGTCCTTCCGGCTGACGGGCTACCCCGCCGGACAGCAGATCACCGTGAAGTTCGACGACGGCGAGATCATCGGGCAGTGGCCCGGGGGCATCGCGGCGGACGGCACGTTTTCGGGCACGGTCACCGTCCCCGCCACCGCGACCAAGGGCGCGCACTGGCTGCGCTTCCTCGCCCCGAACCCGTCCACCAGCACGAAGGCCGGCTTCACCGTCACCTCCGGCGCGGACGCCTCGGCCACCGCCAGCGGTACGGGCGGGACGACGGGCACCGGCTCCGCCGCGGTCGACGGCTCGGCCGCGGCGGTCCCCGCCGCCACGGGCGCACCCGCCAGCGCCACCAACGCGAGCGGGGCGAAGGCGGAGATCACCGCCAGCGAGGTCCAGCCGGGCGGGAAACTGCACTTCAAGGTCGCGAACTTCCCCGCCTCGCAGGTCGTCACCATCAAGCTCGACGACGACGCCATCCTCGGCCAGTGGGACATCGACGCCGGGGGGTCGTTCGAGGGAGACGTCGACATCCCGGCCGAGGTGACACCTGGAGCGCACTGGCTGCGCTTCCTCGCCCCGAACCCCTCCACGACGCTCAAGGTCGACTTCACCGTCCTGACCGCCGATGCCGCCACTTCCCCGTCCTCCCCCTCTTCGGGTACGGCGACGACCACCACCGACGCGACCGTCAACGCCGCCTCGGTGCAGAGCGTCGAGGCCGGGGTTTCGTACGCGACGATCGCCTGGGCGGCCGGAGCCGCAGCCGTCGGCGGTGCCGCCGGAGCGGCGGGCGCCACGACCTTCGTCCTCCGCCGACGCAAGCCGCAGCAGGAGCAGCCGCAGCCGCAGCCGCAGCCCGACAACGCCTGACAACGCCTGACGCCGCGTCACGCAGTCGGTATCCCCACGAAGGGCCGCGGAAGGCCCACTTGAACAACCCCTGGACCGTCGCGGGGCGTTGTGCGCCTCGACGCGCACGGCGCCCCGCGACGCGTTTGGGTCCCGGGAGGTTCACCGCCACAGAGAACTGTGACGCACACCACCCCGAAATATGAAGAACTTAGGTAAGGCTAAGCTAACCTTCTAAGTAACGCCTCGCCACAAGAGGCGCACCAGTCAAGGAGATTGACGCAGCATGACGTCTGTAACCCGCCGCTCCATCAGCACCGCCATCGTTCTCGCCGTCGGCGGTTCGCTGGCTCTGGCCGGCACGGCGACCGCCAGTGCCACGGCCCACAAGGGCGGATCCGCCTCCACCGTCACGTCCGCCTCGCTGGCGACGGGCCTGTACCAGTCCTCGTACTCCGAGCGGAACCACGTGCTGTGGGCGACCACCGCCGTGGGCCGCCCGCCGGTCACCAACTCCAGCCTGCTGAAGGTGGATCCGCGGACCCTGAAGGTCGAGAAGACCATCGTGCCGCCGGTCACGGACGCGGCGACCGGCGCGGTCGAGGCCGTCTACGGTGTCGCGGTGGACGACGAGCACAACACCGTGTGGACGACCAACACCCGCAGCAACACGGTCTCGGTCTACAGCCAGAAGACCGGCGCGCACCTCGCCACCCTGCCGGACGTGGCGCACGGCCGCGACATCGTCGTGGACGAGAAGCACGACACGGTGTGGGCGAGCAGCTTCGCCGGTGCGAGCCTCGTCGCGTTCGACTCCAAGACGTTCAAGGAGAAGGGCCGCGTCACCATCGAGGGTTCGAGCCCGACCGGCCTCACGCTGAACGAGAAGACCGGCGCGGTCTACACCACCGACCTGAACAACGACCGCGTCATCGAGGTCGCCCCGCACAAGGCTCCGCGCTTCATCCCCGCCGGTGACGGCGCGATCTCGGTCGCCCTGTCCGCCAACGGCAAGACCGCGTACACCGCGAACCAGACCGCCGGCACCCTCTCGGTCATCGACCTGAAGAAGGGCGCCGTCACGTCGACCGTCGCCACCGGCAACGGCCCGCTGGCCGTCGCCACCGACAAGAAGTCGGGCCGCGTGCTGGTCGTCAACCGCACCGACGCCAACGTGACGGTCGTCGACCCGAAGAAGGGCGCCGTCGTCGAGACCCTCGCCACGGGCGCCAACCCGAACCACGTCACGGTCGCGGACGGCGTCGCGTACGTCGTCGACAAGTCCGGCTCGGGCACGGACGGCAAGGACCTGATCCACCGCATCGTCGTGGGTCACTGACCTCCCGGTCCCGGCATCGGCCACGCGGGCCGGAAGGCCGTGACCGCGACGCCCGAACGGCCGACGGCCCGTGCCCCACCGCTCCGGCAAAGGGCGCGGGCCGTCGGCCGTCGCGGACCGTGGCGGGGGACGCGGAGGAGCACGGGCAGGGCCCCCTCACGGCCTCCGGCAACCGCCGCGCGGCGCGTGCTCCTGGCGATGGCCGTACGCCCTCCGGAAGCCGCAGGGCCGCCCGGCACGAGTGAGCGTTAAGGTGCGATACGGAGCATGTGCGCGCATTTCGAGGACTTCTGAGCATCAGGCTCGGGGAGCACGTCGCGCGCCGAGGGGAGCGAAGCCGTGCATGGTGAGTACAAGGTGCCCGGCGGCAAGCTGGTCGTCGTGGATCTGGACGTCGAAGCGGGTGCCCTGCGCAACGTACGGGTCGCCGGGGACTTCTTCCTGGAGCCCGACGAGGCCATCACGGCCGTCGACGCCGCCCTGGAAGGAGCGCCCGCGGACACCGACGCCGCCGGACTGGCCGCACGGGTGGAGGCGGCGCTGCCCGAGGGCACGGTGATGTACGGGATCACCACCGAGGGCATCGCGGTGGCGGTGCGGCGCGCGCTCGCCCACGCCACGGACTGGACCGACTACGACTGGCAGTTCATCCACGAGGGCCCCCAGTCCCCCGAACTCCACATGGCGCTCGACGAGGTACTCACCGAGGAGGTGGCCGCCGGGCGCCGGGCGCCGACGCTCCGCGTCTGGGAGTGGGGCGCCCCCGCGGTCATCATCGGCAGCTTCCAGTCCCTGCGGAACGAGGTCGATCCCGAGGGCGCGGCCCGCCACGGCGTACGGGTGGTGCGCCGGATCTCCGGGGGCGGTGCCATGTTCGTGGAGGCGGGGAACACCATCACGTACTCCCTGTCCGTGCCGGCCTCCCTCGTCTCGGGGCTCTCCTTCGCGGACTCGTACGCCTACCTCGACGACTGGGTCCTCGCGGCCCTCGGCGACATGGGCATCAAGGCCTGGTACCAGCCGCTCAACGACATCGCGACCGAGGTCGGGAAGATCGCGGGCGCCGCGCAGAAGCGGGTGACCGGGCCCAAGGGCGGTCCCGGGGCGGTACTGCACCACGTCACCATGAGCTACGACATCGACGCGGACAAGATGCTCGAAGTCCTCCGCATCGGCAAGGAGAAGATGTCCGACAAGGGCACGAAGTCGGCCAAGAAGCGGGTCGATCCGCTCCGCCGCCAGACGGGGCTGCCGCGCGAGACGGTCATCGAGCGGATGGTCGACTCCTTCCGCAACCGCTACGGGCTCACCGACGGCCGCGTCACGGCCGACGAGCTCGCGCGGGCGGAGGAGTTGGCCGCCACCAAGTACAGCGGCGACGAGTGGACCGCCCGCGTGCCGTAGTCCCGGACGCCGAACCGCCCGTCCGGCTCCGGCACGGCCCGCCCGACCTGCGACGGGGTCGGTATCCGCAGGCACCCTCCGCGTTTGCGTCCACGCGGGCCGGGAACCTACCGTGACGCCCATGCAGTCCTACACGATCGGCCAGGCGGCCCGCCTTCTGGGCGTGAGCCCGGACACCGCACGGCGGTGGGCCGACGCCGGCCGGGTGGCCACGCACCGCGACAAGAGTGGACGCCGGCTCATCGACGGCGGGGACCTGGCGGCCTTCTCCGTCGAGGTCGCCGGGAGCGCGGGCGGGGGCGAGGACGAGGTTCCGTACACCTCCGTCCGCAACGCGTTCGCGGGCATCGTCACGGCGGTGAAGCTCGGTGATGTCGCCGCGCAGGTCGAGATCCAGGCCGGGCCGCACCGGCTGGTCTCCCTGCTGACGCGCGAGGCGGTGGAGGAACTGGGCCTGGAGGTCGGCATGGAGGCCACCGCCCGCGTGAAGTCGACCAACGTGCACATCGACCGGGTCTGATCCGAGCAGCCCCGTCCTCCCCCAGCCCCCGGGACCACGTGATCCCGGGGGCTGACGCATGTCCGGGAATTGACGGTCGCGGACGACGCTCGGGAACCGCATATGCCCCACCCGAAGCATCCGCACCGCAGCTGTTGCGAGGTAATTCGGGTCTTCCCCCTGGTATCTGCGCCAGTATGATCGGTCCGTGCATTCGCGTCGACCAGAGGGAGCAGACCCCGTGATGACCCGTTCCGCCCGCCGGACCCGTAGGACCCTGCAGTGGACGGGCGTGGGAGTCGCCGCGCTGCTGGCGCTGAGCGCCTGTTCCTCCTCCGACGACTCCTCCTCGGACGCCACCGCCACCCCGGCAAGCGCCTCGGCTTCCGCGTCCGCCGACGCCGACCCGAAGCTCTCCGGCACGGTGACCGTGTTCGCCGCCGCGTCGCTCAAGGAGAGCTTCACGACACTGGGGTCCACGTTCGAGAAGGCCCACCCGGGGACGAAGGTCACCTTCAACTTCGGAGGCAGCGACAGCCTGGCCGCCGGGATAACCCAGGGAGCCCCGGCCGACGTCTTCGCCGCCGCCAGCGCCAAGACGATGGCGATCGTCACCGACGCGAAGGACGCGGTGGGCACGCCCGCCACATTCGTGCGCAACCAGCTGGAGATCGCGACCCTGCCCGGCAACCCGGACAAGGTCGCCACCCTCAAGGACCTCACGGACTCCGGTCTGAAGGTCGTGCTCTGCGACAAGACGGTGCCCTGTGGCGCCGCCGCGCAGAAGGCCCTGGACGCCGCCGGGCTCAAGCTCACCCCCGTCAGCTACGAGCAGGACGTGAAGAGTGCGCTCACCAAGGTGGAGCTCAAGGAAGCCGACGCGGCCGTGGTCTACAAGACCGATGTGAAGGCCGCGGGTGACAAGGTGGAGGGTGTGGAGTTCCCCGAGTCCGCCGACGCCATCAACGACTACCCGATCGCGCTGCTGAAGAACGCCCCCAACGCCGAAGCGGCGAAGGCGTTCATCGCGCTGGTGCAGTCCGCCGAGGGCCGGCAGGTGCTGACCGGGGCGGGGTTCATCAAGCCGTGAAGCGGCAGACCGCGTCCGACGCCGTGACGGGCCCTTCGGTGGGCCGGTCACGGCTTCGCCGCGTCCGGGGCGACAGCACGGGACAAAACCGCGATACCGGCCGGAACCGCGATACGGGCCGGGGCGGCGGCACGGGTCGGCGCGGCCGGGTTCCGCTGCCGCTGCTGCTGCCCGCCCTGCTCGGCCTCGTGTTCCTGCTGCTGCCGATGGTCGCGCTGCTCGTACGGGCTCCCTGGCGGAGCATGCCGGAGCAGCTGTCCAGTACTGAGGTCTGGCAGGCGCTCCAGTTGTCGCTGATCTCGGCCACCGCCGCCACCGCGGTGAGTCTGGTGCTGGGTGTGCCGCTCGCCTGGGTGCTGGCGCGCACCGACTTTCCCGGGCGCGGGTTCGTACGGGCCCTGGTGACGCTGCCGTTGGTGCTGCCGCCCGTGGTGGGGGGTGTGGCGCTGCTGCTGGCGCTCGGCCGCAACGGTGTGGTGGGGCAGTGGCTGGACTCCTGGTTCGGCATCACGCTGCCGTTCACCACGGCGGGGGTGATCGTGGCCGAGGCGTTCGTGGCCATGCCCTTCCTCGTCATCAGCGTGGAGGGCACACTGCGGGCCGCCGACCCCCGGTACGAGGAGGCGGCCACCACTCTGGGCGCCTCCCGCTTCACGGCGTTCCGGCGGGTCACCCTGCCGCTGATCGCCCCCGGCATCGCGGCGGGTGCCGTACTCGCCTGGGCCCGCGCGCTGGGCGAGTTCGGGGCGACGATCACCTTCGCGGGCAACTTCCCCGGCCGTACGCAGACCATGCCGCTGGCCGTCTATCTCGCCCTGCAGGACGACCCGGAGGCCGCCATCGCGTTGAGTCTGGTGCTGCTGGCGGTGTCGATCGCGGTGCTGGCGGGGCTGCGCGACCGCTGGATGACGGCGTCATGACGGTTACGTCCGCGTCCGCTTCCGACGCTCCTGACTCCCCGGCGCCGGCCGAAGGGCTCGACGCCCGGCTCGTCGTGGACCGGGGGGCCTTCCGCCTGGACGTGGAGCTGAGCGCCCGGCCCGGCGAGGTCGTCGCGCTGCTGGGACCGAACGGCGCCGGGAAGACCACGGCGCTGCGTGCGCTCGCGGGCCTCACTCCGCTCTCCGAGGGCCGTCTGCGGCTGGACGGGGCCGAGTTGACGGGCGCGCCGCCGGAGTCGCGTCCGGTCGGAGTCGTCTTCCAGGACTATCTGCTCTTCCCCCATCTGTCGGCCCTGGACAACGTGGCCTTCGGGCCGCGCTGCCGGGGCGTCGCCAAGTCCGAGGCGCGGGCCCAGGCCGCCGCGCTGCTGGACCGCATGGGGCTGGCCGACCGGGCCGGGGCGAAGCCGCGCCGCCTCTCCGGCGGCCAGGCGCAGCGCGTCGCGCTCGCCCGTGCCCTGGCGACCCACCCCCGGCTGCTGCTGCTCGACGAGCCGCTGGCCGCGCTCGACGCACGCACCCGCCTCGATGTCCGCTCCCAACTCCGGCGGCACCTGGCCGAGTTCGAGGCGGTCGCGGTGCTGGTCACGCATGATCCGCTGGACGCGATGGTGCTCGCCGACCGGCTGGTCGTGATCGAGCGCGGCCAGGTCGTCCAAGAGGGCGCACCGACGGACATCGCCCGCCGCCCGCGCACCGACTACATCGCGCAGCTCGTCGGACTCAACCTCTACCGGGGGCAGGCCGAGGGCCACACCGTCCGGCTCGACGCCGGTCCGGAGATCACCACCACCGAGGAGCTCGCCGGACCGGTGTTCGTCGCGTTCCCCCCGAACGCGGTCACCCTGCACCGGGAACGCCCCACCGGCTCCAGCGCCCGCAACCTCTGGCGGTGCGAGGTCGACGGGCTGGAGACGCACGGCGACCAGATCCGCGCGGATCTCGCGGGCGAACTCCCCCTCGCCGCCGACCTCACCACGGTCGCCGCCGCCGAACTCGACCTGCGCCCCGGCGCCACGGTCTGGGCCGCGGTCAAGGCCGCCCAGACCCACGCGTATCCCGCCTGAGGCACCGCCCGGCACCGATGACACCGCCTGGCGCCACATGACACCGCCTGGCACCGCGTGGCGCCACATGGCATCACTTGGCGCCGCATGGCACCACCCGACACCCCCGAGCACCCCACCGAGTTACGAGGGCGTCTCTCATTTCCGCAGGTCAGGGCGGTACGTCCGGAGCGCACCCCGCAACCGGCGCCTCCACACTTGCGCATGGCGCCACAATGGTGCCATCATGGCGTCATGGACCTCACCCCGTATGTCGACACCCTCCGCCGCGAACTCGCGGTGGCCGCCGATGCCGGCGGCGACGAAGCCCGCGAGCTGGCGGAGAGGCTCACCGCCCCCCTGGAATCGGCGACCCGGCTGACCCTGCTCAACGTGCTCTCCGCGGCGATGGACGAGGTCACCCGCGAGCTCGCCCCGGGCTCGGTCGACGTACGGCTGCGGGGACTCGATCCAAACTTCGTGGTGACACGACCGCCCACCGACTCTCCCGCGGAGCAGGCCGCGCCCGCCTCGCAGCCGCCGGTCTTTGCCCAGGCGCCCGCCGACGGCGACGAGGGCGGCACCGCCCGCATCAACCTGCGCCTGCCGGCCCACCTCAAGACCCGCGCCGAGGAGGCCGCCGGCCGCGAGGGCCTGTCGGTCAACGCGTGGCTCGTGCGGGCCGTGTCGGCCGCCGTCGACGGCAGCCGGCCGCGCGCGACGGAGAAGGCGCAGACGCTCGGACAGAGCTTCACCGGCTGGGTCCGCTGAAGCCGGTCCCGGCCTGACGCCTCCCGAGCGGGCAGACACCAGCACATCCCTCATCCATGACACGTCCCACCAGCAGGGACGACCTCAAGACCCCGGAGGACGGGACAGCCATGCCTTCTTTCGACACCCCTGAAGCGATCTCGGTCACCGCACGCGTGGAGGCCGGCTCCATCCAGTTCACGGCGGACGCCCGCCTCGACACCGTGGTCGCGGTACGCCCCCGGGACCCGAAGCGGGACATGGACGTGCGGGCGGCCGGTCAGACCGAGGTGACGCACGCGAACGGCACGCTGACCATCAGGACGCCCAAGTCCGGCCTGTTCGGTCGTACCGGCGTCGTCGACGTCACCGTCGAACTGCCGTCGGGCTCGCGCGTCGACATGACCGGCGCCTGGGCCCAGGTGCTCGGCGAGGGGCGCCTCGGCGAGGTCCGCGTGAAGACCTCGTCCGGCGACGTACGCCTCGACACGACCGGCCCCCTCCACCTGACCGCGTCTCACGGCTCGATCACCGTGGACCGGATCGAGGGCAGGGCCGAGATCACCACCAGCTCCGGGAGCCTGCGGGTCGGGGTCGTCGACGGGCCGGGCGTACTGAAGAACTCGCACGGCACCACCACCGTCCGGGCCGCGACCGGCGAACTGCGGGTGAGCGGCGCCCACGGCGACATCGAGATCCACCGCGCGGAGGACTCCGTCACCGCCACCACCGCCCACGGCACCCTGCGCGTGGGTGAAGCGGTCCGTGGCACGCTCCAGCTGGAGACGAACTACGGCGCCATCGAGATCGGCATCCGGGAGGGCTCGGCCGCCTGGCTCGACGCGAGTTCGGGCTCGGGCCAGGTACGCAACACGCTCACCGCGTCCGAGGCGCCGGCCGATTCCGACAGCGCCGACAGCACGGTCAAGGTCCGGGCACGCACCCGGCACGGCAACATCGACGTCCGCCGCGCCACGGCCTGACCGCGGGGAGGGCCGGCTCCGGCCGCCCTCCCCGCCCACCCCTCACCCGCTTTTTCCCTTACCTCCCTCCTGACGACCGCGAGGCCTCCCATGCCGAAACCTGTCATGCCCACATCCAGAAGAAGTGCGGACCACCCGTCCCCGGCCGCCGTCTCCGCCATCGGTCTGCGCAAGTCCTACGGCGACAAGACCGTCCTCGACGGCATCGACCTGCGCATCCCGGCCGGGTCCGTCTTCGCGCTCCTCGGCCCGAACGGCGCCGGCAAGACCACCGTCGTCAAGATCCTCTCCACCCTCCTCACCGCCGAGGCCGGACAGGTACAGATCGCGGGCCACGACCTCGCGACCGCCCCGCAGGCGGTACGCGCCACGATCGGGGTCACCGGGCAGTTCTCCGCGGTCGACGGACTGATCACCGGCGAGGAGAACATGCTCCTCATGGCCGACCTGCACCACCTGCCCAAGGCGGAGGGCAAGCGGATCGCCGCCGAACTGCTCGAACGGTTCGACCTCACCGAAGCGGCCAAGAAGCCCGCCTCCACCTACTCCGGCGGCATGAAACGCCGCCTCGACATCGCCATGACCCTGGTCGGCGACCCGAGGATCATCTTCCTCGACGAACCCACCACCGGCCTCGACCCCCGCTCCCGCCACACCATGTGGGGCATCATCCGCGCACTCGTCACCGGCGGCGTCACCGTCCTCCTCACCACCCAGTACCTCGACGAAGCCGACGAACTCGCCGACCGCATCGCCGTCCTCCACGACGGAAGGATCGCCGCCGAAGGCACCGCCGAAGAACTCAAGCGCCTCGTCCCCGGCGGACACGTCCGCCTCGCCTTCACCGACCCCACCGCCTACCGCGAAGCCGCCACCGCACTGCCCGACGCCTCCCGCGACGACGACGCCCTCGCCCTCCAGATCCTCAGCGACGGCAGCCAACGCGCACTGCGCACCATCCTCGACCGCCTCGACACCGCGGGCGTCGAAGCCGACGAACTCACCGTCCACACCCCCGACCTCGACGACGTGTTCTTCGCCCTCACCGGCGGCGCCGTGCCGGACCAGCAGGGCCGAAAAAGCCGCCCGGACCAGGCGGACCACTCCGACCGGGCGGACGGGCCGGACCACGCCGACCAGGCGGATCAGCGGGGCCGGGCGGACCGGCAGAGCGAACGACCCCAGCCGAACCTCCCCGAGGAGAACGCCCGATGAGTACCTTCTCCCTCGCCGTGCGCGACTCGTCCACGATGCTGCGCCGCAACCTGCTGCACGCCAGGCGCTACCCCTCGCTCACCCTGAACCTGCTGCTCACG
>NZ_JBHWYX010000058.1:0-45411 GCF_042728795.1 Streptomyces sp. NPDC060184
GTGTATAAGAGACAGCCCCTCCGGTGTTCCGGAGGGGCCACGGCGTTCGGTGCGAGGGCGTCAGGGCCTGCGGATCAGAGTCCGTAGCGCTCCCGGGCCTCCTTGACCGTGGCGGCCGGGACCTCGCCGCGCTTGGCGAGCTGGGCCAGGGCCGCGACGACGACCGACTGCGCGTCGACGCCGAAGTGGCGGCGGGCGGCGTCACGGGTGTCGGAGAGGCCGAAGCCGTCCGTGCCGAGCGAGGACCAGTCCTGCTCCACCCACTGGCTGATCTGGTCCGGAACCTGCCGCATCCAGTCGCTGACCGCGAGCACCGGGCCGGGGGCACCGGCGAGCGCCTGCGTCACGTACGGCACCCGCTCCTCGCCCCGGAGCAGCGCGGCGTCGGCCTCCAGCGCGTCGCGGCGCAGCTCGCCCCACGAGGTGGCGGACCACACGTCGGCGGTGACGCCCCAGTCGGCGGCCAGCAGCTCCTGGGCCTCCAGGGCCCAGTGGATGGCCGTACCGGAGGCCAGCAGCTGCAGGCGCGGCGCGTCGGCCTTGGCCGGCGTGCCCTCCTTGAAGCGGTACAGGCCCTTGACGATGCCCTCCTCGACGCCTTCCGGCATCGCGGGCTGCGGCTTCGGCTCGTTGTAGACCGTCAGGTAGTAGAAGACGTTGGAGTCCTCGCCCTCGACGGGCTCGCCGTACATCCGGCGCAGACCCTCCTTGACGATCACCGCGATCTCGTACGCGAAGGCCGGGTCGTAGTTGAGCGACGCCGGGTTCGTGGCCGCGATCAGGTGCGAGTGGCCGTCCGCGTGCTGAAGGCCCTCACCCGTCAGGGTCGTACGGCCGGCCGTGGCGCCGACGATGAAGCCCTTGCCGAGCTGGTCGGCGAGCTGCCACATCTGGTCGCCGGTCCGCTGCCAGCCGAACATCGAGTAGAAGATGTAGAACGGGATCATCGTCTCGCCGTGCGTCGCGTACGACGTGGACGCGGCGATGAAGTCCGCCATCGAGCCGGCCTCGGTGATCCCCTCGTTGAGGATCTGGCCGTCCTTGGCTTCCTTGTAGTACATCAGCTGGTCGCGGTCGACCGGCTCGTACGTCTGGCCCAGCGGCGAGTAGATGCCGGCCGACGGGAAGAGCGACTCCATACCGAAGGTACGGGCCTCGTCCGGGACGATCGGAACCCAGCGCTTGCCGGTCTCCTTGTCCCGCATCAGGTCCTTGGCGAGGCGGACGAAGGCCATGGTGGTGGCCATCTCCTGCTTGCCGGAACCCTTCTTCAGCGCGGCGAACGCGCGCTCCTCGGGCTGCGGCAGGGCCGCGGCGTGCACCCGGCGGGCGGGGGCCGGGCCACCGAGGGCCGCGCGGCGCTCCTGGAGGTAGCGGACCTCGGGGGAGTCGGCGCCGGGGTGACCGTAGGGCACCACACCGCTCTCGAAGGCGCTGTCCGGGATCGGCAGGCCGAGCAGCTCGCGCATGTCCTTGAACTCGTCCAGGGACAGCTTCTTCATCTGGTGGTTGGCGTTCTTGGACTCGAAGCCCTTGCCGAGCGTGAAGCCCTTCACCGTCTGGGCGAGGATCACGGTCGGGGCGCCCTTGTGCTCCAGGGCCGCCTTGTACGCCGCGTAGACCTTGCGGGCCTCGTGACCGCCGCGCGAGGTGTAGAAACACTCGGCGATCTTCGCGTCGGTGAGCAGCTTCGCCAGCTCGACGAGCGCGGGCTCGGCACCGAAGAAGTGCTCACGGATGTACGCGACGTCACGGGTGGCGTACGTCTGGAACTGCGCGTCCGGGACCTCGCGGAGGCGGCGGACCAGCGCACCGGTGGTGTCGAGCTGGAACAGCTCGTCCCACGCGTTGCCCCAGAGCGTCTTGACGACGTTCCAGCCGGCCCCGCGGAAGGCGCCTTCCAGCTCCTGGACCACGCGGAAGTTGGCGCGGACCGGGCCGTCGAGACGCTGCAGGTTGCAGTTGATGACGAAGGTGAGGTTGTCGAGACCCTCACGGGCGGCGAGCGCCAGGGCGGCCGTCGACTCGGGCTCGTCCATCTCGCCGTCGCCCAGGAACGCCCAGACGTGCGAGTTGGACGTGTCCTTGATGTTGCGGTTGGCCAGGTAGCGGTTGAAGCGCGCCTGGTAGATCGCCGACAGCGGGCCGAGGCCCATCGACACGGTGGGGAACTCCCACAGCCAGGGCAGGCGCCGCGGGTGCGGGTAGGACGGCAGGCCGTCGCCGCCCGACTCCTGGCGGAAGTTGTCGAGCTGCTGCTCGCTCAGCCGGCCGTCGAGGAAGGCGCGGGCGTAGATGCCGGGGGAGGCGTGGCCCTGGATGTAGAGCTGGTCACCGGAGCCGTCCCCCTCCTTGCCGCGGAAGAAGTGGTTGAAGCCCGTCTCGTACAGCCAGGCGGCCGAGGCGAACGTGGCGATGTGGCCGCCGACGCCGTACTTCGCCCCGCGGGTCACCATGGCCGCCGCGTTCCAGCGGTTCCACGCGGTGATGCGGGATTCCATCTCCAGGTCGCCGTCGAACTCGGGCTCGGCGGCGGTCGGGATGGAGTTGACGTAGTCGGTCTCCAGCAGCTTGGGCAGCGCGAGACCGGCGCCTTCGGCGTGTTCGAGCGAACGCCTCATCAGGTACGCGGCGCGATGCGGCCCCGCGGCCTTGGTCACGGCGTCCAGAGAGGCCGCCCATTCAGCGGTCTCTTCGGGGTCGCGGTCCGGGAACTGGTCGAGTTCGCTCGGACGCTTTCCTACGGGGTCGGTCATGATCGCCGCCTTCCGGAGTGGGAGGGGGTGGAGAAATCCCTGACTGGCAGGACAGGGCGACGGGCCGGTGGGCCCGCGAAGAACTGTAAATCCCTGATCGATGATCGATCAAAGGGTTGAAAGGGAAAACTTCTCGATATGAAGAAAATGGCATGGGGTGCCGCCAAATGGGGCACGGAGTGACGGGATTTAGTGGTGTAAAACGGTCACGGTTCGCTCGGAAGAGCGATGGCGGTGACAGATGGGAAATCTGACGGCAACGCGGGCGTGAGAAATAACAAGTACGGCTCCGACCGCCGAGGACCTGGGCGAGCGGTACGCACGACCCACGAGGCCGGCCCTCGCGCACCCGGGCGGAAAGGGGTGCGCCCCGCCCTCGCGCCCCGCCCTCGCGCCCCGCCCTCGCACACCCGGGCACGGGGGTGCGTACGGCCCTCGCCACCGGGCCTCAGGCGCGCGGCGCGCAGCCCAGCACGTGCGCCTTGACCAGGGGCCCGATCTGCGGGTCCTGCCGCAGGAAGGCGTCGATGAGCGCCTCGTGCTCCTCCGCGTACGACTTCTGCACCGTGCCCAGCCACCGGATCGACAGGGCCGTGAACACCTCGATGCCCAGCCCCTCCCAGGTGTGCAGCAGCACCGCGTTGCCGGCCGCCCGCACCAGCTCCCGGTGGAAGCCCACCGTGTGGCGCACCTGCGCCTCTCCGTCGGCCGCCCGGTCGGCCTCGTAGAGGGCCGCCACGTGCGGCTGGAGGGCCGAGCAGTCCGCGACGAGAGCGGGGGCCGCCAGCTCCGCCGCGATCTGCTCCAGGCCCGCCCGCACGGGATAGCTCTCCTCCAGGTCCGCCGCGGTGAGGTTGCGGACCCGGACACCCTTGTTGGGCGCCGACTCGATCAGCCGCAGCGTCTCCAGCTCGCGCAGCGCCTCGCGCACCGGCGTCTGGCTGACCTCCAGCTCGGTGGCGATCCGCCGCTCCACGATCCGCTCGCCCGGCTTCCAGCGCCCGCTGACGATCCCGTCCACGATGTGCTCGCGGATCTGTTCGCGCAGCGAGTGGACGACGGGCGGGGTCATGAGGTGCTCCTTCGGGCGAACCGGTGCGCCGACTGCGACCGGCCCCGGCCACCGGGGTGGCCGCGGTGTCTAGACAATACGGCGGCGCCCCCGCCCGGGAGGTGGTCCGGACGGGGGCGCTGCTGGTGAGGCTCGTTACAGCCGGGTCGTTCAGAGGCCGAGCTCGACCTCGAACTCACCGGCCTCCAGGATCGCCTTGACCGAGGTCAGGTAACGGGCGGCGTCCGCGCCGTCCACCAGACGGTGGTCGTAGGAGAGCGACAGGTACGTCATGTCACGGATGCCGATGACGGTGCCCTCGGCGGTCTCGATGACGGCCGGGCGCTTCACCGTGGCACCGATGCCCAGGATGGCGGCCTGGTTCGGGGGCACGATGACGGTGTCGAACAGCGCACCGCGCGAACCGGTGTTGCTGATGGTGAAGGTGGCACCCGACATGTCGTCCGGGGTGAGGCCGCCACCGCGGGCCTTGCCGGCCAGCTCGGCGGTCTTCTTCGAGATACCGGCGATGTTCAGGTCGCCCGCACCCTTGATGACCGGGGTCATCAGACCCTTCTCGGCGTCCACGGCGATGCCGATGTTCTCCGAGTCGAAGTACGTGATGGTGCCCTCGTCCTCGTTGATCCGGGCGTTGATGACCGGGTGGGCCTTCAGCGCCTGGGCCGCCGCCTTCACGAAGAACGGCATCGGGGACAGCTTGACGCCCTCGCGGGCGGCGAACGCGGCCTTCGCCTGGTTGCGCAGCTTCATCAGCTTGGTGATGTCGACCTCGACGACCGAGGTCAGCTGGGCCTGCGAGTGCAGCGCCTTCATCATGTTCTCGCCGATGACCTTGCGCATGCGGGTCATCTTGACGGTCTGACCGCGCAGCGGCGACGCCTCCAGCTTCGGCGCCTTGGAGGCGGCCGGAGCGGCGGCGGCAGCGGGGGCCGGAGCGGCGGCGGCGGCCTTGGCGGCCTCCGCGGCGGCGACGACGTCCTGCTTGCGGATGCGGCCACCGACGCCGGTGCCCTTCACCGCGCCCAGGTCGACGCCGTTCTCCGAAGCGAGCTTGCGGACCAGCGGCGTGACGTACGCGCCGTCGTCACCGGAGGTCGCGACCGGGGTGACCGGGGCCGGAGCGGCGACCGGGGCCGGGGCGGCGGCCACGGGCGCCGGAGCGGCGGGCGCCACCGGGGCGGGAGCGGCCGGAGCCGGAGCGGCCGGGGCGGCGGCCGGGGCAGCGGCCGGGGCCGGAGCGGCGGCCGGGGCCGGGGCAGCGGCCGGGGCGGCCGGAGCAGCGCCCTTGGCACCGATGACGGCGAGCTTGGCGCCGACCTCGGCGGTCTCGTCCTCACCGACGACGATCTCCAGCAGCACGCCGGAGACCGGGGCCGGGATCTCGGTGTCGACCTTGTCCGTGGAGACCTCGAGCAGGGGCTCGTCCTCCGTGACCTCCTCGCCGACCTCCTTCAGCCAGCGGGTGACGGTGCCCTCGGTGACGCTCTCGCCGAGCGCCGGCAGGGTGACGTCGGTGCCCTCGGCGGAGGAGGCGCCGGCGGTGGCCTCGGCGGTCGGGGCCGGGGCGGGGGCCTCGGTCTCGGTCGACGGGGCGGTCGGAGCCTCGGCGGCGGGCGCGGCGGCCGGAGCGGCAGCCTCGGCCGGAGCCGCGGCGGGGGCGCCGGAGCCGTCGTCGATGACGGCCAGCTCGGCGCCGACCTCGACGGTCTCGTCCTCGGCGACCTTGATGGAGGCCAGGACGCCGGAGACGGGGGAGGGGATCTCGGTGTCGACCTTGTCGGTCGAGACCTCGAGCAACGGCTCGTCAGCCTCGACGCGCTCGCCCTCGGCCTTCAGCCAACGGGTGACAGTGCCCTCGGTGACGCTCTCGCCGAGCGCCGGAAGGGTTACGGAAACCGACATGGTTTCGGTTGCTCCTTACGAATTGCGGAAGTGGTCGGTCGTCGCCCGGGACTGGATCAGTCGTGGGAGTGGAGCGGCTTGCCGGCCAGCGCGAGGTGGGCCTCGCCCATGGCCTCGTTCTGGGTCGGGTGGGCGTGGATGAGCTGCGCGACCTCGGCCGGCAGCGCCTCCCAGTTGTAGATCAGCTGTGCTTCGCCGACCTGCTCGCCCATGCGGTCGCCGACCATGTGGACGCCGACCACGGCACCGTCCTTGACCTGGACGAGCTTGATCTCGCCCGCGGTCTTCAGGATCTTGCTCTTGCCGTTGCCCGCCAGGTTGTACTTGAGGGCGACGACCTTGTCCGCGCCGTAGATCTCCTTGGCCTTGGCCTCGGAGATGCCGACGGAGGCGACCTCGGGGTGGCAGTACGTCACCTTCGGCACGCCGTCGTAGTCGATCGGGACGACCTTCAGGCCGGCCACCCGCTCCGCGACGAGGATGCCCTCGGCGAAGCCGACGTGCGCGAGCTGGAGGGTCGGGGCGAGGTCGCCCACGGCCGAAATGGTGGGCACGTTGGTCTGCATGTACTCGTCGACGAGGACGTAGCCGCGGTCCATCGCGACGCCGGCCTCCTCGTAACCGAGGCCCTGCGACACCGGGCCGCGGCCGATGGCGACCAGCAGCACCTCGGCCTCGAAGGTCTTGCCGTCGGCGAGGGTCACGCGGACGCCGTCCTGCGTGTACTCGGCCTTGTCGAAGAAGGTGCCGAGGTTGAACTTGATGCCACGCTTGCGGAACGCGCGCTCCAGAAGCTTCGAGCTGTTCTCGTCCTCGACCGGGACCAGGTGCTTCAGGCCCTCGACGATGGTCACGTCGGTGCCGAAGGACTTCCACGCCGAGGCGAACTCGACGCCGATGACGCCGCCGCCGAGCACGATGGCCGACTTCGGGACACGGTCCAGCTTCAGCGCGTGGTCCGAGGAGATGATGCGGTTGCCGTCGATCTCCAGGCCCGGCAGCGAGCGCGGCACGGAGCCGGTCGCCAGCACGATGTGGCGGCCCTGGATGCGCTCGCCGTTCACGTCCACCGAGGTCGGGGACGACAGGCGGCCCTCACCCTCGACGTACGTCACCTTGCGCGAGGCGATGAGACCCTGCAGGCCCTTGTACAGGCCGGAGATCACTTCGTCCTTGTACTTGTGGACGGCCTCGATGTCGATGCCCTCGAAGGTGGCCTTGACACCGAACTGCTCGGCCTCGCGCGCCTGGTCGGCGATCTCGCCGGCGTGCAGCAGCGCCTTGGTCGGGATGCAGCCGTTGTGCAGGCAGGTACCGCCGACCTTGCCCTTCTCGATCAGGGCGACGTCCAGGCCCAGCTGCGCTCCGCGCAGGGCCGCGGCGTAACCGCCACTGCCACCGCCGAGGATCACTAGGTCGAAAACGGTGCTGGCGTCGTTCGCCACGTCACGTCCTCCATGCATGTGCGCCGTACGCCGGGCCCCGTGGGGTGTGACCGGCCGGTCGGCTGGTGTTCGGCCGCTTGAGTCGTTCGGCCCTGTGGTGGGGGCCCTGTCCTGCCGAGAACCCATCTTCGCACTTGTTGACCGTCGGTGGGACGCGGGGCCCGGTCCGGACGGGGCGCCGCGGGCCCCGCCGCGGGTCGCTTCCGCGTAGAAACGTACGGATTCAGCCGAGTTCGTCCAGAGCGAAACCCGGCCGGGCGGCGCCTCTCGCGGTTCCCGCGGCGCACGCAATGCGTACAGCCCCGGACATCCGCCCGGGGCTGTACGACTTGGTCACAGGCCGGAAGTCCGGGACCTCGGTCCTGGACTTCCGGTCCCGGCGGACCGGGGTGGTCAGCCCAGGTCGCCGTCGGCGGTGCGCTCCGCGAGACGGATCAGGGTGCGGACCGACGAGCCGGTGCCGCCCTTGGGGGTGTAGCCGTACGGCGCGCCCTCGTGGAAGGCCGGGCCCGCGATGTCCAGGTGCGCCCAGGCGATGCCCTCGCCGACGAACTCCTTGAGGAACAGACCGGCCACCAGGCCGCCGCCCATCCGCTCGCCCATGTTGGCGATGTCGGCGGTCGGGGAGTCCATGCCCTTGCGCAGGTCGGCGGGGAGCGGCATCGGCCAGGACGCCTCGCCGACCTCCTCGGCGATCTCGTGGATCGTCGTACGGAAGGCGTCGTCGTTGGCCATGATGCCGAAGGTGCGGTTGCCCAGGGCCAGCACCATCGCGCCGGTCAGGGTCGCCACGTCGACGATCGCGTCGGGGGCCTCCTCGGAGGCGCGGGTCAGCGCGTCGGCGAGGACGAGCCGGCCCTCGGCGTCCGTGTTGAGGACCTCGACGGTCTTGCCGCTGTACATGCGCAGCACGTCACCCGGGCGGGTGGCGTTGCCGCCGGGCATGTTCTCCGCGAGCGCCAGCCAGCCGGTGACGTTGACGCGCAGGCCGAGACGGGACGCGGCGACGACGGTGGCGAACACGGCGGCGGCGCCGCTCATGTCGCACTTCATCGTCTCGTTGTGGCCGGCCGGCTTGAGCGAGATGCCGCCCGAGTCGTAGGTGATGCCCTTGCCCACCAGGGCCAGGGTCTTCTCCGCCTTCGGGTGCGTGTAGGCGAGCTTCACCAGGCGGGGGCCGTGGGCGGCGCCCTGGCCGACGCCGATCAGGCCGCCGTAGCCGCCCTTGACCAGGGCCTTTTCGTCGAGCACCTGGACCTTGATGCCGTGCTCCTTGCCGGCGGCCGTGGCCACGGCGGCGAAGGACTCGGGGAAGAGGTCGTTCGGCGGGGTGTTGATCAGGTCGCGGGCGCGGTTGATCTCCTCCGCCACGGCGACGGCGCGCGCGGCGGCGGCCTTGAAGGCCTTGTCGCGCGGCTTGGCGCCGAGGACGGTGACCTCGGCGAGCGGCAGCTTGGGGCCGTTGGCCTTGACCGGCTTGGGGGCGAGCTTGTTCTCGCCGCCCTGGTAGGCGGTGAAGGCGTACGCGCCGAGCAGCGCGCCCTCGGCGACGGCTCCGGCGTCCTCCACGGTCGAGGCCGGAAGGGCGAAGCCCGCCTTCTTCGCGCCGCCCAGGGCGCGGGCGGCGGCACCGGCGGCGCGGCGCAGGATCTCGGAGTCGTAGGCGTCGTCCGAGTCCGGGACGGCGCCCAGGCCGACCGCGATGACGACGGGAGCCTTGAGGCCTCCGGCGGCGGGGACCTTGATGAGTTCGCCCTCGGCACCGGTGGCACCCAGGGTCTCCAGGACGGCGGCGAGCTTTCCGCCGAAGGCCTTGTCCACGGCCTCGGCGCCCGGCGCGAGCACCGGCCCCTTGGAACCCCTGGCGAGGCCGACGACGAGTGCGTCGGCGCGCAGCGTCGCCGCACCTGCGGTGCTGAGAGTGAGAGCAGTCACGGTGGTGAATTCTCGCTTCCGTTGAGTAACTGGATCGGTCGAGGGGGTGGGCCGACCGTGCCCGGCGCATCGTAGATGCGCCCGCTATGCGCAGGGAATGAGCCTACGCGCGCCGTTTCGGCGCAACCACGGCGGTATTGACCGGCCGGGAGGCGTCCGGGACGCGCCCGGCCGCCCGCCCGGGCCGCTCCACGCGGTGCGCGGGACGAACCGGCCGGTCACATAGGGTCGTTGGCGACGGCGGGACGAGGGCGTGCCGCGTCGCGCACGGCATGTACGGCATGTACGGATACGGGAACGGGGTCGGAAAAGGTGTACGGGACGAGGCTGGGCCGGCCGGTGGCGGTCACCCTCCTGATGGTGTCTCCGCTGCTCTCCGGCTGCACCTCGGGAGGATCCGGCAAAGCCCCGACGGTCTCGGCGGCTCCGGGTTCCCCAACGGCTCCCGCTGACCCGGCGGACCCGGCGGACCAGGCGGCCGGGTGGTGGCACCCCCGGCCCGGCCTGGACTGGCAGTGGCAGCTCTCCGGGCGGCTCGACCCCGCCGTGGACGTCCCGGTCCACGACATCGACGGTTTCGACCACGACGCCGCCGCGGTCGCCGGTCTGCACGACCGGGGCAGCAAGGTCATCTGCTACCTCTCCACCGGTGCCCACGAGGACTTCCGTCCGGACGCCGAGGCGTTCCCGGCGGCCCTGCTGGGCAAGGGCAACGGCTGGGAGGGCGAGCGCTGGCTCGACATCAGGCGCACCGACCTCCTGGAGCCCCTGATGGAGACCCGGATCGCGATGTGCGCCGAGAAGGGCTTCGACGCCGTGGAACCGGACAACATGGACGGCTACCGCAACGACACCGGCTTCCCGCTCACGGCCGCCGACCAGTTGGCGTACAACCGGCTGATCGCCCGCATCGCCCACCGCCACGGCCTGGCGGTCGGCCTCAAGAACGACCTGGACCAGATCCCCGCCCTCGAACCGGACTTCGACTTCGCGGTGAACGAGCAGTGCGCCCAGTACGAGGAGTGCGAGGAGTTGGTCCCCTTCGTCGAGGCGGACAAGGCCGTCTTCCACGTCGAGTACGAGCTGCCGGCCGCCGCGTTCTGCGCCCGCTCGCGCGCACTCGGGCTCAGCTCGCTGGAGAAGAAGTACGAGCTCGGTGCCTGGCGCAGGAGCTGCGCGACGGACCCGGGGGAGCCCGCGGCACCCTGATCCGGCCCGTACGGCCCCCGGCCTCCCGTACGGCCCCGAGCGGCTCCTTGCGGCCCCCGGCCTCCCGTCAGCCGAGCACCAGCACCACCAGGGCCGCTGTCGCCGCCGTCTCCTCCACCGCGCCGAACACGTCCCCCGTCACCCCGCCGAACCGCCGCACGCAGTGCCGCAGCAGCACTTCGGACGCCCCGAGGGCCAGCAGCGCGGCGAGCGCGTGGTGCGCGGCCCCGCCCGCCCCGGACACCGCCCCGGCCGCGGCGCAGGCCGCGACCGCGACCGCCGCCACCAGGACCGCCCCCGGCCCCGGGACCGTGCCGGCCACCGCCGCGCCCAGCCCCTCCGGGCGGGCTGCCGGTACGCCCCGGCGCGAGGCGAGCGTCAGGGCCAGACGGGCGACGACACCGGCCGCCACCGCGCCCGCCGCGCCCTGCTGCCAGCCGCGCGCGTACAGCTCGTAACCGGCGGCGACCTGTGCCAGCAGCACGAAGAGCAGAGTGATCACGCCGAACGGCCCGATGTCCGACTGCTTCATGATCCGCAGCGCGTCCTCGGCGGGCTTGCCGCTGCCGAGCCCGTCCGCCGTGTCCGCGAGTCCGTCCAGGTGGAGGCCCCGGGTGAGTACGGCCGGTACGGCGGCGGAGGCGAGGGCGGCGAGCAGCGGACCCGAGCCGGCCAGCAGCGCCAGCGAACCGAGCGCCGCCGCGAGCAGTCCCACCACGAGCCCGGCGAGCGGTGCGCGGAGCATGCCCGCACGGGCGGTGTCGCGGTCCCAGCGGGTGACGCGGACGGGGAGCACGGTGAGGGTGCCGAAGGCGAAGCGGAGGCCGTGGCTGTTCAGGGAGGTCACCGCGAGCACGGTAGCCCGTGCGCAACGCCAGTCAATCGGACAAGATATGACGAATATGCATGAGGGTGACCGATCGGGAGAGGGTGGCATGGGTCACTGGTGGTACACCAACATCACCGAACCGGGAAAGCTGCCGCTGCTCCTCGCGCTGGCCGCGTTCGTGCTGACCTTCGCCATCACCCGCACCATCACGCGCATGATCCGGGCCGGGAAGGGGCCGTTCCGCAACATCACCCCGGGCGGGGTCCACGTCCACCACGTCGTCCCCGGTGTCGTGCTCTCCGTCCTCGGCGGCTTCGGCGCGGTCGCCAGCGGCCAGCACGGGGTCACCGCGATGGTCTTCGCGGTGGTCTTCGGGGTCGGGGCGGGGCTGGTGCTGGACGAGTTCGCGCTGATCCTGCACCTGGACGACGTCTACTGGACGGAGCAGGGCCGCCAGAGCGTGGAGATGGTCGTGCTGACGACCTCGCTCGTGCTGCTGGCCCTCGCGGGCTTCTCGCCCCTCGGGGTGGACGAGCTGACGGACGAACAGGAGAACGGCCGGCTCGGCCTCGTCCTGACGATGGTCGTCAACTTCCTCTTCGTGCTGATCGCCCTCTTCAAGGGCAAGGCGCGGATGGCGGTCGTCGGCGCCCTCGTCCCCTTCGTGGCGCTGATCGGCGCGCTGCGCCTGGCCCGCCCCGCCTCTCCGTGGGCCAAGCGGTTCTACGGCCGCCGCCACAGGGCCCGCGCCCGCGCGGTGCTGCGCGCCTACCACCACGACGTGCGCTGGGCCGGGCCCCGCCGCAGGTTCCAGGACCTGATCGGCGGGGCCCCGGACCGGGTACCGCTGCCCGGCCCGAAGCCCTGACCCGTACTCAGAGCGCCGGGTCCGCCACCTCGGCGCCCAGCCCGGCGTCCTGCTTCTCGTCCGGCTCGGCATCCGGTTCCCCGGGGGGCTCCTCCGGCTCGCGCTCCGGCAGTTCGGCGGCGAACGCGGCGGCGGCCCGCACGAGCGGGAGGGCGAGCAGCGCGCCCGTACCCCCGCCGACCGTCACCCCGTGGTCGAGCAGCGGCGTCAGCGCCATCCGGTCCAGCGCCTTCGCCTGCGCGGGCTCACCGCTCGCGTGCCCGGCCAGCCACCAGTCCGGCGCCCGAAACGCGGCCCGCTGCGCCACCAGCGCGCAGGCCGCCGAGACCACGCCGTCCAGGATCACCGGAAGCCGCCGCACCGCGCACTGGAGCAGGAACCCGGTCATCGCCGCGAGGTCCGCGCCGCCCACCGTCGCCAGCAGCTCCAGCTGGTCGCCGAGGACCGGACGGGCCCGGCGCAGCGAGTCCCGGATCGCGGCGCACTTGCGCATCCACGCCAGGTCGTCGATCCCCGCGCCACCGCGCCCGGTCACCACCGACGCGTCGGTGCCGCACAGCGCGGCGATCAGCGTGGACGCCGCCGTCGTGCCGCCCACGCTGAGGTCGCCCAGCACCACCAGGTCGGTACCGGAGTCCGCCTCCTCGTCCGCGATCCGGATGCCCAGCGCCACGGCCGCGGCGGCCTCCTCGGCGGTCAGCGCGTTCTCCACGTCGATCCGGCCGGCGCCCCGCCGCACCCGGCTGCGCACCACGGACTCCGGCAGCAGCTCCGGGTCGCAGTCCAGACCCGCGTCGACGATCCGTACCGGCACCGAGAACCGCCGGGCCAGCACCGCCTGCGGGCTCGCCCCGTCCAGCGTGGCGCGGACCAGTTCGTACGCGCTGCCCGCGGCGCGGCCGGAGACGCCGAGCTCCGCGACCTTGTGGTCACCGGCGAAGAGCACCACGCGCGGCTGGTCCACCGGCCGGACCGGCACGGTCTGCTGTGCGGCGGACAGCCATTCGCCCAGTTCGTCGAGCCGGCCGAGCGCGCCGGGCGGGACGATCAGCCGCCCCCGGCGGTCCTCGGCGTCGCGCCGCACACCGCCGTCGGGGCGCTCGATCAGGTCGGAGAAGTCGTCCAGGTTCACGGAGGTCTGCCTCGCGGGTCGTTGCGTCGGGGGCCGGAGCCCGCGGGCGGGCTCCCTGCGGAACAGTATCCGGACAGTATCCGCTGCCCCCTTCCCCCGACCGCCCCCGAGGGCACCCCGCCGACGGCTCCGCCCACGCCCCCCGGGCCGCGCGCGCTGCGGGCGGCGAGGCACGGGCGGCAGAGGCCGGGGCGGCCGGTGGGCGAAATCGCCGCCGCCCGCCTCTGGCCGCGCGGAGCTACCCGGCGGTATACAAGCTCCGTCGTGCGGTGCCGGCCCGCGTGGCGGCGCCCAGGTCCTACGGGGAGGAACGCACATGGCGGACGACGGACTCACGGGTACGGGCAAGGCCGCGCGGCGGGCACGGGCGGTGGCGGCGGGGGCCGCGCTCGGAAGCTGCGTGCTGCTCATGGCCTCGGTGACGCCGGCCGCGGCGCACGGCGGGGAATCCGGGCACGGCGGAGGTGCCGGACACGGGAGTTCGGGGCACGGTCGCGGCCACGGGTACGGCGGAGGCGCGGCGCACGGCCCGCGTTACGTCGCGCTCGGGGACTCGTACACGTCGGGGCCCGGCATACTCCCGCAGACCGACGCGAACTGCGCGCGCTCGGCGCGCAATTACCCCTCCCTGGTCGCCGAGCGGACGAAGGCGTCCGTGTTCGAGGACGTCAGCTGCGGCGGTGCGACGACCGAGCAGATGTGGACCGCGCAGGGCACCAACCCCCCGCAGCTGCGGGCGCTGGGCCGCGACACCGGTCTCGTCACCCTCCAGATCGGTGGCAACGACATCGGGTTCGGGTCCATCATCGCCACCTGCGCCGGTCTGGGCGTCCAGGATCCGGCGGGCGGTCCCTGCCGGAACCACTACACCTCCTCCGGGACGGACCGGCTGACCGAGGCCGTCGCGGAGACCGCCCCGAAGATCGAGCGCGTCCTGCGGGCCGTGCACGCGCGGTCGCCGCACGCGCGGGTGCTGGTCGTCGGCTACCCCGACCTGCTGCCCGACGACGGCAGCGGCTGCTTTCCCGCGGTGCCCTTCGCGGCAGGGGACTTCCCCTACCTGCGGGACACCGAGAAGCGGCTCAACGCGATGCTCCGCGCGGTGGCGGTCCGCAACCGCGCCGAGTACGTGGACACCTACGGGCCCACCGTCGGGCGCGACATGTGCAAGGCTCCCGAGGACCGCTGGATCGAGCCGCTCGTGCCGGCCTCGCCCGCGGCTCCCGCCCACCCGAACGCCAAGGGCGAGCAGGCCATGGCGACCGCCGTACTGAACCGGCTGAGGTAGGGGCGGTCCCGCGCGGTCCGGGCGCGGTCGCCACGCGGGGCCGGACGCGCCGTCCGGCCCCCGGCCCCGTCGGTCACCCCCGCAGCACCACCGGCAGGCCCGCCACCACCAGCAGCACCGTCTCGCACTCCGCCGCGAAGGCCGCGTTCAGCCGCCCCAGCTCGTCCCGGAACCGCCGGCCCGCCGCCGTCGCCGGGACCACACCGGAACCGACCTCGTTGGTCACCGCCACCACGGTCCGCGAGGTCTCCCGCACGGCGGCGACCAGCTCCGCGACCCGGGCCCGCAGCGCCTTCTCGCCGCCGTCCGCCCACCGGCCGTCGTCCCAGGCGTCCACCCGGTCCATCGCGTCGGTCAGCCACAGCGACAGGCAGTCGATCAGCAGCGGCGGCCCGTCCGCCCGCAGCAGCTCCGCGACCTCGCAGGTCTCCTCGGTGCGCCAGGCGGACGGCCGGCGCTCCCGGTGCAGCCCGACGCGCGCGGCCCACTCGATGTCCCCGTCCCGCCGGCCGCCCGTCGCCACGTACACCACGTCGGGGAAGGTCTCCAGCCGCAACTCCGCCTCCACCGACTTCCCCGAGCGGGCGCCCCCGGTCACCAGGGTG
The DNA here is from genome assembly GCF_042728795.1 of Streptomyces sp. NPDC060184. Taxonomy (NCBI): domain Bacteria; kingdom Bacillati; phylum Actinomycetota; class Actinomycetes; order Kitasatosporales; family Streptomycetaceae; genus Streptomyces; species Streptomyces sp. NPDC060184. The sequence goes on from NZ_JBHWYX010000058.1 coordinate 15,042, forward strand.
CGGCGGGGCACCTCGGGGAGGGGGCGGTACTCCCCGGTCACCAGCGTCGCCCCGTCGGGCACCGCCCGGGCCCCGGCCGCCGCGAGCCTGCGGTCCAGCTCGGCCCCGGGCGGGGCGTCGTGGTCCAGGTGGACGGCGACGATCTCGGTGAGCGGCCCGACCGCGCCCACCGCCCGCAGCCGCGCCACCGCGTCGGGGCGCCCCACCACGTCTCCGGCCACCAGGTCGTACGGCTCCGGGAACGGTTCGGCGAGCCCGGCCGGCGCGGCACCCTGCGGCAGGTAGAGCAGCCGCTCACCGGTGGGGGAGGTGACCTCGTAGCCGGTGCCCGGCGCGTCCATCGGCACCGCCCGCACCCGGTGCCCGCTGATCAGCGTCAGCACCTGCCCGTCCGGCACCCGGCCCGGCCGGGGGAGCCCCGGGGGCAGTTCGACGGCGGGGCCGTTCTGCGGGCGGGTCAGCAGCACCTGGCGCACCCCGGCCAGCGAGTGCCCCGCGCGGGCGGCGGCGAGCGCCGCGCCCGGCGTGAGGTCGAGCAGCACGGCGTCGTCGACGAGGAGGGCCGTCGTGGCCCGCGCGGACGTGCCGCGGGCGGTCGCGCACACGGCGCAGGGGCAGTCGGGCCGGGGCAGCCCGCCGGGGGCTCCGGTGCCGAGGAGAGTCAGTTCCACGTCTTGATCCTGCCGCGTGTGCGCCGGGCGTGCGCGCCCGGCCCTGGCGCGTCCCCGGGGCGGGTACCGAAAGTCCCGCCCGTCCGGCGGGGCGGGCGGCGCGACCTGCGGCACCCCCCCGAGCCGCGCCACGCGCCGCCCGTTTTGGCGGTCGTCGTGGTTCCCACCGGACGGGCCGCGGGCGGGTTCCGGGCACACCCGGCGGCAATCTTCCCGACGATCGCGGCGGGATCGCGGGTCGAGGCCCTAGGCTCGGGGCAGCGACAGGACCCAGGAGGCTGACATGGCGTGGACGTGGCGGTTCGAGAAGTCCGACGGTACGGAGACGGAGCCGGCCTTGCAGCCGGAGGAATTCACGACGCAGGGTGACGCGGAGTCCTGGATCGGCGAGTTCTGGAAGGAACTCCTGGACGGCGGGGCGGACCAGGTGACGCTCTTCGACGACTCCACGAAGATCTACGGCCCGATGAGCCTCCACGCGGAAACGGCGGCCGAGCCGGAGCCCGGCCCGGAGCCCGACGCGGAGCCGGACCCGGAACCCGGCACGGCCGACGGCGCCACCGATGGCGCAGGCACCGCCGCCCCCGACGCCCCCGCCGCCCCCGACGCGCCGGCCGCGTCCGGCCCGGAGGCGGAGACCGTCTGACCCGACGGGAGCGGGCGGCCCCAAGACTCCCGGACCGCCCGCTCCCGTACCCGCCCGTCCGACGGGGTCAGATCTCCCCGAGCGTGACCTCGGCCGTCCGCGTGGCACCGCCGCGGGTGTACGTCACCCGGACCCGGTCCCCGGGCTGCTCGGCGGCGAGCGCCTCCGCGAGCGAGGTGATCGTGGTGACCTCGGTGTCACCGATCCGGGTGATGATGTCGCCGACCCGCATCCCCGCGTCGTACGCCGCCCCGCCCCGGACCACGCTCACCAGCGCCACACCGGCGGGCCGGTAGTCGTCGTCGACGACCGTGCGGCCGGTGATGTCGAGCGCGGCCCGCCCCGAGTCGGTGACCTTGCCCTTGTCGATGATCTGGTCCGCGATGGTCTTCACCGTCGACACCGGGATCGCGAAGCCGATGCCGGGCGCCGCGCTGTTGCCGAGGGCGGGGTCGGTCGCCGCGAGCGTCGGAATGCCGATGACTTCGCTGTTCAGGTTGACCAGCGCGCCCCCGCTGTTGCCCGGGTTGATCGCCGCCGAGGTCTGCACCATGTTGGCGAGGGTCGCCCCCGTGCCGCCGCCGGAGCGGGACTCGCTGACCGTCCGGCCGAGCGCCGAGACGATGCCCTGGGTGACGCTGCTGGACAGGCCGAGCGGCGAGCCCATCGCCAGGACGATCTGCCCCACCTCGACCTTCTCCGAATCCCCGAACTTCGCCGCCCGCAGCCCGTCCGGCTTGTCGTCGAGGCGGACGACCGCCAGATCCTGGTCCGGGTAGGACGAGACCAGCGAGGCGTCGAGCACCTTCTCCCCGGTGGCGACGCTGACCTTGAAGGACTTCTCGTCGCCGACGACGTGCGCGTTGGTCACGATGTTGCCGTCGTCGTCGTAGACGATGCCGGAGCCCAGCCCGTCGGCGGTCTGGATCTGGACAACGGAGGGCAGCACGTCGTTGATGACCCGCTGGTAGTCGGACTCCAGCTCCGCCACGGCACGGGACGCGGAACCCTGCCGGGCCGCCGACGGTGAGGACTCGGGGGAGGCCGTGCCGGAGTCGGAGCAGCCGCTCACCAGGGCGAGGGAGCAGAGACCTGCGGCCAGGGACAGCGGCAGCCGGCGCGCGCGGCGGCGGGAGGGGGAGGCGTCCATGTCCGGAGTATCCCGTTCGCCCCTGCCGGGCGGCGGGTGCTGCTGGGCCGAACGGACCGTACGGAGACCGGGGCACCGGACGCGGGGAACGGCCGCGTCGAACGGCCGGACCCACCTGACCGGGCGGAGTCGGCGCAGTGACCGGCCGGCCGTCGCGGCTGGACGGCCCCGGTCGCCCGGAGACCCGCCCCGGCGGGGGAGGGCCGTCGGGTCCTCGGGCCTCAGGTCCGTTCGCCGCGTACGCCGCAGAGGTGGAGGAGCGCGGCGACCCGCCGGTACGGGTCGGTCCGGCCCGCCCGCTCCTCGGCGGCGAAGATCTGCTCCAGCTCGGCGGGCTCGGGCAGCGGGGTGTCGCCCGGCGCGCCGTCCGTGAAGACGCGCACCCCGTACCAGGCGTGCAGCGGGGCCGCGATCCCCGCCAGGGTGGCGGTCAGCGCGTCGAGCCGGTCGGCCCGGACCTGGAGGCCGAGCCGGTTGGTGTAGCGGGCGGCGTCGAACGCGGCGTGCGCCGAGCCGAAGTCGCCGGCCGCCGCCGGGCGCATCGCCAGCGCGTCGCCGTTCCGTACGAGCAGCGAGAGCAGGCCGCCGGGCGCCAGCACCCGGGCCAGCCCCGCCAGGAGGGCGTCCGGCTCCTCGACGTACATCAGTACGCCGTGGCAGAGCACCATGTCGAAGGTGCCGGGCAGGAAGTGGACGCCGGTCTCCGAGCCGTCGCCCTCGATCAGCCGGACGCGCTCGCGGATGCCCTCGGGCTCGTGCTCCAGCGCCGCACGGGCCGAAGCCAGCATCTCGGGGTCGGAGTCCAGACCGGTCACCGAGTGACCGGCGCGCGCCAGGCGCAGGGCTTGTGTGCCCTGGCCCAGCCCGACGTCGAGGACGCGCAGGCGCCGCCCCACGGGGAAGCGGGCGGCTATCTGCTCGTCCAGCTGCCGGGCCACGAGCTCTTGGCGGACGACGTTGCGCAGTCCGCCGAGCCCCGCGAGCCAGGTCGAGGAGCCTCCGGAGAATCCCGAGGCCCCGGCGGTCAGGGCCGCTCTCCTCGCTTGACCTGCGGCTTCGGCAGCCGCAGCCGGCGCATCTGGAGCGTACGCATCAGGCCGTAGGCGACGGCGCCGCGCTGCGGGGTGTCCGGGAAGCGGCTGCGCAGCTGCTTGCGCAGCCGGAACGCCAGGCCGATCGAGTCCAGCACGATCAGCACGATCACGCCGAGCCAGAGCAGCAGCGAGATGTTCTGGATGTTCCGGATCTGGATCACGCTGAGGACCAGGATGATCACGGCCATCGGCAGGAACCACTCGGCGATGCTGAAGCGCGAGTCCACGAAGTCACGGGTGAAGCGCCGCACCGGGCCCTTGTCGCGGACCGGGAGGTAGCGCTCGTCGCCGGAGGCGAGGGCCTCGCGCTGCTTGGCCAGGTCGACCCGGCGTGCTTCGCGCGAGCGCTTCACCGCCTCCTTGCGGTCGACCGGCGTGGTCGAGGCGCGACGCCGCTGCGTCTGCGCCTCGCTGCGCTTCGGCGTGGGGCGACCCTTGGGAGCCTGGGGGTCGCGGGACTGGGTGGAGAGGTCCGCCGTCACCTTGTCGGTGGGGGCCTTCTCTTCTTTGGAACGGCTACGGAACACAAAACCCAAGGGTACGGGGTCCGGCGGGCGGGCAGTCGGACCGGGCGGGAACGATCCGGCAACGGCCCGCGTCCTCAGCGGTGTGCCCAGCGGGGCGACACCGGGACAACCGGGGCATCCGCCCCGGTCGGCCCGCGTCCGCCTCGTACTCCTCGGGCGGGAGCGGCAGGCCGCCGCAGTCGTCCTTGGGGAGGAGCACATCGGGCCCCGAACAGTGCGGTAATGGATGCGGGGCCCGTACTGTGGGTTCTGTCGGAGTGCTGGAGCTCAGTCGTCAAGAAGGGGGCGCGCGAAGCCCATGAGCGGTGTCATGAAGCGGATGGGAATGATCTTCCGCGCGAAGGCGAACAAGGCCCTCGACCGGGCCGAGGACCCGCGCGAGACCCTCGACTACTCGTACCAGAAGCAGCTGGAACTGCTGCAGAAGGTGCGCCGCGGAGTCGCCGACGTCGCGACCTCGCGCAAGCGGCTGGAGCTGCAGCTGAACCAGTTGCAGGGCCAGTCGTCCAAGCTGGAGGACCAGGGCCGCAAGGCCCTCGCGCTCGGCCGGGAGGACCTCGCCCGCGAGGCGCTCTCCCGTCGCGCCGCCCTCCAGCAGCAGGTCACCGACCTGGAGACGCAGCACCAGACCCTGCAGGGCGAGGAGGAGAAGCTCACCCTCGCGGCCCAGCGGCTCCAGGCCAAGGTCGACGCCTTCCGCACCAAGAAGGAGACGATCAAGGCCACCTACACCGCGGCCCAGGCGCAGACCCGCATCGGGGAGGCGTTCTCCGGCATCTCCGAGGAGATGGGCGACGTCGGCCTGGCCATCCAGCGGGCGGAGGACAAGACGCAGCAGCTGCAGGCACGGGCCGGTGCGATCGACGAGCTGCTGGCCTCCGGCGCCCTGGACGACCCGACCGGCACGGCGAAGGACGACATCGCCGCCGAGCTGGACCGCATCTCCGGTGGTACGGATGTGGAGCTGGAGCTCCAGCGGATGAAGGCCGAACTGGCCGGCGGCACCTCGGCGGGCCAGCAGGCCATCGAGGGCGGCTCCCAGGACACCGCGCCCGGCTCCCAGCAGAAGTCACCGCACCGGTACGACAAGAGCTGAGGACGGTCATGATCGTACGGATCATGGGGGAGGGCCAGGTGGAACTGGCCGACGGCACGATCGCCGAGCTGAACGCGCTCGACGACGAATTGCTCGCGGAGATGGAGCGCGGCGACGGACCCGGTTTCCGCACCACGCTGCACGCCCTGCTCGGCCGGGTGCGCGAGCTGGGCTCGCCGCTGCCGGACGACTCCCTGGAGCCGTCCGAGCTGATCCTCCCGTCCCCCGACGCCACCCTCGAAGAGGTCCGCGCCATGCTCCACGACGACGGGCTCATCCCCGGCTGACCGGACCCACCGCACTCCCGCACCGAGCACTCCACCGACTCCACCCCGCCGCCCGCCCGGACCCTGGGCGGGCGGCGGCGCGTGTGGGTACGGAGACCGGGGTGCGGCGCGTACGGGGCGCGTGCGTGCGCGCGCGGGGGGCGTACCGGAGCGCGCAGCCGGCCGTCCCGGCCGCCCCGCTCCCCGCACGCCGTACCGTTGCCCGACGTGACCACCCTCGGAACCGGACTCGCGCGCGCCCGCCGCTGGCTGCGGGAGCACCCGCTCGCCTTCGACGCGGCGCTCGCCCTCGCCGTCCTCGGGACCATGCTCGTGGCGTCCTTCGCCGACTCCGGCGGCCCCGGACACCACGGGCCCTCCTTCGGCTCGCGGACCCCCGCCACCTCCAGCGTCGTCCTGATGCTGCTCGGCGCCGCGGCCCTGGCGCTGCGCCGGAGGCGGGCCCTTCAGGTGCTCGGCTTCACCTGCTGCCTCTCGGTCGTCGAGTTCGTGGTCGTGGACCCGCCGGGACCGGTGGTGATGAGCGCGGTCGTGGCCCTCTACACCGTCGCCTCCCGCACCGACCGGCCCACCACCTGGCGGGTCGGGCTGGTCACCAGCGGTGCCCTCGCGGCCACCGCGATGATCTTCGGCGCCGCCCCCTGGTACAGCCAGATCAATCTGGGCGTCGTCGCCTGGACCGGCCTCGCCGGGGCGGCCGGGGACGCCGTGCGCAGCCGCCGGGCCTTCATCGACGCGATCCGGGAACGCGCCGAGCGCGCCGAGCGCACCCGGGACGAGGAGGCCCGCCGCCGGGTCGCCGAGGAGCGCCTGCGCATCGCCCGCGACCTGCACGACGTCGTCGCGCACCACATCGCGCTGGTCAACGTGCAGGCCGGGGTCGCCGCCCACGTCATGGACAAGCGCCCCGACCAGGCCAAGGAGGCGCTCGCGCACGTACGGGACGCCAGCCGCTCCGCGCTCGACGAACTCCGCGCCACCGTGGGGCTGCTGCGCCAGTCCGGCGACCCCACCGCCCCCACCGAACCCGCGCCCGGCCTCGCCGTCCTCGGCGAGCTGGTCGACACCTTCCGCAACGCCGGACTCCCCGTCGAGGTCGCCTGCCCCGAGCAGGCCGCCCCGCTGCCCGCCGCCGTCGACCTGGCCGCCTACCGGGTCGTCCAGGAGGCCCTGACCAACGTGCGCAAGCACGCCGGAACCGGCACGAGAGCCGAGGTCAGCGTCGTACGCGTCGGAGCCGTGGCCGAGGTGACCGTGCTCGACAACGGCCGCGGCACCCCCGCGGTCCCCGCCCAGGGCGGACTCGGCGGCGGCCACGGCCTCCTCGGCATGCGCGAACGCGTCACCGCGCTCGGCGGCACCCTCACGGCGGGCCCCCGCTACGGAGGCGGGTTCCGGGTGCATGCGATCCTCCCGGTGGACGCCCGGCCGGGCGCTGCGGACCGTACGGGGGGACTCGCGTGAGCGTGATCAGGGTGCTGCTCGCCGACGACCAGGCGCTGCTGCGCAGCGCGTTCCGGGTGCTGGTCGACTCGGAACCCGACATGCGGGTCGTCGGCGAGGCGGCCGACGGCGCCCAGGCGGTGGAGCTCGCCCGCGCCACCGCACCCGACGTCGTCCTGATGGACATCCGGATGCCCGGCACCGACGGCCTCGCCGCGACCCGCCTGATCGGCGCGGACCCGGCGCTGTCCGGCGTACGGGTCGTCATGCTGACCACCTTCGAGGTGGACGAGTACGTCGTGGAGTCGCTGCGGGCCGGGGCCTCCGGCTTCCTCGGCAAGGGGGCGGAACCCGAGGAACTCCTCCAGGCGATACGCGTCGCCGCCGCCGGGGAGGCGCTGCTCTCCCCGGCCGCCACCAAGGGGCTGATCGCCACCTTCCTCGCGCAGGCGGCCTCCTCGGACGAGCTGCCCGACGCCGCCGCCCACGCCGAACGGCTGGACGCGCTCACCGTCCGCGAACGCGAGGTGCTGGTCCAGGTCGCCGCCGGGCACTCCAACGACGAGATCGCCGAACGCCTCGCCGTCAGCCCGCTCACCGTCAAGACCCATGTGAACCGGGCCATGGCGAAGCTCGGCGCCCGCGACCGCGCCCAACTGGTCGTCATCGCCTACGAGTCGGGACTCGTACGCCCCCGGAGCGCGTGACCCGGCGCCGGGCGGCGCGGGCGGGAGGTACCGCCGGGGGTGCGGACCGGGTGGAGACGGCGTACTCCAGCTGCGGTACACGGAGGCCGTGAAAAGCACCCGGGGGGCCGACGTCCGGCCGCGGGACGTCAGGGATCGTAAGAGTGGGCCGGGTGTGTCCCCTTCGACTCACGCATCCGCCCGTCACCGCGTACGCCACAGAAGAGAGACGTAACCCATGTCCTGGCTGTCAAGGTTCAGCCTCGCGCAACGGGCCCTGATCGGGCTGATCTCCGTCGTCGCGCTCGTCTTCGGGGCGATAGCGATCCCCCAGCTCAAGCAGCAGCTGCTGCCGACCATCGAGCTGCCGATGGTGTCGGTCCTGGCGCCCTATCAGGGGGCGTCCCCCGATGTGGTCGAGAAGCAGGTCGTCGAACCGCTCGAGAACGCCATCAAGGCCGTCGACGGCATCGAGGGCGTCACCTCGACCGCCAGCGAGGGCAACGCCGTCGTCATGGCCAGCTTCGACTTCGGGGACGAGGGCACCAAGCAGCTCGTCGCCGACATCCAGCAGGCCGTGAACCGGGCGCGCAACCAGCTCCCCGAGGGCGTCGACCCGCAGGTCATCGCCGGTTCCACCGACGACATCCCGACCGTGGTCCTCGCCGTCACCTCGGACAAGGACCAGCAGGCGCTCGCCGACCAGCTGGACCACACCGTGGTGCCCGCGCTGGAGGACATCGACGGCGTCGGCCAGGTCGCCGTCAACGGCGTCCAGGACGTGCAGGTCACCGTCGTCCCCGACGTCAAGAAGCTCGCGGCGGCCGGGCTCACCCAGTCGTCCCTCACCCCGGCGCTCCAGGCGGCGGGTGCCACCACCGCTGCCGGCTCCTTCGCCGAGTCCGGCAAGAGCCGCACCATCCAGGTCGGCGGCGGGTTCACCTCGCTCCAGCAGATCGAGGACGTCCGGATCGTCCCCGGTGCCGAGGTCGGCAAGCCCGGCAAGCCGGTCCGCCTCGGTGACATCGCCACCGTGAAGCAGGAGGAGGCCGCCCCGGTCTCCATCACCCGCACCAACGGCAAGCCCAGCCTCGCCGTGATGGCGACGATGGACCAGGACGGCAGCGCCGTGGCGATCTCCGACGCGGTCGAGAAGATCCTCCCCGACCTGCGCAAGGACCTGGGTTCCGGCGCCGAGCTGACGGTCGTCACCGACCAGGGTCCGGCCGTCTCCAAGGCGATCTCCGGCCTGACCACCGAGGGGGCACTCGGCCTGGTCTTCGCCGTCGTGGTGATCCTGATCTTCCTGGCGTCGATCCGCTCCACGCTCGTCACCGCGGTCTCCATCCCGCTCTCCGTGGTCCTCGCGCTGATCGTGCTGTGGACCCGCGACCTGTCGCTCAACATGCTGACCCTCGGGGCGCTCACGATCGCGATCGGCCGCGTCGTCGACGACTCGATCGTCGTCCTGGAGAACATCAAGCGGCACCTCGGCTACGGCGAGGAGCGCCACGCGGCGATCGTCGCCGCGGTGAAGGAGGTGGCCGGAGCGGTCACCGCCTCCACGCTCACCACCGTCGCCGTCTTCCTGCCGATCGGCCTCGTCGGCGGCATGGTCGGCCAGCTCTTCGGCTCGTTCTCGATCACCGTCACCGCGGCGCTGCTGGCCTCCCTGCTGGTCTCGCTGACCGTGGTCCCCGTCCTGTCCTTCTGGTTCCTGCGTGCCCCCAAGGGCACCGCCGAGGACCCGGACGAGGCCCGCCGCAAGGCCGAGGAGAAGGAGGCGACGAGCCGGCTCCAGCGGTTCTACGTCCCCGTCCTGGGCTTCGCGACCCGCCGCCGCGTCACCAGCGTGGTGATCGCGCTGGTGGTCCTGCTCGGCACCTTCGGCATGGCACCCCTGCTCAAGACGAACTTCTTCGACCAGGGCGAGCAGGACGTCCTCTCCGTCACCCAGAAGCTGACCCCGGGGACGAGCCTCGCCGCGGCCGACGAGGCGGCCCGCAAGGTCGAGAAGGTCATCGCCGCCGACAAGGGCGTGAAGGACTACCAGGTCACCGTCGGCTCCTCCGGCTTCATGGCCGCCTTCGGCGGTGGCACGGGCGCCAACCAGGCCTCGTACCAGATCACTCTCAAGGACTCCGGCGAGTACGAGGCCACCCAGAAGCGGATCGAGGACGCTCTCGCGAAGCTGGACGGCATCGGCCAGACCAGCATCGCGGCGGGCGGCGGCTTCGGCAGCCAGGACCTGAGCGTCGTGGTCAAGGCCGCCGACGCCGACGTGCTCAAGAAGGCGTCCGAGGCGGTGCGCGCCGAGGTCGCGAAGATCGACGGTGTCACCGACGTCCAGAGCGACCTGTCGCAGAGCGTGCCGCGCATCTCGGTCCGGGCCAACGACAAGGCCGCAGCCGCTGGTTACGACCAGACCAAGATCGGTGCGCTCGTCACCGGCGCGGTCGGCGGTACGAACTCCGGCAAGGCCATGCTCGACGACACCGAGCGGAACATCGTCGTGCGGTCCGCGACGCCCGCCACCACTCTGGCCCAGCTCAAGGAGATCCCGGCCGGCCAGGTGAAGCTCGGCCAGATCGCCGACGTCGCGCTGGTCCCCGGCCCGGTCTCCATGACCCGGATCGACGGACAGCGCGCCGCCACCATCACCGCCCGGCCCACCGAGGAGAACACCGGCGCGGTCAGCACCGAGCTGTCCTCGAAGCTCAAGGCGCTGGACCTCCCGGAGGGCGCGACCGCCACCATCGGCGGCGTCACCTCGGACCAGGACGACGCGTTCAAGAACCTCGCGCTGGCCATGCTGGCGGCCATCGCGATCGTGTTCATGCTGCTGGTCGCGACGTTCCGTTCGCTGATCCAGCCGCTGATCCTGCTGGTCTCCATCCCGTTCGCGGCGACCGGCGCGCTCGGCCTCCTGATCATCACCGGCACCCCGATGGGCGTCCCGGCGATGATCGGCATGCTGATGCTCATCGGCATCGTGGTCACCAACGCGATCGTGCTGATCGACCTGATCAACCAGTACCGGTCCCAGGGCATGGGCGTCGTCGAGGCGGTCGTCGAGGGCGGCCGTCACCGGCTCCGCCCGATCCTGATGACCGCGCTGGCGACGATCTTCGCGCTGCTGCCGATGGCGCTCGGCGTCACCGGTGAGGGCGGGTTCATCTCCCAGCCGCTCGCCGTCGTCGTGATCGGCGGTCTCATCACCTCCACCCTGCTGACGCTCCTGCTGGTGCCGACGCTGTACGCCATGGTGGAGCTGCGCAAGGAGCGCCGGGCCAAGAGGAAGGCGGCCAAGCGCGCGGCGAAGGGCGAGGTCCCCGCGCAGGGCGACTCCGGCTCCGGCACGGGCACGGACGGCTCCCGCGAGGCGGCCCACTCCGGGGTCTGACCCCGCTGCGGCAACCGGAAGGGCCCGGCTTCCGCACTCTCCTCACGGGAGTGCGGAAGCCGGGCCCTTCTTGGCCGTGCCGGGCGCCCTACGGCAGCGCGAGCATCCGCTCCAGCGCCAGCTTGGCGTACTTCTCGGTCTCCGGGTCGACCTCGATCCGGTTGACCAGCTTGCCCTCGGCCAGCGACTCCAGCGTCCAGACCAGGTGGGGCAGGTCGATGCGGTTCATCGTGGAGCAGAAGCAGACGGTCTTGTCGAGGAAGACGATCTCCTTGTCCTCGGCGGCGAAACGGTTCGCCAGGCGGCGCACCAGGTTCAGTTCCGTACCGATGGCCCACTTGGAGCCGGCCGGGGCCGCCTCCAGCGCCTTGATGATGTACTCCGTCGAGCCGACCTGGTCGGCCGCCGCGACGACCTCGTGCTTGCACTCCGGGTGCACCAGGACGTTGACGCCGGGGATGCGCGCGCGGACGTCCTCCACGGACTCCACCGAGAAGCGCCCGTGCACCGAGCAGTGCCCGCGCCACAGGATCATCTTCGCGTCGCGCAGCTGCTGCGCCGTCAGGCCGCCGTTCGGCTTGTGCGGGTTGTAGAGGACGCAGTCCTCCAGCGACATCCCCATGTCCCGGACGGCGGTGTTGCGGCCCAGGTGCTGGTCGGGGAGGAAGAGGACCTTGTCGCCCTGCTCGAAAGCCCACTCCAGCGCCCGTTCGGCGTTGGAGGAGGTGCAGATGGTGCCGCCGTGGCGGCCGGTGAACGCCTTGATGTCGGCGGAGGAGTTCATGTACGAGACGGGGACGACCCGGTCGGCCACGCCCGCCTCGGTCAGCACGTCCCAGCACTCGGCGACCTGCTCGGCGGTGGCCATGTCGGCCATCGAGCAGCCCGCCGCCAGGTCGGGCAGCACGACCTTCTGGTCGTCACCGGTCAGGATGTCCGCGGACTCGGCCATGAAGTGCACACCGCAGAAGACGATGTACTCGGCCTCCGGGCGGGCGGCGGCGTCACGGGCCAGCTTGAAGGAGTCGCCGGTGACGTCCGCGAACTGGATGACCTCGTCGCGCTGGTAGTGGTGGCCGAGGACGAACACCTTGTCCCCGAGCTTCTCCTTGGCGGCGCGGGCGCGCTCCACCAGGTCCGGGTCGGAGGGGGAGGGCAGGTCGCCGGGGCACTCCACACCGCGCTCGCTCCTCGGGTCGGCCTCACGGCCGAGCAGGAGCAGGGCCAGGGGCGACGGCTGAACATCGAGTTCCACAGGGGGGTGGGCCGTGGTCACGTCACGCACCCTTTCTTGTCATTGATGAGCGCGGCGGAGGCGTTCGGTGAGGCCGAGGGTCGGCGCCGGGAGTCTTTTCGTCTATTTGACGTTATCTATGATAGCCGGATCGCGTCAGTTTGACGACGTCGTTACCGTCGATGTGACGCATACCCTCGCGCGCGCCGTGTGCGAGCATGAAAAAAGAACAGACGGACGCGGGCGCGGAATGAATCCGCGCGCGCGACGGTTGCACCGTCGGCAAGCAGTCCGTACAACCCGGGAGAGAAGCAGATGTCCGTATCGGACGAGACCACCACCGTGAGCGACGGCATCCTCCTGTCCGACGCCGCCGCAGCCAAGGTCAAGGGCCTGCTGGACCAGGAGGGCCGCGACGACCTCGCCCTGCGCGTCGCCGTACAGCCCGGCGGCTGCTCCGGCCTGCGCTACCAGCTCTTCTTCGACGAGCGCTCGCTCGACGGCGACGTCGTGAAGGACTTCGACGGAGTCAAGGTCGTCACCGACCGCATGAGCGCCCCGTACCTCGGCGGTGCCTCGATCGACTTCGTCGACACCATCGAGAAGCAGGGCTTCACGATCGACAACCCCAACGCCACCGGCTCCTGCGCCTGCGGCGACTCCTTCAGCTAAACCCTCACCGGTGCTCTGAAGGCGCCCGGTCCACGGACCGGCCGCGGATCGAGAACGTACGAAGGCGGCCCCGGAAGAAGTTCCGGGGCCGCCTTCGTCGTGCGTGCGCGCCGCTCTCACGCGCGGGGGACCGGCTCGCCCGACGCCGTCTCCAGGACGGACCGCCCGCCGAGCGGAGCGTCCAGGACCACCGCCACGGTCACCCGCTCGGCGACCGCCACGCACGCCGTCCCCGGCTCCGGCCGCGGCTCGGTGATCGTGACCCTGACCTCCGTACGGTCCTCCTCGGCGCTCGCCGTGTAGCTGCCGCACACGCCGCCCCAGAACGTCACCTCCAGCGTCCGCCCGTGCTCGGTGTACGAGACCGGCGTCACGCCGCGGGCCGGCCGCGAAGCCGACGGCGCCTCCAGGGAGGCGGGGGCGACGGCGACCTGGGCGACCGCGGAGACCGGGCCGCCCGCCTCCGGCCGCACGGTGAAGAGCCAGGACGGCACGAGGGCCGGCCGCTCGTCCACGAGCTGCGCCGAGAGCCCGAACACCGCCCGCTGGACCGTCATCGCCGTCGGAGGCGCGGTGCGCCCGGAGGACGGTACGCACTCCGGTCCGGCCGTCTTCGGGCCGCCTTCCGCGCGCTCCAGGGGTTCGGCCGTCGCGCAGGCCGGGGCGGCCGTGGACCCCTGCGCGGCGTTCAGCGAGGCCAGGGCCGCAGCCGCGTCCACCACCGGGTAGGCGGCATCGCCGTCCCGGGCCGTCGGCAGCAGCAGCCGGCCCGAAGCGCCGGTCACCGCGGAGTCCGGCCCCACCTGGACGTCGGTGGACCAGCCGAGAGTGGGCAGCCCGTCCACCACCGGATCGGCGCGGACCACCCGCTGCCCGCCCAGCAGTCCGCCGTCACCGAGCGCGGCGTCGCCCAGGCCCAGGGCGTCGAGCGCCGGACGGGCCGCCTCCCTCGCCGCCTGCGGGCTCACCGGGGCGCGGTCCGGGGCGCCGTCGGCGCACACCGCGTCCGACGGGCAGGGGGAGAGGCCGCCGGTGCCGCTCAGGTACTTCCAGGTCCCCGGTGCCTCCTGGGAGACCTCCAGATAGGGCTTCGAGCCGCCCGCCCCCAGGCGCCAGTAGCCGTCCTGCGCCGTCGGGGTGCCCGCCATGCCGAAGGCCCGGGCGAGCCGGGCCGCCTCGGCGAGGGGCACGGTGGCGGCCGTCCGGCTCACCGGAGCCGTTGCCGGGCCCCGCGGCAGGTCGCCGGTGGCGCGGTAGACCACGCCCGTGGGGGCGGGTTCGCCGGGCGCGAAGCCCGGTACCGGCGGATCGTCCGGTGGGGAGATGTTCAGGGGGTCCGGGGACGCGGACGCGGGTGCCGAGGCGGCCGTCTTCTCCGTCCCGTGCCCGCCGTCGTCCGCCGTGGCCGCCCACCAGGCTCCGCCGCCCCCGGCCAGCACCACCGCGGCCACCACCGCGCCGATCAGGGCCGTGGGCCGTCGGGGGGCGGGCGCTTCCTCGTCGGATCGCTCGATGCTCACCGGAGAGCTCCTTCGCCGTCGCTTCCGGGGGCGGACGCTCCCGCCCCGTCCCCGGGTGGGGGACGGGGATGTGACGGAGCGGAGCGGCGATCGGTTCCTTCCCGGGGGTCAATCTCTCCCCCAGGAACGGGAGTTCGGCCCCGGGACCGGCGAAGCCTCCCGCCCGGACCGGACCGGACCGGGGCGGGCGCGGGGGCCGGGGTCGGGCTCGCGGGGCCCCAGGGCCGGGGCGGGCTCGGGAGGGCCGGGCTCCGCGAGGTCCCGGGGCGGGGCCGTCAGCCCCCGTACTCCTCCGTCGCCTCGATCAGCCGGGCGGACGCGGGCGGCACCGTGACTCCGTGAATCAGGGACGGCGCGACGGGCGGCGTGGCAGTCTTCGGCGGAACGACCCAGTGCGGAGCCATCCGCACGCAGTCACCCCTCAGATCGGCCAGGCTCGTCTCGGTCTCGGACACAACGCTGTGTGTGGGCATATCCGCACCGTACGCACCGATCCCCCTGGGTAGAAAGACCTACTATCGGGTAGTTTCAACCCATCGGTGCTTGGTGCGGAAACGGGTAGCGTGAGATGTCACGCCGTCCCGGAACGCCCACGCGTCCCCCCGCCCCCCCCGCAGGAGCAGCCTCCCGTGCGTATCGCAGTCACCGGCTCCATCGCCACCGACCATCTGATGACCTTCCCCGGCCGGTTCGCCGACCAGCTCGTCGCGGACCAGCTGCACACGGTCTCGCTCTCCTTCCTGGTCGACGCCCTGGACGTGCGCCGGGGCGGGGTCGCCGCCAACATCTGCTTCGGCATGGGGCAGCTCGGCACCTCCCCGGTGCTGGTGGGCGCCGCCGGATCCGACTTCGACGAATACCGCGCCTGGCTCGACCGGCACGGCGTGGACACCGGATCGGTCCGCATCTCCGAGGTGCTGCACACCGCGCGCTTCGTCTGCACCACGGACGCCGACCACAACCAGATCGGCTCCTTCTACACGGGCGCCATGAGCGAGGCCCGGCTGATCGAGCTGCAGAGCGTCGCCGAGCGCCTCGGCGGCCTCGACCTCGTCTCCATCGGCGCCGACGACCCGGAGGCGATGCTCCGCCACACCGAGGAGTGCCGCAGCCGGGGCATCCCCTTCGCCGCGGACTTCTCCCAGCAGATCGCCCGGATGAACGGCGAAGAGATCCGGATACTGCTGGTGGGCGCCACCTACCTCTTCTCCAACGAGTACGAGAAGGGGCTCATCGAGTCCAAGACCGGCTGGACCGACGAGGAGATCCTGGCCAAGGTCGGCCACCGGGTCACCACCCTCGGCGCCCGCGGGGTGCGCATCGAGCGCGCGGGCGAGCCGGTCATCGAGGTCGGCTGCCCCGACGAGGAGACGAAGGCCGACCCGACCGGCGTCGGCGACGCCTTCCGCGCGGGCTTCCTCTCCGGCCTCGCCTGGGGCGTCGGCCTGGAGCGCGCCGCCCAGGTCGGCTGCATGCTCGCCACCCTGGTCATCGAGACGGTCGGCACCCAGGAGTACACCCTGCGCCGCTCCCGCTTCATGGACCGTTTCGCCAAGGCGTACGGGCACGAGGCCGCCGACGAGGTCCGCGCGCACCTCGCCTGATCCGCCGCGGGCTTCTCCGTACGGCCCGGCCCGGCCCGGCCCGGACCGTACGGAGAAGCCTCAGCTCAGCCGGCGGACCACGTACGCCGCCCCGCGCTCCGCGGGCCGCTCGCCCACGTACTCCTGCTCCCGCATCTCGCACCAGGCCGGGATGTCCAGCCGGGCCGCCTCGTCGTCGGCGAGCACGGTCACCGTGCCGCCCACCGGGACGTCACCGATCACCTTGGCGAGCTCGATCACCGGGATCGGGCAGCGCCGGCCCAGCGCGTCCACCACCAGCGACGCGGCCGACGCGGTGGCACCCCCGACGGCCCCGGCGGACGCCGGAACCCCGAGCCGCTCCCGTACCCCGGCGACCACTCCGGGCAGCACGTCGAGGAACCGCTCCACGTCCGGGGCGGCGGTGCCCGACGGCAGCGACACCCGGACGTTCCCTTCCGAGAGCACCCCCATCGCCTTCAGTACATGGCTGGGTGTCAGTGTGCTGCTGGTGCAGGACGAACCGGACGATACGGAGAAACCGGCCCGGTCCAGCTCGTGCAGCAGGGTCTCCCCGTCGACGTAGAGGCAGGAGAAGGTGACGACGTGCGGCAGGCGCCGCTCCGGGTCGCCCACCACCTCGACGTCCGGCACCCCGGCCGCCACCCGTGCCCGGACCAGGCCGACCAGGGCCCGCAGCCGCGCCGCCTCCGCGTCGGCCTCGGCGCGCACCGCGCGCAGCGAGGCGGCGGCGGCCACGATCGCCGGCAGGTTCTCGAAGCCGGCCGACCGCCCCGACTCCCGCTCGTCGGCCGGACCCCGGGGCGCGAACCTGACCCCCTTGCGCACCGCCAGCAGGCCGACGCCCGCCGGGCCGCCCCACTTGTGGGCGCTCGCCGTCAGCAGCGACCAGCCCTCCGCGACCGGCCCCCATCCCAGCGACTGCGCCGCGTCCACGAGCAGGGGGACCCCCGCCTCCCGGCAGTGCGCGGCGACGGCCGCCACCGGCTGCTCGGTCCCCACCTCGTGGTTGGCGGACTGGAGGCAGGCGAGCGCGGTGTCCGCGCGCAGGGAGGCGCCGAACACCGCGGAATCCACCGCTCCGGTCCGTTCCACCGGCACCTCGGTGAAGGACCCCCCGGCGGCCTCGTGCGTGGCCGCGGCATGGAAAACCGACGAGTGTTCGACCGCCGACGCGACCAGATGCCGGCCGACACGCCGACGGCCCGAAAGAGCCCCGGCAATTCCCGCGTGCACCGCGGCCGTCCCCGAAGGGGTGAAAACGAGCTCGTCCGGGCGGCAGCCGACCGCCTCCGCCGCCGCCTCGCGGGCGGCGTCCAGCAGCATCCGGGCCCGCCGTCCCTCCCGGTAGAGCCGGGCGGGATCGGCCCAGCCCTCGTCCAGGGAGGCCATCAGGGCCTGACGGGCCACGGGATGCAGGGGCGCGGAGGAGGCGGCGTCGAAGTAGGGCACCCGGTCACGCTAGCCCGCGGGCCGGCCACCGCCGCTCGCGGCCGTCCGCGAACGCAGGAGAAGGAACGTCAGATGGCGCCCGGAAGCCGGGATTCCACCCCTTCGGGGTGTCGGACGGCGCGTTGGGCACCCTCCCCGCGCGACCCCAAATAGCGTCCAGTAGGGTTTGGTCCGCATAAACATCCAAACCCCTGCCCGCGACAGGGCGGCGACCGACCAGAGACATACGGGCGCGCCGACCGTAGCGGGCGAGACTCTCGGGAAGGCGCTACGTGAGTCCCAACGGCTCCGACCGCTCGTCGCGGCGCCCGATGCGGCGGAAGCTGCCGCAGGTGCTGACTGCGGGCCTGGTCCTGGCGACGGCCTCCGGTTGTTCGTACAACTGGCAGGATTTCCCTCGCCTTGGTATGCCTACCCCGGTAACGGAAGAGGCCCCTCGGATCCTCTCCCTCTGGCAGGGCTCGTGGGCGGCAGCGCTCGCCACGGGTGTCCTCGTCTGGGGGCTGATCCTCTGGAGTGCCTTCTTCCACCGGCGTAGCCGGACCAAGGTAGAGGTTCCTCCGCAGACCAGGTACAACATGCCCATCGAGGCGCTGTACACAGTGGTCCCCCTGATCATCGTCTCGGTGCTCTTCTACTTCACCGCGCGCGATGAATCGAAGCTCCTCACCCTCTCCACCAAGCCCGTCCACAACATCAACGTGGTCGGCTACCAGTGGAGCTGGGCGTTCAACTACGTCGAGGACGTGGACGGCTCGCCGGCCACCACCAAGACGCCCGAGGAGCTCTCCTCGATTCCCGACCGCTACCTCGCGGACTTCCCGAAGGGCGCCGGCGGCGTCTACGACGCGGGAATCCCGGGCACGCGCAACCCCCAGACCGGCAACCCGGGTCCGACCCTGTGGCTGCCGAAGGGGGAGAAGGTCCGCTTCATCCTCACTTCACGTGACGTCATCCACTCCTTCTGGGTGGTGCCGTTCCTCATGAAGCAGGACGTCATCCCGGGCCACACCAACGCGTTCGAGGTCACTCCGAACAAGGAGGGCACCTTCGTGGGCAAGTGCGCCGAACTCTGCGGCGTCGACCACTCCCGGATGCTCTTCAACGTCAAGGTTGTCTCTCCCGAGCGTTACCAGCAGCACCTCAAGGAGCTGGCGGAGAAGGGGCAGACGGGCTACGTGCCGTCAGGCATCGAGCAGACTGACCCCGCCAGGAATGCGGAGACCAACAAACTGTGAGCATCCTCAACGAACCCCAGGGTGCCGCGGCAGCAGACGACTCGTACGAGGACGAACTGCCGGTACGGCGCAAGCAGCCGGGAAACGTCGTCGTCAAGTGGCTGACCACCACTGACCACAAGACGATCGGCACGATGTACCTGGTCACTTCGTTCGCGTTCTTCTGCATCGGTGGCCTGATGGCGCTCTTCATGCGCGCCGAGCTGGCCCGTCCGGGTACGCAGATCATGTCGAACGAGCAGTTCAACCAGGCGTTCACGATGCACGGCACGATCATGCTGCTGATGTTCGCGACGCCGCTGTTCGCCGGTTTCACCAACTGGATCATGCCGCTGCAGATCGGCGCGCCCGACGTGGCGTTCCCGCGGCTGAACATGTTCGCGTACTGGCTGTACCTCTTCGGTTCGCTCATCGCGGTGGGTGGCTTCCTCACCCCGCAGGGCGCCGCGGACTTCGGCTGGTTCGCCTACTCCCCGCTGTCGGACGCCGTCCGCTCGCCGGGTGTCGGCGCCGACATGTGGATCATGGGTCTGGCCTTCTCCGGATTCGGCACGATCCTCGGTGCGGTCAACTTCATCACCACGATCATCTGCATGCGCGCTCCCGGCATGACGATGTTCCGGATGCCGATCTTCGTGTGGAACGTCCTGCTGACGGCCGTCCTGGTCCTGCTGGCCTTCCCGGTCCTCGCCGCCGCGCTCTTCGCGTTGGAAGCGGACAGAAAATTCGGGGCCCACGTATTCGACGCGGCCAATGGCGGCGCATTGCTCTGGCAACACCTCTTCTGGTTCTTCGGACACCCAGAGGTGTACATCATCGCTCTGCCATTCTTCGGAATCATTTCCGAAGTGATCCCGGTCTTCAGCCGCAAGCCGCTCTTCGGCTACATCGGCCTGATCGCGGCCACCATCGCCATCGCGGGTCTCTCCGTGACGGTGTGGGCGCACCACATGTACGTGACGGGCGGCGTGCTCCTGCCGTTCTTCTCCTTCATGACGTTCCTCATCGCGGTACCGACCGGTGTGAAGTTCTTCAACTGGATCGGCACGATGTGGAAGGGCTCGTTGTCCTTCGAGACGCCGATGCTCTGGTCGGTCGGCTTCCTGATCACCTTCCTCTTCGGTGGTCTGACCGGTGTCCTGCTGGCCTCGCCGCCGCTGGACTTCCACGTCTCGGACTCGTACTTCGTCGTCGCGCACTTCCACTACGTCGTCTTCGGCACCGTGGTGTTCGCGATGTTCGCCGGATTCCACTTCTGGTGGCCGAAGTTCACCGGCAAGATGCTGGACGAGCGGCTCGGCAAGATCACGTTCTGGACGCTGTTCGTGGGCTTCCACGGCACGTTCCTGGTGCAGCACTGGCTCGGTGCCGAGGGCATGCCGCGTCGCTACGCGGACTACCTCGCCGCCGACGGCTTCACCGCGCTGAACACGATCTCGACGATCTCCTCGTTCCTGCTCGGCCTGTCGATCCTGCCGTTCTTCTACAACGTGTGGAAGACCGCCAAGTACGGCAAGAAGGTCGAGGTCGACGACCCGTGGGGCTACGGCCGTTCGCTGGAGTGGGCCACCTCGTGCCCGCCCCCGCGCCACAACTTCATCACCCTGCCGCGGATCCGTTCCGAATCCCCGGCGTTCGACCTGCACCACCCGGAGATCGCCGCGCTGGAGCAGCTCGGCCACCACTCCGAGGACAAGGTTCTCGCCGGTGGTAAGGAGGCAGGCAAGTGAAGATCCAGGGCAAGCTGTTCATCTGGCTGAGCGTCTTCATCCTGATCATGGCCATCACGTACGGCGTGTGGTCGAAGGAGCCGGTCGGCACCACCGCCCTCGTCCTGGCCTTCGGGCTGTCCATCATGATCGGCTTCTACCTGGCCTTCACGGCCAACAGGGTCGACCAGATGGCCCAGGACAACAAGGAAGCCGACGTGGCCGACGAGGCCGGCGACGTGGGGTTCTTCTCCCCGCACAGCTGGCAGCCGCTCTCCCTGGCGATCGGCGGCGCGCTGCTCTTCATGAGCATCGCCTTCGGCTGGTGGCTGGCGTACTTCTCGGCCCCGATGCTCGCCATCGGTCTCTTCGGCTGGGTGTTCGAGTACTACCGCGGTGAGAACCGCACCCAGTGACACCCGCTCCGTGACACCCGCCGGGTGACACCGCATTACCAGCAGGACCCCCCGAGGGGCCCGGACCGCTCCGCACGAGCGGTCCGGGCCCCTCGTTTGCAGTCACAGAACGCGCTGGATCGGATGAATCTTCTTAGCGTGGGTTCATGAACGACACGCCGCGCACCCGCTCCGTAGTGAGTTGCTCCCTGCTGGTCGTGACCCTGGTCGCCGGTGCGACCGCCTGTGGAGAGCCCGATGGTCACCCGCTCTCGGCCAAGCCGTTCGACGCGGCCGACCAGGTCTCCTTCAACGGCCATGCCCCGAACGGGAAGGCCGACCCCGACAAGCCCCTGGAAGTCACCGTCAAGGGTGACGAGGGACGCATCACCGATGTGACGGCCGCGGACAGCACCGGCCGCCGTCTGGCCGGTGAACTCGCCGCCGACGGGAAACGCTGGCACTCCACCGCCCCGCTCGCCGCCGGCGCGCGGTACGAGGTGAAGGTCACCACCGAGGACGAGGACGGCGCCCCCGGCCGCCGTACCCTCACCTTCGAGACCACCTCCCCGAAGAAGCTCCTGCACGTCTCCTTCGGCCCGCAGGCGGGCACGTACGGGGTCGGACAGCCCATCACGGCGGAACTCAGCGCTCCGGTCACCGACAAGGCCGCCAGGGCCGCCGTCGAACGCGCCCTCAAGGTCCGCTCCACGCCCGCCGTCACCGGCTCCTGGTACTGGGTGGACGACAAGATCCTGCACTACCGGCCCCAGGACTACTGGCCCGCCGGTGCGGCGGTCGAGGTGTCCAGCAACTTCAAGGGCATCAAGGTGACCAACGCCCTCTACGGCGCCGAGGTCAAGCCGCTGCACCTCAGCATCGGCGACCGCATCGAGGCCATCACCGACGCCTCCGAGCACGAGATGACCGTGCTCCGCAACGGAGAAGTGATCAACACCATTCCGGTCACCACCGGGAAGCCCGGCTTCTCCACCCGCAACGGCGTCAAGGTCGTGCTCGGCAAGGAGGCGTTCGTCCGGATGCGCGGGGAGACCGTCGGCATCGCGGAGGGCTCCGCGGAGTCGTACGACCTGCCCGTCTACTGGGCCACCCGGGTGACGTGGAGCGGCGAGTACGTGCACGCCGCGCCGTGGTCCGTCGGCTCCCAGGGCAGCGCCAACGTCAGCCACGGCTGCACCGGTATGAGCACGGAGAACGCCGAATGGTTCTTCGACACCGTGCGCGAGGGCGACGTGGTCAAGGTCGTCGGCAGCGAGGGGGAGACCATGACCCCCTTCGACAACGGGTTCGGGGACTGGAACGTCTCCTGGGAGGCCTGGCAGAAGGGCAGCGCCCTGCGGAACGCCACGCTCGGAGCCGGAGCACACCCCCAGACATCGGCTCTGGCGGCGCGGCTGCGCCCCCAGGTCTGACGCCGGGGGGTGCGCCGCCTCCCGGGACGACCGTGCGGCCCCGGTGTGCGGACGGCCTCAGGAGGCCTTGGCCGCCGGCTGGAGCCGCCCGCGCACCAGGGCCGCCAGGGCGTCGGCGAACTCGACCGGGTCCACCGGGAGGGTCACCGCGGCGTCCGCGCGGCTCCAGGTGGCCAGCCAGGCGTCCTGCGGGCGCCCGATCAGCAGCAGCACCGGCGGGCAGTGGAAGACCTCGTCCTTGATCTGCCGGCACACGCCCATGCCGCCCACGGGCGCCGTCTCGCCGTCCAGCACGCAGACGTCGACGCCGCCCGCGTCCAGCGCGGAGAGCACGGCGGGCAGCGTCGCGCACTCCAGGAACCGCACCTCGGGGACGTCGGCCGCGGGCCGTCGCCCGGTGGCGAGCTTCACCTGCTCGCGGACGTTGGCGTCGTCGCTGTAGACCAGGACCGTGGCGGTCGCCTGCATTGTTCCTCCGTGACAGCTGTGTCGTCGGGGCTCTCGGGGCATGAACCGATGCGCGGATCGTACTCCCGCCGACAGCCCGTCAGCACCGCTAATGACGTCGATTCGCTGGGCCGTTCGGGGAGGACACACCCCTCTGACACACCGAACGGCACCCCCGGGAGTGAGGGCGGGATAAGCGACCGACATAATGTCGGTCGTGGCGACAGCAACGACAGTAGAAACCGGGCACGCGCACCCGTCGGTCAATCGGCCGAACCTCACCAGCGTCGGAACCATCATCTGGCTGAGTTCCGAGCTGATGTTCTTCGCGGCCCTCTTCGCGATGTACTTCACCCTGCGATCGGTGATGGGACCGGATCACTGGAAGGAGATGGCCGACCATCTGAACTTCCCGTTCTCCGCGACGAACACCACGATCCTGGTGCTTTCCTCTCTCACCTGCCAGCTCGGCGTCTTCGCCGCGGAGCGGGGCGACGTGAAGAAGCTCCGGACGTGGTTCATCATCACGTTCGTCATGGGTGCGATCTTCATCGGCGGCCAGGTCGTGGAGTACACCGAGCTGGTCAAGACGGACGGGCTCTCCCTGTCCTCGGACCCGTACGGCTCGGTGTTCTACCTGACCACCGGCTTCCACGGCATGCACGTGACAGGCGGTCTCATCGCCTTCCTGCTGGTTCTCGGCAGAACGTACGCGGCCAAGAGGTTCACCCACGAACAGGCGACCGCAGCCATCGTCGTGTCCTACTACTGGCACTTCGTCGATGTCGTGTGGATCGGCCTCTTCGCGACGATCTACATGATCAAGTAACCGGGCGCTCGCACCCACCCATCATCGACGCAGAAGATCCTGACACCGGGGTAATCCGTGAAAAAGCTCTCCGCACGACGACGCCATCCACTGGCGGCCGTCGTCGTACTACTCCTCGCGCTGGCGGCTACCGGGGGGCTGTACGCCGCGTTTGCGCCTGCGGGCAAGGCGCAGGCAGACGAATCCGTCCAGTCCCTCCCCATCGAGGAGGGCAAGAAGCTCTACACCGTCGGCTGCGCCAGCTGCCACGGAACCAGTGGTCAGGGCACCACCGACGGGCCCTCGCTGGTCGGCGTCGGCTCCGCCGCGGTCGACTTCCAGGTCGGCACCGGCCGGATGCCCGCGCAGCAGCCGGGTGCCCAGATCCCTGCGAAGAAGGTCATCTACTCGCAGGACGAGATCGACCAGCTCGCGGCGTACGTCGCGTCGCTCGGCGCCGGTCCGATCACGCCGACCGAGAAGCAGGTCAGCCCCGAAGGTGCGGACATCGCCAAGGGCGGTGACCTGTTCCGCACCAACTGCGCCCAGTGTCACAACTTCACGGGTGAGGGCGGCGCGCTGACGGACGGCAAGTACGCCCCGAGCCTGGAAGGCACGAGCCCCAAGCACATCTACGAGGCCATGCAGACCGGCCCGCAGAACATGCCCTCCTTCCCCGACACGACGATGCCCGAGCAGCAGAAGCAGGACATCATCGCGTACATCAAGACCGTGAACGGTGACAACAGCGAGAGCCCGGGCGGTCTGTCGCTCGGTGGCCTCGGTCCGGTCAGCGAAGGCCTGTTCGCATGGATCTTCGGTCTGGGCCTCCTGATCGCCGTCGCCGTCTGGGTCGCGGCCCACACCGCTAAGGCCAAGAAGTCATGAGTAGCCAAGAAGAGAATCCAGAGAAGAGCCTGCTCACCGAGCAGGACGCCGCGCACGGCGCGGTCGTGGGTACGGGCGATCCGTTCGCCGACCCGGGGCTGCCGGCCCACAAGCCGCGCATCCAGGACATCGACGAACGTGCCGCGAACCGCTCCGAGCGAGTCGTCGCGTACCTGTTCATCCTGTCCATGCTGGCGACGGTGGCGTTCATCGCCTCCTACGTCATCTTCCCGGTCGACAAGATCGTCTACATCTGGCCGTTCGGCCATGTGAGCGCGCTGAACTTCTCCCTGGGTCTCACCCTGGGCGTGGCGCTCTTCGCCATCGGTGCGGGCGCCGTCCACTGGGCGCGCACCCTGATGTCCGACGTCGAGACCCCCGCGGACCGTCACCCGATCGAGGCGACGCCCGAGGTCAAGGCGCAGGTCCTCGCGGACTTCAAGGCCGGTGCCGAGGAGTCGGTGATCGGTCGGCGCAAGCTGATCCGCACCACGATGTTCGGCGCGCTGGCCCTGGTGCCGCTCTCCGGCGTCATGCTGCTGCGCGACCTGGGTCCGCTGCCGGAGAAGAAGCTCCGTTCGACCCTGTGGGCGAACGGCAAGAAGCTCATCAACATGAACACGATGGAGCCGCTGCGTCCCGAGGACGTCGTGGTCGGTTCGCTGACCTTCGCCATGCCCGAGGGCCTGGAGGAGGACGCGGAGGACTTCCAGTCGCAGATCGCCAAGGCCGCCCTGATGATCGTCCGCATTCAGCCGGACGACATCAAGGACAAGCGCGAGCGCGAGTGGGCGCACGAGGGCATCGTCGCCTTCTCCAAGATCTGCACCCACGTCGGCTGCCCGATCAGCCTGTACGAGCAGCAGACGCACCACGTGCTCTGCCCGTGCCACCAGTCCACCTTCGACCTCTCCGACGGCGCCCGCGTCATCTTCGGTCCGGCCGGGCACGCGCTTCCGCAGCTGCGGATCGGCGTGAGCAGCGAGGGCGACCTCGAAGCTCTCGGTGACTTCGAAGAGCCCGTCGGTCCTGCCTTCTGGGAGCGCGGATGAGTACTACGACGGAAACCACGCGCAAGGCCCCCGCGGGTGAGCGGGTCGCCGACTGGGCGGACGGCCGACTGGGCATCTACGGCCTGGCCAAGGCCAACATGCGCAAGATCTTCCCGGACCACTGGTCCTTCATGCTGGGCGAGGTCTGCCTCTACAGCTTCATCATCATCATCCTCACGGGTGTGTACCTGACGCTGTTCTTCCACCCGAGCATGAACGAGGTCGTCTACAACGGCCCGTACGAGCCCATGCAGGGCATCCGGATGTCCGAGGCCTACTCGTCGACGCTGAACATCAGCTTCGACGTCCGCGGTGGTCTGCTCGTGCGGCAGATCCACCACTGGGCCGCGCTGATCTTCCTGGCCGGCATGTTCGTGCACATGATGCGCGTGTTCTTCACGGGCGCGTTCCGCAAGCCGCGTGAGATCAACTGGCTCTTCGGGTTCCTGCTGTTCGTGCTGGGCATGTTCACCGGCTTCACCGGTTACTCGCTCCCGGACGACCTGCTCTCCGGTACGGGTGTCCGCTTCATGCAGGGCGCGATCCTGTCCGTGCCGATCGTCGGCACGTACCTCGCGTACTTCCTGTTCGGCGGGAACTTCCCCGGCGGCGACTTCGTGGCCCGGTTCTACTCGATCCACATCCTGCTGCTCCCGGGCATCATGATGGGCCTGCTGGTCGGCCACCTGATCCTGGTCTTCTACCACAAGCACACGCAGTTCGCGGGCCCCGGCCGTACGAACAAGAACGTCGTGGGCATGCCGCTGCTGCCGGTCTACATGGCCAAGGCCGGAGGGTTCTTCTTCCTGGTCTTCGGTGTCATCTCGGTCGTCGCCGCCATCGCCTCGATCAACCCGATCTGGGCCATCGGCCCGTACCGGCCGGACCAGGTGTCCACCGGTGCGCAGCCCGACTGGTACATGGGCTTCTCCGAAGGCCTGATCCGTGTCATGCCGGGCTGGGAGATCAACCTCTGGGGTCACACGCTCGTCCTGGGCGTCTTCATCCCGCTGGTCATCTTCCCGCTGGTGCTGGCCGCGATCGCGGTGTACCCGTTCATCGAGTCCTGGGTCACCGGCGACAAGCGCGAGCACCACATCCTGGACCGGCCGCGCAACGCGCCGACGCGCACCGCGTTCGGTGTCGCCTGGATCAGCTGGTACTTCGTCCTGCTCGTCGGCGGCGGCAACGACCTGTGGGCCACGCACTTCCACCTGTCGATCAACGCCATCACCTGGTTCGTGCGGGTCGGGTTCTTCGTGGTCCCGGTGCTCGTGTTCATCGCGACCAAGCGGATCTGCCTCGGCCTCCAGCGCCGTGACAAGGAGAAGGTGCTGCACGGACGCGAGTCCGGGCTCATCAAGCGCCTGCCGCACGGTGAGTTCGTGGAGGTCCACGAGCCGCTCAGCCCGGGTCAGCTGCACACCCTCACCGCGCACGAGCAGTACACCCCGCTCGAAATCGGCCCCACGGTCGACGAGAACGGTGTCGAGCGCAAGGTCTCGGCCCTCACGAAGCTGCGCGCCAAGCTCAGCAAGGGCTACTACGGCGAGCACAACCAGATCGCCAAGCCCACTGCCGAGGAGTACAAGGAGATCACCAGCGGCCACGGTCACCACTGATCGCCTGAACTGATCGCCACAGCGAAGAGCCCCGTCCATTCGCCGGACGGGGCTCTTCGTCGTTCCCGGGCCCCGATAGGGTGGACGGACACCCCCCTTTCCGGCTGTGGATTCTTGGAGCGGACCATGAACGTTGTGACCCCGAACGGCGGCGACAGCGCGGCGGACCGTTCCTGGTCCGGCGTACTGACGCCCCTGCTGCGCGGCCAGGACCTCGACGCGGACGACACCGCCTGGGCCATGGACCGGATCATGAGCGGGGACGCCACCGACGCGCAGATCGCGGGCTTCGCCATCGCGCTGCGGGCCAAGGGCGAGACGGTCGCCGAGGTGAGCGGTCTGGTCCGCGCGATGTACGCGCACGCCCGCACCATCGAGGTGCCCGGACCCTCGGTCGACATCGTCGGCACCGGCGGCGACCTCGCGAAGACGGTCAACATCTCCACGATGTCCGCGATCGTGATCGCCGGAACGGGAGCCAAGGTCGTCAAGCACGGCAACCGGTCCGCCTCCTCGGCCAGCGGTGCCTCCGACGTCCTGGAGAAGCTCGGCGTCAACCTGGAGCTGACCCCGCAGCGGGTCGCCGAGGTGGCGGCCGAGGCGGGCATCACCTTCTGCTTCGCGGTGAAGTTCCACCCGGCCCTGCGGTACGCGGCCAAGGCCCGCAAGGAGCTGGGCACCCAGACCACCTTCAACATCCTCGGCCCGCTCACCAACCCGGCCCACGTCCGCGCCCAGGCCGTCGGGGTCGCCGATCTGCGGATGGCGCCCATCGTGGCCGGCGTCCTCGCCGAGCGCGGCAACTCCGCGCTCGTCTTCCGCGGCGACGACGGACTGGACGAGCTGACCACCACCGCGACCTCCCGGGTCTGGGTGGTCCGGGACGGCGAGGTGCGCGAGGAGGCCTTCGACCCGCGCCACGTGGGGCTGGAGCTGGTGCCGGTCGAGGCGCTGCGCGGCGCGGACCCCTCGTACAACGCGGACGTCGCCCGCCGGGTGCTGGACGGTGAGAAGGGTGCCGTGCGCGAGGCGGTGCTGCTGAACTCGGCGGCGGCGCTGGTGGCGCTGGACCCGGGCGAGGGCACGCTCACCGAGCGGATCGGGGCCAAGATCGCCGCTGCCGCCGAGTCCATCGACTCCGGGGCCGCGCACCGCGCGCTGGAGCGCTGGGTGGCGGCCAGCAACGCCTGAAAACTCCGGCGACGCCCGAGCGGTTCCGTGCCGCCCGGCGTTTTCCGTCCGTACGTGCACGAAGGGGCGCAGTCCGTATCGCGGACTGCGCCCTTGCGTTCGTGGACACGTGTGGCAAGATGCTGGCAGGTCATGAGTGACAGCGACTACGGCCCCGGCCCGCTGTCCGGCAACCCTCCGTCCGTGGCGGGGTGCCCCGGGTGAAGACCAGGCCGTAGGCAGCGAGGTCTGCGGCAAGCGCGGGCCCCTCGGCATCTCGAATGCCAGCCCCCGGGGTCCTGGTCCCTAGGGAGCCTTCTGTGAGCACGCGAATGCGATAGGGCGCAACGCCCTTCTCCGCACCCCTTTCACCTTTTGCACCGCGCTGCCGCGTACCCGCCGGCGCGGTGAATTCGCCTGCGTATTACGGGAGTTCGCCATGTCCGTGTCCTCTGCTGCCCTCAACGCCTCCGCGCCCGCCGCCTCCGCCGACGCGGACTGTGCCCCGCTGCCGGTCCTCGGCAAGGACGTCACCGTCCCCCTCGTCACCGGGGGCGAAGTCACCTACGCGGCCCTCGACTACGCGGCCAGCGCCCCGGCGCTCCAGCGGGTCTGGGACGACGTCGCCGCCTACGCGCCGTACTACGGCAGCGTGCACCGCGGCGCCGGCTACCTCTCGCAGCTCTCCACCGACCTCTTCGAGAACAGCCGGGCCACCGTCGCCGAGTTCCTCGGCTGCCGCCCCGGCGACCAGGTGATCTTCACCCGCTCGACCACCGACTCCCTCAACCTGCTCGCAGCCGTGATCCCGGCCGACTGCGAGGTGTTCGTGTACGAGACCGAGCACCACGCCTCGCTGCTGCCCTGGCGCGACGCCAAGGTCACCTACCTCAACGCCCCGCGCACCCCGCAGCAGGCCGTCGAGACCCTGGAGCGTGCGCTCGCCGACCGCGACCCCTACGGCCCGGCCCTCGTCTGCGTCACCGGCGCCTCCAACGTCACCGGCGAGCTGTGGCCGGTCAAGGAACTGGCCGCCGCCGCCCACGCGCACGGCGCCCGCATCGTGCTGGACGCCGCCCAGCTAGCCCCGCACCACCCGGTGGACATCGCCGGACTCGACGTCGACTGGGTCGCCTTCTCCGGCCACAAGCTGTACGCCCCCTTCGGCTCGGGCGTCCTCGCCGGCCGCGCCGACTGGCTCCAGGACTCCGAGCCCTACCTGGCCGGCGGCGGCGCCTCGAAGAAGGTCGCCCGGCGCACCGACGGCGGCGTGGACGTGGAGTGGCACACCACCGCCGCCCGCCACGAGGCCGGTTCGCCCAACGTCATCGGCGTCTACTCCATCGCCTCCGCCTGCAAGGCCCTCACCGAGGCCGGCTTCGACAACCTGGTCGCCCGCGAGCAGCGGCTGGTCGCCCGGGTCCGCGCCGGCCTCGCCGAGGTGCCGCAGGTCAAGGTGCTCTCGCTCTTCGGCGACGACGCCCCGCGCGTCGGCGTCATCTCCTTCGTGGTGGAGGGCTGGAACAGCTCCCACTTCGCCGCCGCGCTCTCCGCCGAGTACGGCATCGGCGTCCGTGACGGCCTGTTCTGCGCCCACCCGCTGGTCCGCACCCTGCTCGGCAGCGACCCGCAGGACCCGGGCGAGTGCGGGGCGCCGGAGGCCGAGCCGGGCGAGCGCTCCCTGAACGCCATCCGCGTCAGCTTCGGCGCCGGTACGCCGGACGAGCACGTGGACCGCTTCGTCCGCGCCGTCACCGAGCTGGTGAGCGAGGGCGCGCAGTGGAAGTACCGCACCGAGGGCGGCCGTTGCGTTCCGGACCGGGGCGCCGCGCAGCTCTGACGGCGGCGGCCCGGCAGCACTTCGGCCGGTCCCTCCATGAGGGCGGACACCGAGACGCCGAGGGTGTCGGCCAGCCGGACCAGGGTGGCGAAGTTCGGATTTCCCTGAGCCTTCTCCAGGCCGACCAGAGCCCCCTTGCTGACCTTCGCGCGCCGGCCCAGCTCGTCCAGGGACAGTCCCGCGCGGGTGCGGGCCGTCCTGACGTTGTGCGCAAGCGTGCGTAGGGCTGCCTCTGTCTCGGCCATCCGATCACCATCCTCACCAGTGGACCATTCCGATGCAC
>NZ_JBHWYX010000059.1:0-8065 GCF_042728795.1 Streptomyces sp. NPDC060184
GGCGTCTCCGGGGGTCGCGCGGCCGCCCCGCCGGGGCGGGGCGGTCCCCCCCCCCCGCGGGGGGGGGGGCCCGAGACCGGAGCTGTCCGCCCGCTGCCGCGCTCAGCCCCGCCGTACGTCCCCGAGCCGGGCGCGGACACGCCGCAGGGCCGGTGCGCACACGCACCGGCCCTGCGGTCACAGGCCGGAGTGTGCCGGCCGCACGGTCAGTTCAGGTCGAACCGGTCGAGGTTCATGACCTTGGTCCAGGCGGCGACGAAGTCCGTCACGAACTTCTGCCGCGCGTCGTCGCTCGCGTAGACCTCGGCGAGGGCACGGAGCTCGGAGTTCGAGCCGAAGACCAGGTCGGCGCGGGTGCCGGTCCACTTGACCTGGCCGCTCGCGTCGCGCGCCTCGAACTCGTCCTGCGCCGACGACGTCGACTTCCAGGTGATGCCCAGGTCGAGCAGGTTCACGAAGAAGTCGTTGGTCAGCGTGCCCGGGCGGTCGGTGAGGACACCGTGCTTCGAACCGCCGCTGTTGGCGCCCAGCACGCGCAGACCGCCGACCAGGACGGTGGTCTCCGGGGCGCTCAGCGTCAGCAGGTTGGCCCGGTCGAGGAGCAGGTACTCCGCAGGCAGGCGGCTGCCCTTCCCCGCGTAGTTGCGGAAGCCGTCGTGCGCCGGCTCCAGAGCGGCGAACGACTCGACGTCCGTCTGGTCCTGCGCGGCGTCGACCCGGCCCGCGGCGAACGGCACCTCCACATCGACACCGGCGTCCTTGGCCGCCTGCTCGACGGCGGCACCGCCCGCGAGGACGATCAGATCGGCCAGCGAGACCTGCCTGCCGCCCTTGGCGTTGAAGGACGCCTGTACTCCTTCCAGGACGCGCAGGACCTGGGCCAGATCGTCCGGGTCGTTCGCCTCCCAGCCGCGCTGCGGCTCCAGACGGATCCGGGCGCCGTTGGCACCGCCGCGCTTGTCGCTGCCGCGGTAGGACGCGGCCGAGGCCCAGGCGGCCGAGACCAGCTGCGCCACCGTCAGGTCCGAGGCGAGCACCTGCTCCTTGAGCGCGGCGATGTCCGCGGCGTCCAGCAGCTCACCGGTGCGCGCGGGCAGCGGGTCCTGCCAGAGCAGCACCTCGGAGGGAACCTCGGGGCCCAGGTAGCGCTGGATCGGACCCATGTCACGGTGCGTCAGCTTGTACCAGGCGCGCGCGAAGGCGTCCGCGAACTCCTCCGGGTTCTCGTAGAAACGGCGCGAGATCTGCTCGTAGGCCGGGTCCAGGCGCAGCGACAGGTCGGTGGTGAGCATCTGCGGCTTGTGCTTCTTCGACGCGTCGTGCGCGTGCGGGATGGTCGCCTCGGCGTCCTTGGCGACCCACTGGTGCGCGCCTGCCGGGGACTTGGTCAGCTCGTACTCGTAGGCGAAGAGGTTGTGGAAGAACTCGTTGCCCCACTGGGTCGGGGTGCTGGTCCAGGTCACCTCCAGCCCACTGGTGATGGCGTCCCCGCCCTTGCCCGTCCGGTAGGTGCTGCGCCAGCCGAGGCCCTGCTCCTCCAGCGGGGCGCCCTCGGGGTCCGCGCCGACGTTCTCGGCCGGGCCCGCACCGTGCGTCTTGCCGAAGGTGTGGCCACCGGCGATGAGGGCGACGGTCTCCTCGTCGTTCATCGCCATCCGGCGGAAGGTCTCGCGGATGTCGCGGGCAGCCGCGATCGGGTCCGGGTTGCCGTTGGGGCCCTCGGGGTTGACGTAGATCAGGCCCATCTGCACCGCGCCGAGCGGGTTCTCCAGCTCACGGTCGCCGGTGTAGCGCTCGTCGTCGAGCCAGGTGGTCTCCGGGCCCCAGTAGACGTCCTCCTCCGACTCCCAGACGTCCTCGCGGCCACCGGCGAAGCCGAAGGTCTTGAAGCCCATGGTCTCCAGGGCGACGTTGCCGGTGAGGATCAGCAGGTCGGCCCAGGACAGCGCCTGGCCGTACTTCTTCTTGACCGGCCACAGCAGACGGCGGGCCTTGTCCAGGTTGCCGTTGTCCGGCCAGCTGTTCAGCGGGGCGAAGCGCTGCTGACCGGCGCCCGCGCCACCGCGGCCGTCGCTGATGCGGTACGTGCCCGCGCTGTGCCAGGCCATCCGGATCATCAGCGGTCCGTAGTGGCCGAAGTCGGCCGGCCACCAGTCCTGCGAGTCGGTGAGCACCTCGGCGATGTCCCGCTTCACGGCGGGCAGGTCGAGCGCCTGGAACGCGGTCGCGTAGTCGAAGTCCGCGCCGAGCGGGTTCGCCACGGCGGGGTTCTTGGCCAGGATCTTCAGGTTGAGGCGGTCCGGCCACCACTGACGGTTGCCGCCGCCCTGGGTGGGGTGCGGCGCGCGGCCGTGGGCCACCGGGCAGCCGCTCGCCTGTGCCTCGGGCACCTCGGGGATGGCCGTCTCGGGCGAGTCCGGGGTGACGGGATCGAAGACATGCGACTCGTGATTCTCGGTCATGGCAATCCTTCCGGACCCGGCGGGTCATGGGGGCGCTGAACGGGGGAGGAGGATTCGGGCCGTGCAGAAGGGGAACGTTGTGTGCCGGGGTCTCGCCGCGGGCCGCCCGGACGCCTCACGGACCACGCCGGAGCCGACGCTCCCGGGCGGTGCGACGAGGACGGCGCCCGGCCGGCGCTGCGCGCTCGACCGGCGGAGGTGTCCAGCCACGTGTCTCTGCTGCCGTACCGGAGTCTTCCTGTCTCTTGGATGTCGCCGTGATCGATCCTACGATGGACTTCGTCCAAGTCAAGAAGTGCGCTAAAAGCACAACGGCCGGGGCGTGGCGGTGTCGGATCCTTCCGGAGCCCGCGCGTCCCCCGCGAAGCGGAGCAGGTGAAACGAGATGAGCGACCTCCTCCAACGGCTGCGGGACCGTGGCTGGCGGCTGACCTCGCAGCGGCGCGTCGTCGCAGAGGTTCTCGACGGCGACCACGTGCACCTGACGGCGGACGAGGTGCATCTGCGGGCGGCCACGCGGCTGCCCGAGATCTCCCGCGCGACCGTCTACAACACGCTGGGCGAACTCGTCGCGCTCGGCGAGGTGTTGGAGGTCTCCACGGTGGGCCGGGCCAAGCGCTACGACCCGAACGCGCGCCGCCCCCATCAGCACCTGGTGTGCTCCGGCTGCGGCACGGTCCGCGACGTCCACCCCGTCGGCGATGCCCTCGGCGACCTGCCCGAGGCCGAGCGGTTCGGGTTCGCCGTCGGGTCGGTGGAGATCACCTACCGCGGCCTGTGCCCGGACTGCGCCTGACCGCGACAGAACCGGCCGTGGCGCCACGGCCGCGGCGCCACGGCCGTGGCGGAACAGGGCCCTGACAGGACAGAACCGTGGTGGAACAGGGCCCTGACGGGACAGGGCGGTGGCGGAACTGGGCGCTGACGGAACAGGACCGTGACGGAACCGACCGCGTTCCGACGCCCGGGAGCCGAAGGCGTGGAGGCGTCGGCGGCGCCGCCACGGTCGTCCCCTACTGCGGCGAGCGGAGCACGAGCAGGGTGATCTCGCTCGGCGCGAAGACGCGGAAGGGCGGGCCCCAGAAGCCGGTGCCGCGGCTGGTGTAGAGGAGGGTGCGGGCGCCGTGGCGGCTGAGCCCGGCGCGAGCCGGCTGGTCGAGACGGACCAGGTAGTGGAACGGCCAGATCTGACCACCGTGGGTGTGGCCGGAGAGCTGGAGGTCGACGCCGTGGGCCGCCGCCCGGTCGATGAACTTGGGCTGGTGGGCGAGGAGGAGGACGGGGAGGCCGGGGTCGGCGCCGTCGAGGGCTCCGGCGAGGTGGGCGCGGTGGCCCGCCAGTCCGGAGGACTCGGCGGTGACGTCGTCGACGCCCGCGACCACCAGGGTGTCGCCGCCGCGTTCGAGCAGCACATGGCGGTTGCGCAGCGGCTCCCAGCCCAGCTCGTCCATCAGGTCGACCCAGCCCTGGGCCTCGCTGTAGTACTCGTGGTTGCCGGTGACGTAGACGCGGCCCAGAGCCGCCCGTACGGTGCCCAGCGGGGCGGCCTGGGCGCGACGGCGTTCGGCCGTGCCGTCCGCGATGTCGCCGGTGTGGCAGACCAAGTCGGCGTCCAGGGAGTTCACCGTCTCGCAGACCCGCGCCGACCAGCGGGCGCGGTCGAGGGGCCCGTAGTGGGTGTCGGTGATCAGGGCGACTCGGATTCCGTCCAGCCCCGCCCCCAGCCTCGGGAGTCGTACGTCGAGCCGGCGCACGCGCGGCAGGCGCCGGGCCTCCACGTACCCCCAGACGAGCAGGACGGCCGTCGTGCCGAGGACGGCCCAGGTGACGATGCGCGCCCGGTCCTGCCCGCCGCCGACCCCGCCCAGGGCCAGTGCGAGCCTGAGCAGGACCCCGAGCAGGACGGACCAGGTGAACAGGACCCAGACGGCGCCCAGCAGCGAGTCGCCGACGATCGCCGCCCCGTCCTGCTGGCGCCGGCCGTGGCCGCGCACCATCGCGAGCGGCATGGTGACCAGGCCGAGGGCGCACAGCACGGTGCCGGTCACCGTGACGGAAAACGGCCAGTGCTGACCGGTGTACAGCAGGACCCAGCACGGCACGGCCCACAGCAGGACCGGGGCGGTCAGGGGGACGAAGCGCATCAGGCGCTGCAGTCGGCTCCGTGGCGGCTCTTGTGCCGCACCGGCGGCGGACCGGGTGTCGCTCGTCTCGGTCATGGTTCCCCTCCTGAGGTTCTGTCCGGCGGATCGTGAGGCCCTGTCCGGCTGGAGGCGCCTCAGGGCGACCGGTTCGTGATCGGTCGACGAGCTCATGGGTGGCGTGAGCTCACGGAACGGACGGCGGACGGACCGGCCTCCGCGGCCGGCCCGCAGCCCGGGAACGGGACCCGCTCAGCGGTCCGCCTCCTCGTCACGCCAGTGCTGGGGCTTGTTCAGCTCGTCGCAGCAGCGGACCCTGCCCCGGCCGACCCCGAACCCCCGGTCGCTGACCGGCTGGACCATCCAGCAGTCGGCGACCTCGTCCGGAAGGGGATACGGGGCTGGATAGCCCTGCGCGCCGGCGTCGGGGCGGAAGCCGTGCTTCGGGTAGTACTCCTTGTGGCCGAGGACGAAGACCAGGTGCGAACCCCGCTCCTTCAGCCTCCGGACACCCGCGTCGATCAACTGCCCGCCCGCACCTCGGCGCTGGTACTCCGGCGTGACGGCCAACGGCGCCAGGACATGGATCATCGGCTGGTCGTCGAGTCCGTCGAGACGGGCGCGCGTGAACAGGATGTGCCCGACCGGCACTTCCCCGTCGAAGGCCAGAAGGGACACGACCGGGGAGGCGGTCGGGTCGTCCAGGAGGTCTGCCACCAGCCTGGCCTCCTTGTCGTAGCCGAAGGAGCGGGTCTCCACGTCCATGATGGTCGCGAGATCCCCGGACGTGGTCTCACGGATCTGGAAAACGGGTGCCGTCATGCCCACAGTCAACCAGCACCCCCTGCCGGCTCCGGCGCGGCCCCGCCCCGCACCGGCGGGCCGCGGCACCGAGCGCGGTGGCGTCGCACCTCGCCCGCGTCCCTCCCCGCCCCTGCCCGGTCCCCGACCCGATCGGAGGGCACTTCTTCACCCGCACCGTCCAGTACCTGGCCCTGATGTCGACCTCGTCGGCTCTTCCCCGTGACGCGCCCCGTGACGCGCCGTGGTGCTTTTCGGGGCGCCGCCGGACCTCAGGTCCGCGCAGCGTGCGGAGACGGCGGCGGGAAGACGTGCACGAACTCTTCTTCGGGCTTCCGGCAGGGCGGGCTGCTCCATGCTGCCTGGATTCGGTGCGTCTCCAAACCTGCTGTGCATGGGCGCAGTTGACGGAGTGTGCGTGGCTGTGCGCGCGCTCCCGCCCGGCGGAGCGCCGGGGGCGGGAACGTATACCGCTCCGGAGGGAACCGGCCAAGGCGGCGGGGGCGGCGAGCGGAATCGGATGCTTCCCGCGGCTTCGCCCGATTGGTGCGCGAGACTCAAATCGCCCTCCCTGCACGTGCATTGACGCTCCACATCCGCGGTGATTCACTTCGTGGCTGAGAGAGCGCTCTCAGAGATCAGGGGCCGGCAGGAGGCCCCACTCATTCACGCCATTTCACCCCATGCAGGGAGAGCCGTGTCCATGATTCCCTCTCGCCGTAGTGTGCTGCGCGGGGCAGCCGCTGCCTCGGTGCCGCTGATCGGCGGAGTCTGTTCGGGACCGGCGTTCGCGTCGGGCGCCGCATCCGGCAAGCACGGAACCGGCCATGGTTCCGGCAAGCACGGAACCGGCCACGCCTCCTCCGCGCTCGGCCCGAACGTCCTGGTCTTCGACCCGTCCATGGGCGACGCCTCGATCCAGGCCCAGGTCGACGCCGTGTTCGCCGTCCAGGAGTCCAACCAGTTCGGCGACGAGCGCTTCGCCCTCGCCTTCAAGCCGGGCACCTACGACGTCGACATCAACGTCGGCTTCTACACGCACGTGCTGGGCCTCGGCGCGAGCCCCTCGGACGTGGTGATCAACGGTCATGTCACCGTCGACGCGCAGTGGTTCGACGGGAACGGCACCCAGAACTTCTGGCGCGCCGCCGAGAACCTCACCATCGTGCCGCCGGACGGACTGGAGCGCTGGGCGGTCTCCCAGGCCGCCCCGATGCGCCGCGTCCACATCAAGGGCAACATGACCCTGATGCCGAGCCCGCCCGGCAACCAGTGGTCCAGCGGCGGCTTCCTCGCCGACAGCAAGGTGGACGGACAGGTCGACTCCGGCTCCCAGCAGCAGTGGCTGTCGCGCAACGACACCTTCGGCAGCTGGACCGGCTCCAACTGGAACATGGTGTTCGTCGGCACCGAGGGCGCCCCCGCGCAGTCCTTCCCGGCTCCTCCGATGACCACCGTCGACCGCACCCCCGTGGTCCGCGAGAAGCCCTTCCTCACCGTGGACCGCCACGGCTCCTATCAGGTCTTCGTGCCCGCGCTGCGCACCAACAGCTCCGGCACGACCTGGGAGCACGGCCAGGCCCGGGGGCGGAACATCCCGCTGTCGCAGTTCCACGTGGCCCGGCCGGGCGACTCGGCCGCCGAGATCAACCAGGCCCTCGCCCACGGCAAGAACCTCCTCTTCACCCCGGGCATCTACGACCTCTCCGCCCCGCTGCGCGTGAACCGCGCCGGAACCGTGGTCCTCGGCCTCGGCCTGGCCACCCTGCGCTCCACCCGCGGCAACACCCTGATCGAGGTCGCCGACGTCGACGGTGTCACCCTCGCCGGGCTGCTGTTCGAGGCGGCCTCCAAGCACACCCCGGTGCTGCTGCGCGTCGGCCAGGGCCGGAGCCGGAAGCGCCACAGCGCCGACCCGACGGTGCTCTTCGACACCGTCGCCCGGATCGGCGGCGCGGTGGCCGGCGGCGCGGGGATCAGCGTCCAGATCGACAGCAACGACGTGATCTGCGACCACCTCTGGCTCTGGCGCGCCGACCACGGTCTCGACGGAACCGTCGGCTGGACGGTCAACCCCGCCGACACCGGCATCGTGGTGAACGGCGACCACGTCACCACGTACGGGCTCTTCGTCGAGCACTACCAGAAGTACGAGGTGCTGTGGCAGGGCGAGCACGGCCGCACCTACTTCTTCCAGAACGAGCACCCCTACGACGTGCCCACCCAGTCGGCATGGCGGCACGGCTCCACCCTCGGCTACGCCGCGTACAAGGTCGGCGACGACGTGCGCGAGCACCACGCCTGGGGCCTGGGCAGCTACTGCTTCTTCAACCTCGGCGCGAACATCTACACGGACGCCGCCTACGAGGTCCCGAACACCCCCGGCGTCGTCTTCACCGACCTGATGACGGTCTGCCTCAACGACGCGGCGGGCGGTGGCATCCTGCACTGCATCGACAAGGCCGGCGACCCGGTCCAGAACGGCTTCGGGACGTACTTCATGAAGTCGTACTCCAACGGGGTCGCGAACGTCTGACGCCGGTACGCTCACGGCGGCGGGGCCCCGGCGGGGGCCGCGCCGCCGTACGCGGGCGAGCCGGGTGGCGCGGCGGGGGGTCGGGCCCCCCCCCCCCGCCGGGGGGGGGGGATACACAAAAACGA
>NZ_JBHWYX010000059.1:8075-45297 GCF_042728795.1 Streptomyces sp. NPDC060184
CTTCACACCCCCTGGGGGGGCGCCCTCGTCGCCGCCGGCGGCCCCCCGGGGGGGGGCCCCCGGGGGGGGGGGGGCCGGGGGGGGGGGGGGCGGGGGGGGGGGGGGGGGGCGTCCCGCCCCCCCCCGCCTCTCGCGTGCGCCGGGGAGGGAGGGCTCCGCGCCTCTCGCGTGCGCCGGGGAGGGCTCCGGTGGTGCGCTCGTCCGCAGGGTGGCGGCTCTTCGCCGCGAGCCGCCGGGGGAACCCTTCGCCCGCGCATCGGTAACAAGATGTACACACCAAGGCGTTGATCCCCGCAGGCGATGATCATAGGCTCACTCGCCGTCGGCTCTTTGACATGTTCGCGACTGTCGGGGTGCGTGCCGCGCGCCGTGGCGCGCTCCGGGCAGGGGGACGGGGGCCGGCAGCGATCGGCATCACCTGCGTCATGGCTCACCACCCCACCGGAGGAGCATGTGAGAGCACGTCGAGCGTCAGTCCTTGCAGCCTCGGTCCTCGTCACCACCCTCGCCCTGACCGGCGCCTTCGCCGGTCCCGTCACACTCGCCGCGGCGGCCACGCCCGCTGCCGCGACCGGCGCCCCCACCGCCGCCGCATCCGACGGCGTCACCCACGAGCAGAACGACCGCGTTCCCGAGGGCGCCGTCTGGACACAGCGGTACTTCCCCTCGTCGGACCACTCCGGCACCGAACTCCACGCGGACGTCCTGCTGCCCGAGGGACTGCCGAAGGGCGCGCACGTCCCGGTCATCCTGTCGGTCGGGCCCTACTTCGGGCACTCCGGGCAGACCGACCCCGAGGGCTGGAGCCACACCGGCCCCTCCTCGCGCTTCCAGGACTTCATCGAAGGCACGGACCTGTTCGCCCACGGCTACGCCTTCGTCATGGTGGACCTGCGCGGGTTCGGCGGCTCCACCGGCTGCCTCGACTGGGCGGGCCCCGGTGAACAGGCCGACGTCCGCGCCGCCGTCGACTGGGCGGCCGGCCAGCCGTGGTCCACCGGATCCGTGGGCATGTACGGGAAGTCCTACGACGCGGCCACCGGCCTCATCGGCAACGACCTCGACCAGCGCGCGCTGAAGGCCGTCGTCGCTCAGGAGCCGGTCTGGGACATGTACCAGTACATCTACTCCAACGGAGTTCCCCGCCCCAACGTCACCGGCACCGCCAACGCCTACAACTCCATAGCCACTCTCGACGCGCTGGCGGACGACGACGCCCACTACCGGGCCAACGCGGCGTACGAGCAGGCCCACCCGGAGTGTCTCACCCAGAACTCCGCGGGCTATCTGACGACCGATCAGCACGGCAGCTACTGGACGGCCCGCGACCTGGCGAAGAAGGCCAAGGGCACCGACACCCCGCTCTTCGTCACCCAGGGCTTCATCGAGAACAACACCAAGCCCGAGGAGATCGAGGAGTACCTCGACAACCACAAGGGCCCCGAGCGGGGCTGGCTCGGCCAGTGGGAACACGTCCGCGGCGGCGACCGCACCGCCGACGGCCGCCTCGCCATGGGACGTGAAGGGTGGTACGACGAGACCCTCTCCTTCTACGACCAGTACCTCAAGGGCAAGCGGCCCACCGTCTCGTACCCCGCCTACTCCGTGGAGGACTCCACGGGCGCCTGGCGTGCCCAGCGCACCTGGCCCGGCGAGTCCCGGACGGTGAACATCGCCCTCGGCGGCGGAGCCTACGTGGACGACGGCGGCGCGTCGGCACGCGGGGCGGCTGCCCTGGACGGCGGCCCTGCGCTGCGGTCCGCCGCGCAGCCGTCCGGCGCGTGGGACCTGGAGAGCGCCCCCGCCCTGGACCCGGCGGCGCCGAAGACACTGGCCGCCGAAGCGGCCGGGCTGCAGGCCGCCGGTGAGGTGACGTCCAGCTTCTTCGTCCGGTCCGAACCGGTCGCGAAGCCCGTACGCCTCACCTCCACCCCGAAGCTCTCGCTGAGGGCGAAGGGCAAGGGCAACGTCATGGTGAAGCTGTACGACGTCGCCCCGGACGGCAAGGCCGTCATGTTCGACGAGCAGGTGTCGCTGGTGGACACGGGCCGGCTGACCGTCGACCTCAAGGCCACCGACTGGACGCTGGCGGCCGGACACGTCCTGGCCGTGGAGATCGGCTCCATCCAGACCGGTTCGTGGCGGGACACCCCCTCCGGCGAGACGATCGAGGTGAAGGACGCCCGGCTCGCCCTGGCGCTGGACGACCCGGCGGACGACGTCGCGACGGAGGGCGCCCGCTCGCCGTTCCTCGACACCTATCTGCGCCAGTACACGGTGCAACTCCCCTCGGCGGAGGGCTCGTTCCGGCTGAAGACGGGGCGCTGAGCCGAGTCCCGCCCAGGTGGTGTCCGGCCTTGATCCGCCGGACACCACCGAGCCGGGTCACCACTCGGTGGGGACGGCGGGAGGGAGGCCCCGAACAAGGCATCCCTCCCGCCGTCCCGTGTCACAGGTAGGCCGGGGACACCGCCGCGGTCAGCACGGGGTGCGGGCGGCCCGAGCCGTCGGCCGGTACCTCGTAGAGATCGGCGCCGAAGTCGCCCGGCAGCGCGTAGGTCACGGTGGTGTCGTCCTTCCAGACCGCCTGGTCGTCCACGCTGCGGGTCTCGGCGAGCGGGTGGTCCGCGAGCGTGCTCAGGTCCAGGACGTGCAGGCGCCAGGGGGCGTCGGCGGGCAGCCCCTCGTCCCGGCTCTTGTAGGCGATGCGGGTGCCGTCGGGGGAGAGCGAGGGGCACTCCACATTGGTCCGCAGGGTCGTGAGCGTACGTTCCTGGAGATCGCCCCGGACCAGGTACGTACGGCCCTTCGTCGCGAGCGTCGCGTAGAAGTGCCGGTCGTCCGCGGCGAAGGTGACGCCCCAGAAGTTGACGTCGGCGGCCCGGTAGGACCGGCCGTCCTTGCGGATCGCGAACTCCTCCAGGCTCGGGACGAGCTCGCCGGTGCGGGTGTCGAGGATCGCGGCGCGGGTGGAGAAGTTCGTGCCCGCGTAGCTGTCACCCCCCACGAATACCGTCCAGGTGGCCAGCCGTCCGCTCGGGGAGACACGGGCGCGGGACGGGATGCCGGGGACCGCGTAGTGCGCCTGCTCCTTCAGGCTCCGGTCGAGGATCGTGGCCCGGTAGGTGTCCTGGAGCGCCCCGTGCACCGCCTGGAGGCAGACTCCGGTGCCCGAAGCGGCGTAGAAGCGGAGGCACTTGACGCCCGAGGCGGTACGGGCCCCGGCGGGCGCCGCCACCGGGACGGTCGTCAGCTCGTCGCGGTGCGGACCCCACGCCATGTTCCGGAAGACGATCCGGTGCCGGTCCGTGAGCGTGATCCGGCCGGCCGCGACGGCGGGCCCGCCGGGCGTCGCCACGTCGAGCCGGTCGGACCTGGCCGCGGCGTGCAGCACCGAGGCGGCGGCGACGACCGCCAGCACGGTGACCGCGCAGACGAGGACGAGCAGTCTGGTGCGCAGGCGCGTCATGCGGAAACCTTCACGGTCGGGCCGATACGGAGCGAGAACGCGGCGCACACGGCGAGCGCGACGGCCGCCGCGAGCAGCGCGGTACGGTCGCCCCACGCGGTCCAGGCCGCGCCGAAGGCCAGCGAGCAGGCGAACCGGGCGAAGGCCTGTCCGGTCTGGATCAGGGCGAGGCCGGAGGAGCGCAGTTCCTCGGGCACGCTCTGCGAGGCCGCCGCCATCAGGACCCCGTCCGTGGCCGCGTAGAAGGCGCCGTGGAGGACGAGCACCACGTACGGGAGCGCCGCCCCGTGCCACGACGAGAGCAGCAGCCCGTACGCCCCGAGCAGCGCGACGTGCCCGGCGAGGAACACCTGCCACGCACCGACCCGGTCCGCGAGCCGCCCCAGGGGCAGGGCGAGAAGCAGGAACGCCGCGGCGGTCCCGACCGGCATCAGGGCGAACCAGCGGTCGGGCACTCCGAGACGGTGCTGGAGCAGCAGGTAGACGAACGAGTCGCTCACGGTCGCGAGGCCCAGCAGCAGCGCGCAGACGGCGATGCGCCGGATCCTGCGGTGCCGCAGCAGCGCGAGGGCCGCGCGCAGGGTGGGGCGGGGGTGCCCGGCCGTCTCCGCCGCGCGAGGGGTGCCGGTCCCGGAGGGCGCGGGGGCCGCGGAGGGGGCTTGGGGCTTGGACGGTGCGAGGGGCCTGGAGGGGACGAACAGCACCAGGACCAGTACGCCCGCCACCGCGACGCAGAAGCTCACGGTGAACACCGCGTCGTATCCGTCGACCGTGGCGCGCAGGATCAGGAACGCGGCGAACGGCCCGAGCAGGGCGCCCGCGGTGTCCATCGCGCGGTGCACGCCGAAGGCGCGTCCGCGGGCCTCCGGAGGCGACGACAGGGAGATCATCGCGTCCCGCGGCGCCGTGCGCAGCCCCTTGCCGGTGCGGTCGGCCGCCAGCACGAGACCGATGGGCGTGAGGGTGTGGACCATCAGGAGGAGCGGTTTGCAGAGCGCCGAGACGCCGTAGCCGAAGACGGCGACGAGCTTGTGGCGCCCGCCTCCCCGGTCGGCGAAGTGGCCGCCGACGAGCCGTACCAGGGCGGAGAACCCGTTGTAGACGCCGTCGAGGAGCCCGAAGCCGAGGGGGCTGAGGCCGAGTCCCGCCACCAGATAGAGCGGCAGGACCGCCGTCACCATCTCGGAGGACACGTCGGTGATCAGACTGACCGTGCCCAGCGCCAGCACGGTGGGGGCGACCGCCACGCGCCGCCGGGCCGGCTCCTCGCCCGGCCCGGCGGCGCGTTCGGCGGACCCCGCACGGGTGGCGCGGCTGTCCGCTACATACATGTCAGGACGTCCAGATCCCGGTGATGTCCTTGGCGGTCGCGGCGTTGCCCGCGTGCCCGAGGCCGTGCATGTCCTCCAGCGTGCGCAGGAGGTCGTAGTGGTTGTAGGTGGTGGCGGAGGTGGCGCCCGCGGTCACCTGCTGGCCGTAGAGGACCGTCGGGATGCGGTTGCCGCTGAGCCGGTTGTCCTCGTCGAAGGTGACGACGAGCAGGCTGTTGTGCGTCTTGGCCCAGGTCGCGTACGCGCCGAGGTTGTTCTTCAGCCAGGTGTCACCGCTGGACACCGAGCAGTCGTGCATGTCGCTGCACAGGTTCGGGACGACGAAGGAGACCTGCGGCAGCTTCGTGTAGTCGGTGGGGAACTGCTGGAACGTGTACGCGGACGAGGTGGGGACGTTGCTGAACCCGAACCACGGGTTGTGCTTGCGGGCGTAGTTGCCGCTGCTGCAGGTGGTCGAACCCTGGCTCGGCAGCGTCTCGTTGTAGCTCGCCCAGGTCTTGCCGGCCGCGATCAGCTCGGACGCGAGGTTGGCGTTGCCGGAGAAGCCGGGGGTGTAGCAGCTGTCGTCCGTGATGCCCTGGGTGGAGCCGGAGAACAGGGCGAAGTAGTTGGGCTGGCTGGGGTGGGTCTCGGCGTACGAGGCGGTGAGGTTGGCGCCGCCGGTCTTCAGCGAGTTGATGTACGGGGCGCTCGACGAGCCGATGACCTGGCTGTAACCGTGGTTCTCGAAGACGACGACGATCACGTGGTCGGGGGTGGGCACACTGGCCGCGGCCTGCGCGGACGAGGAGCCGCCGATGCCGGTCCACAAGCCGGCGGCGGCCACGGCGGTGAGGGCGACGGCGCAGGTGAGGGCGGTGCGACTGCGGCGGAACACGGATCTGCCGAGCACGGGGGCCTCCGTTGGGGGAGTCGGGAAGGGTACGGGCGGCGGTGCAGGGCAGAGCATGCTCACGCCAAGAATCATCTGGGGCGCTCCGCGTCGGTGGAGTCATGAAGAGCGGGTGAACTGTGCGTTCCGGTGCGCCCGGCCCCGGTGCGCGGACGCCGCCCGGCGAGGTCGCGGTGCGGGGCCCTCTCGACAGGGAGGCGGTGGCGGACCATCATGATTGTCATGGCCTCGACACGACTGCAGGGTCTGGTGCTGCCCCTGGCCGCCGCCCTCGCCCTGATCGCCGCCGGATCGGCGCAGGCCGAACCGACCGTTCCGGACCACGCCGTCATCGTCTGCGACAGCGCCGGCTTCTACGCCAACTACGACAGCTCCTTGGGACCGGCCGGGCTGAAGCGGGTCCTCGGGCGGGGCGACAAGGTCGGACACACGCGCGGAGCCCACCCCGTCTACAACGGCTGGGCGGCCACCTTCGACTTCGGCCCCAATGAC
The DNA here is from genome assembly GCF_042728795.1 of Streptomyces sp. NPDC060184. Classification (NCBI taxonomy): domain Bacteria; kingdom Bacillati; phylum Actinomycetota; class Actinomycetes; order Kitasatosporales; family Streptomycetaceae; genus Streptomyces; species Streptomyces sp. NPDC060184. The sequence continues at coordinate 14,260 of NZ_JBHWYX010000059.1, forward strand.
TGGGGTTTCGTCCGGCAGGAGTGCCTGGGCGGTTACGGATCATGGTGATGTCCGTGACCCGCGCCCCCGGAGGGCGCCCCGTGCCCCGCGGAGGCAGGCGCGCGGCCCTTGTCCTGGCCGTCGCCGCCGTGGCCGGGACCCTGGCCGCAGGCCCCGCCGCGGCTGCCGACGGCACCGCCGGGCAGCGCGAGACCGTCTGCGCCGAGGACCTCTTCGTCCGGGTCACGGCCCCCAACGGGGCCTGGATGGGCACCCTGTACCGGGGGCAGACCTTTCTCGTGGAGGAAGCCGGCGGTACCTGGGTCCACGGCTTCGCCTACGGCGACATCAACCGCCGGGGCTGGGTCCAGAACGGCTGGTTCTGCTGACGCCCGATGGTCGGTACCGCCGCGCGTCAACTCGCCCACAACGCAATGTTCCTGACCATCGACCATCGGTGACCGCCGTGCGATCCTGAGGACTTGATCACCTCGGGACCCGCAGGTCCGAGCACCGACAACGATGTCAGGAGAACGAGATGACGGTCCGTACCGGAAACGGCGGCGGTGGCGTCGGCAGACGCGGTTTCCTCACCCGAGGCGCGGGAGCCGTGGCGGGCGGCGCCCTGCTGGGCGCGCTGCCCGCCACGGGGGCGGAGGCGGCCGGGCGCACCACCGGCGAGGAACCGGGACACACCGGCGCCGGAGCGCACGCGCACGCCCCCGGGACCGTACTGCTGAGCGATGACTTCGCACCCGTCGCGGGCTGGCAGCGGTACGGCGTGGTGATGAAGCAGTCGCTGCCCTGGGAGAGTTCACTGCTCCAGGATCCGTGCCTGGTCTACGGCCAGGGCGGCGGACCGCTCTTCAAGCTCTGGTACGGCTCCCTGCACGCGGTGGGCTACGCCACCAGCGACGACGGCCTGCACTGGACCAAGGCCGCCGACCCCGTCCTGACCCCGACCCTGCCCTCCGAGACCGTCGCGCTCAACCAGCCGAGCGTCGTCCTCCAGGGCGGGGTCTGGCACATGACCTACTTCGGTGTCGCCGACGACGGCAACGGCCAGATCCACTACGCCAGCGCGAGCGCCCCGGGCGGACCCTGGACGAAGCACGGCGTCGTGCTCACCTCGACCATGCCGTGGGAGGACCGCTACATCTACAACTCCTCGCTGATGTACGACGCTTCGGACCGCATATGGAAGATGTGGTACACGGCGGGGAAGATCGCCTCGGCAGGCGGCGAACCCCGGTACATCTGCTACGCGACCGCGGCGAACCCCGCCGGTCCCTGGACGAAGCACCCGGCCAACCCGGTCATGCGCCCGATGGGCGACGGCGGTTGGGCCTCCCTCGGGGTCGGCGGTCCCAACGTGCGCAAACTGGCGGGCGGCGGCTACGAGACCCGGGTCGTCGGCTGGCAGGCCGACTATCCGTCCCGCGGCGGCAGGCTCACCTCCCGCGACGGCATCAGCTGGCAGCTCGACCGCGGCGCCATGGAGATCGACCTCGGGGTCGCGGGCGGCCCCGAGGACGGGATGATCTACCGCCAGTTCGTGGTGGACCACCGGTCCACCCCGTACATGTACTACAACGCCAAGAACAACCGCCCCGGGTGGAACGAGACCATCAACCTGGCCGTGTGGAAGAAGGGGCTGGAGATCGTCGACCCGGCGAAATGGTCCATGACCCAGGCCTGGTCCGTACCGAACGGCGCGTCGTTCGAGGTGCGCGACGGGGGAGCGGTGTCCCTGGGCAACGCCCCGTCCGGACAGCCCCAGACACTCCAGGGCAATCAGCTCATCCACGCCCTGGACTACGCGGTGTCGGCGTCGGTCACCCCGCTGGGCGAGGCCGTCGGCGACCGCGACACCGTCCTCCTCGCCCGCGCGACCGGCCGTGACACCTACTACTACGCCGGGATCGCGTCCTGGGGGAACAAGTACGCCATCGGCGTGATGGAGGGCGGGGCGAACACCAGGCTCGCCGGTACCGGTGCCGCCTCCGAGATCGAGGTGGGCCGGACGTACCGACTGCGGTTCGCTCTCACCGGCTCGCGGCTGGACCTCTACGACGACGACCGCCTCGTGCTCTCCGTCGTCGACCCCACGCTCATCCCCGCCGCCGGCTATGTCGGTCTGCAGAGCAGCGCCGGCACCGGGAAGGCGAAGTTCGCCGCCGTCACGGTGACGGCGACCGGGGCGGGCGGCCGGCACTGAGCGAGTGCCGGCCGAGCCCTGAGCGGGCCACTGCGCGCGCGGCCGGTCGGACGGCCCCGGCCGCGCGCGGTGACAGCCGCCGGTCCGGGCGTGCCCGGAGCGACCGGACACCGGGAGCGCCGACCGCTTGACCGTCCGAAGCCGGGGTAGCGAGATGCCATGACCACCGACAACGCATCCACCCCCGCCACCGGTCACGTGCCGCCCGAGGTCGACGTCCAGGCACTGACCGGGCTGCTCGACGGCGAGTACGCCGAGATCCGCGACCTCGTCCGGACCAACCTGGTGACCCATGCCTCCGTCCTCGACGAGGCCGATGAACTCGGCGTCGACGCGTTCCGTGAGCGGGTGCGCGAGCTCGTCGTCGACATGGCCGCGACCGGCCAGACCGGCATGGGCTTCCCTGTCGAGTACGGCGGGGGCGGCGACATCGGAGCCTCGATCGCCGCGTTCGAGACGCTCGCCTTCGGCGACCTGTCGGTGCTGGTGAAGGTCGGCGTCCAGTTCGGGCTCTTCGGAGGCGCGATCCTGCAGCTGGGCACCGCACGCCACCACGACGCCTATCTGCCCGGCCTCATCACCGGACGGCTGATGGGCTGCTTCGCGATGACCGAGAGCGGCCACGGCTCCAACGTCCAGGCTCTCGGCACCCTCGCGAGGTACGACCCCGCAGCGCAGGAATTCGTCATGACCACCCCGGGCGACGGGGCCCGCAAGGACTACATCGGCAACGCGGCCCGCCACGCCGAACTGGCGGTCGTGTTCGCCCAGCTGGAGGTGGCCGGGAAGTCCGAGGGGGTGCACGCGTTCGTCGTACCGATCCGGCGCGGCGGCGACGTCGTGCCCGGCGTCCGGATCGAGGACGACGGCCGCAAGATGGGTCTCAACGGCGTGGACAACGGGCGCATGTGGTTCGACGGCGTGCGGGTACCGCGCGAGGCGCTGCTCAACCGGTTCGCCGACGTCACCGCCGACGGTGTCTACGAGAGCGCGATCGAGAGCCCCGGCCGGCGCTTCTTCACCATGCTCGGCACCCTGGTGCAGGGCCGGGTCAGCGTCGGCGGCGCCGCCATCAACGCGGCCAAGGTCGCCCTCGCGATCGCCGTCACGTACGCCGAACGGCGACGGCAGTTCGCGGCGTCCCCGGACGCACCCCCGGACGCGTCCCCGAAGACGGACCCGGACGCGTCCCCGGGGGAGGACCCGAAGACGGACCCGGGGGAGGAGCAGCTCCTCCTCGACTACGGTCTGCACCAGCGCCGCTTGCTGCCGCTCCTCGCGCGCACGTACGCGCTGCACTTCGCGCAGGACGTCGTACGGAGCCAGCTGCACGAGGTCTTCTCCGGCATCGAGGGCGACCCCCACGCACGGCGCCTGCTCGAATCGCGCGCCGCCGGGACCAAGGCCCTCGGCACCTGGCATGCCACCCGGGTCATCCAGGAGTGCCGCGAGGCGTGCGGCGGCGCCGGGTACCTCACCGTCAACCGGTTCGCCGCCCTCAAGAGCGACAGCGACGTCTTCACCACGTTCGAGGGCGACAACCACGTGCTGCTGCAACTCGTGGCGAAGGGCCTGCTCACGCACTACGCGAGCGAGTTCGGGGACCTGGACCAGCTCGGCCTGGTCCGCCACGTGACCGGCCTCGCCGTCGAGACGGTGCTGGAGAAGACGTCCGCCCACAAACTGCTCGAACGTGTCCGCGACCTGCTGCCCGGTGGTGACGCGTGGGACCGGGAGGCGGGCCTCCTCGACCCCGAGTACCAACTCGCCATGCTCCGCTACCGCGAGGAGCACATGCTCGCCGGTGTGGCACGCAGGCTCAAGCGCGGCATCGACCAGGAGCACAACCCCGGCGCCGTCTTCTCACGGGTCCAGGACCACGTGATCGCGCTCGCCCGCGCCCACGTCGAACGGCTGGTGCTGGAGGCGTTCGTCGACCGGGTGCGTACGCTGCCCGAGAGCGGCAACAAGGCCGCGCTGGGGCTCCTGTGCGACCTGTTCGCCCTGTCCACCATCGAGGCGGACCGCGCCTGGTTCATGGAGCACGGCCGGCTGACCGTCCAGCGCTCCAAGGCGATCAGCCGCGAGGTGAACGAACTCTGCCGCAGGGTCCGCCCCCTCGCGGCCGGCCTCGTCGACGCCTGGGGAATCCCGTCCGAGATGCTGCGCGCGCCGGATCTGGTGGGCTGAGACCGGGGGCGGGTCGCGCCGGACGCCCACGGACGCCCCCGGACGCCCACGGCGGACGACGGCGGACGGCGTCGGAGGCCCGGTCCGGCACCTCGGTCCCGGACCGGGCCCCGTATGCCCTCACCCCCGCCTGTCCCGCGGATGCCGTCCGTGCGCCGGTGCGGTCGGGACGCTGTCGCCGAGCAGCAGCGCGGCGACAGCGCCCGGGGCCTCGTGCATCGCGTCGTGTCCGGTCGCGAGGGCGTGCACCTGCCACTCGGGGTCGGCCAGGAGCCTGTCGCGGACGCCGGCGAACGGCGTCCGGTCCTCCCATCCCGAGCAGTAGACGAACTCCCGCCGCGACACCCGGGCCGGTGCGCCGGTGCGGGGCTGGAACGCCTGCACGAAGGAGGCCAGGGGATGGGGGCGACGGCGGGAATCGCCGCCGGCCGGCGGCCGGACGGCATAGCCGGTGTCCGCGGCCCCGGCGGCGAACGCCGCGCGGTAGCGCCCGGTCGTCGAGGACCAGCACGAATCGCCCTCGCGCGGTACGTAGGCGTCGAGATGCACGAGACGCGAGACCCGGCCGCCGGCGCGGTCCGCGGCGGCGGCGATCACCATCCCGCCGTAGCTGTGGCCGACCAGCGTCGCCTCGCGCGCGTGGGTGCGGTCGAGGAGCCGCAGCACGTCGTCGGCGTGCGTGTCGAGATTGGCGGACGCGACCGTCGCGATGCCGTCGTCCGGGCGGAGGCCGGTCAGGGTCAGGGCGTGAACGGCGTGACCGGCGCGCTCCAGCAGCGGAACCACCGCCTCGAACGACCAGGAGCCGTGCCAGCCACCGGGAACCAGGACAAACGTCGCCATGCTCTTCTCCTTCTTCCGGTTCGTCCGGGCCGCCGCACAGAGGTACGCCGCCCGACGTCGGTGGGTGCGGCCGGGCTCTTCGCGCGGGGCGGGCGGAGAGCCCGGCTCCGTACGGGGAAAGTCTCAACGGGGCACGGCGTGGCGTGCCACCGTTACGATGCCAACCGATGCCCCTTCCCCGCCAACCCCGGACAACCGCCGGTGCGACGTCACATGTGTGGCCGTCCGGCGGTCGCCACCTCTGGCCGTCCGGCGCGACGAGCGAGGCGCGGGCACACGCGCGCGGACACCTGGTGTACGCGGCCGGGGGCGTCCTGTCGGTCCACACCGAGCGCGGCACCTCGATCGTCCCCGCCAACCGGGTCGCCTGGACCCCCGCCGGATTCACGCACCACCACCGCGCCCACGGCGACACCGACATGCGGATCGTCTTTCTCGCGCCGTCCCTCGCGCGGGGCCTGCCGGACGGTCCCGCCGTGTTCCTGGTCTCCGGCCTCGCGCGCGAGGTCCTCCTCGCCCTGACCGGCCCCCGCGACCACGACGACGCCACGCCCGGCTACAGCCCCTCCGCGCGCTCCCGCCTCCTCCGCGTCCTCGTCGACGACCTCCACGAAGCGCGCGAACAGCCCCTGCACCTGCCGGAGCCGCGGGACGACCGGTTGCGAGCCGTCGCCCGGCTGCTGTACGAGTCGCCGGGGAGCAACGCCACGCTGGCCGAACTCGGGAGGACGGTCGGCGCCGGCAGCCGAACCCTCAGCCGGCTCTTCCGCGGCGAGCTCGGCATGACGTTCTACGAGTGGCGCACCCAACTCCGCGTCCAGCACGCGCTCGTGCTCCTCGCCGAGGGCCACGACACCGTGCGGACCGCGCACGCCTGCGGGTGGGCGAACCCCAGCGGCTTCATCGCGGCGTTCACCGCGGTCGTCGGAACCACCCCGGGCCGCTACCGGACCCGCGGGTCGGCTTCCCCGGTCACCGACGCCTCCCCGTAGGCGAGTTCGCTCGCCAGCAGCGCCGCACCCACGACCCCCGCGCGCGGGCCGAGTCCGGACATGACGATCGGCAGATTGCCGGTGGCGAGGGGAAGCGACCGTTTGTACACGACGCTGCGGATCTCGGCGAGCAGGGGATAGCCGAGACCGGCCAGACCGCCGCCGATCACGATCATCGACGGGTTCATGAAGCTGACCAGGGTCGCGAGGACCTGCCCGACGCGGTGGCCGCCCGCCCGGATCAGGCCGACGCTCGTACCGTCGCCGCCGTTCGCGCATTCCGCGACGTCCACCGGGGTCAGGACGCCGCGCTCGGCGAGCCGTTCGGCGAGGGCGGGGGACCGGCCGGACACCGCGGCCTCGGTGGCGTCCCTGCTCAGCGCCACGCCCCCGAAGTACGCTTCCAGGCAGCCGGTGTTGCCGCAGGAGCAGAGCGGCCCGTCCGCTTCGAGCTGTACGTGTCCGATGTCGCCCGCGCACCCCTCGGCACCCCGGTAGATCCGGCCGTGGTGGTGCATTCCCGAGCCGATACCGCTGCCGATCTTCACGAAGAGCAGATGGTCCACGGTCCTCGCGACGCCGCTGTGCTGCTCTCCGAGGGACATCACGTTCACGTCGTTGTCGACGACGACGGGGCAGGAGTGCGCGCGGGCGAGGATGTCGCGCACCGGAAAGCGGTTCCAGCCCACCATGATCGGCGGCGACACGGGTACCCCCTCGCGGAAGCTGACCGGTCCCGGCAGGCCGATGCCGATGGCGTCGAGCCGGGTGTAGTGCCCCTGGTCGGCCAGTGCGTACAGGAGTTCGCTGACGCGCCCGAGCACGACCTGCGGCCCCGAGCGGATGTCCGCCGGCTCGGAGCAGGAGGCCACCGGGGCGAGTGCGCCGTCGGTGATCTCGATGTCGATGGAGCTGGCGCCGAGATCGACGGCGGCGAACCGTACGCCGGGGTCGAGCTGGACGAGGGTGGAGCGGCGCCCGCCGCGCGACGCGGCCGGCCCCGCCTCGCGGACCCGCCCGGCGGCGACCATGCGGTCGAGTTCGCCGAGCAGCCGCGGGCGCGGAACCTCCAGCCGGTCCGCGAGTTGGGCGCGGGACAGCGGGCCGTTGTCACGCAGGAGACTCAGCACGCGGTACTGGATGGTCACGGATTCACTTCCTCTGGACGCCCTGGACAGCTCGGGGAGTTGTCGCGGGGGACTCACGGGCCGGACACCGTATCGCCCGGCGGGACTCGCGTGTGCGGAGCCCAGGGGCACGGTCGGCTTCCGGCAACTTTTTCACAGAACGCCGAAAGTTGCCGGGGTGTTGACGGAACTTTCGAGACGGAACTCGCACGGTCACGGGCCGGATACGGAACTCCGTGACGGCCGGCCCTCCGGCGGGACCTCGTCCGGTAGAACTCCCCTTCGCGGAAACGGAACTGCCCCGCCGGTGACGCAGCAGCGGGGCAGTTCCGTTCCTTCCTCCGGCCTCAGCCGGTGGCGCCTTGCTTCAGCGCCCGGGCGTCCCGTGCCAGGGCCGCGCCCGCAGCACCGTTCGGCACCAGGGAGGTGTCGGACGCGGAGTCCGCGAACGACTCCAGCACGGCCGCGGCCTGAGCGGTGCGGCCCGCGTCGGCGTGCGCCTCGGCCTGGGTGAGCCGCACGGAGAGCCGCTGCTCACCCTGCGCCGTGATCAGCCCGTCGGCCCGCAGCCGGGTGATGAGCGAACGGACGTCCGCGTAGGAGGTGCGCGTCGTGAACGACACGGTCCTCGTGGTGGTGTTGCCGGCCCGGTCACGGCCCCTGACCGTCAGGTCGTGGCTGCCGAGCGGGAGCCGCCACAGGTCCAGGGCCTGCCCGGAGGTGACCGGCGCACCGTCCAGCGTGGCCGTCGCGGTGGCCCCGCCGGACACCGTGTCCGTCGCCGAGAAGACCGGTGTCAGGCGACCGGAGTCGCCGTAGGTGCCGTTGGCGTCGGCACCGGTCACCGCCACGGTCGGGCCGGTGCGGTCGATCCGTACGGTGAGCGAGCCCACCGCCGACACGTTGCCGCCGTTGTCGGTCGCCCGGTACCGGACGGTCGTGGCGCCCTCGGTGGAGAGGGTGACGGCCGAGTTCGCCGCCGGCCAGGTGGTTCCGCCGTCGACCGAGTACTGGCGGCTCGCGACCGTCCCGTTGTCGGTCGCCGAGACGGTGAGCGACACGTTGCCGGTGTACCAGCCCTCGTCACCGTTCGGGCGGGGCGGGTTGAGCGTGGCGGTGACCACGGGAGCGGTCTTGTCCGCGACACCGGAGCCCTGGAAGGTCAGCGAGTCCAGTTCGACCCCGCCGGAGCTGGTGACGAAGACCTCGCCCGTCCCCGAAGGGGCGTTCGCCAGCGTGGTGCTGACGGTCTGCCAGCCCTCACCGGCCGGTACGGACACGGTGGCGAACGGTTCGGCGTCGGCCGAGCCCCAGCGCAGCGCCAGGGTGCCGGCACCACCGGCACGGGTCTGCACCCCGGTGATCCCGGCGAACGACACCGGGTCGTAGGCGATCCAGTCACCCGCGTCGAAGGAGGTCAGCTTGCGCTGCCCGGACGCCGTGGTGTCGTCCGTGACCGTGACACCCTCCGAGGAGTCGTAGTGCTCGGCCTGCATGAGGGCCGGGTTGAGCACCACTTGGGCGTCGGTCGTGGCCGCCGGGACGCCGCTCGCGCCCCTGTCGGTGTAGGTGATCCCGAGGACGCCGAAGACGTTCTCGGTGTCACCGTGGCCCGCGTCGGTCGGGGTCACGACACCGCCCGAGCAGCCGGTGCCGTTGTTGACCGGGTGGCCGTGCTGGTTGTGTCCGAGACCGAAGGTCCAGGCGACCCTGGCGCAGTCCGGTGTGGAACCGTCCTCCGGGTCCTCGACGGCGATGCCGTACGGCACGGAGTCACCCCAGTTGAAGAACCCGCCGTTGGCCGGGGAGGTGATCCGCAGGGTCGGAGCCGTATTGCCCACCGTGATCTGACGGCTCGTCAGTCCGATCTTGCCCTGCGGGTCGGTGACCTTCAGACGGGCCTCGAACTGCCCGTTGTCGGGGTAGGTGCGGCTCGCGGTGGGCCCGGTGGCGTCGAAGGTGCCGTCGCCGTCGAGGTCCCACTGGTAGGTGAGCTCACCGCTCTCCGGGTCGGTGGAGCCGGTGGCGTCGAAGGTGACCGCCAGCGGCGCCTGACCGGACGTCCTGTCGGCCTCGATCACCGCGGTGGGCGCCTTGTTGCCCTCGGCGTAGTCGATCCGGTAGAGGCCCGCGTCCGGGTTCTGCCGGAAGAAGCCGTCTCCGTAGTCGAGGACGTAGAGGGCGCCGTCCGGGCCGAACTCCAGGTCCATCGGGTTGTCCCACGGCGGGATGCCGTTCTGTGAACGCTCGCTGTTGGGAAGGAAGTTCTCCAGAGCGCTCACGGGTCCGTCCGGCCCGTCGAGCGTGAGAGCGGCGACGTAGTCCTGGGAGAACTCGCCGAAGAACGCCTTGCCGTCCCAGTACTCCGGGAACTTGCCCGGCGCCGGGTTGTCCGCGTCGTAGTGGTAGACCGGACCGCCCATCGGCGCCTGGCCGCCGGGGCCGCCCGGACCGCGGAAGGCGGTCAGCTCGGGCCACGGCTGGTCGGTGTCCTTGTCGCCGTACCAGAGCGTGGCCGGCGTGGCCGCGGGCAGCGTGGTCAGGCCGGTGTTCCAGCGGGAGTCGTTGACCGGTGCCGAGCAGTCGAAGGCGGCACCGGGCGTGAGGGTGGCGTAGTCGAAGTCCCGGTAGGGCTTGGTGTTGTCACCCGTGCAGTACGGCCAGCCACTGTTCATGGGCTTCGTCGTGGACTGCCACTCGACGTACCCCATCGGCCCGCGGTTCGGGTCGGCGGTTCCGGCGTCGGGGCCGTAGTCGCCCCACATCACGGCGTTCGTCTCGGGGTCCACCGCGAGACGGTAGGGGTTGCGCAGGCCCATCACGAAGATCTCGGGGCGGGTCTTCGCCGTACCCGGCGGGAACAGGTTCCCCTCCGGAACGGTGTAACTCCCGTCCTCCTGGACGTGGATGCGCAGGATCTTGCCCCGCAGGTCGTTGGTGTTGCCCGAGCCGCGCCGCTCGTCGAGCCCCGGGTTGGCGCCTGCCGAGTCGTTGATCGGGTTGTAGCCGTTGACGTTCGGGCCCGACGCCGGAGTGTTGCCGCCGGTCGAGAGGTAGAGGTTCCCGTCGCCGTCGAAGTCCACGTCACCGGCGACGTGGCAGCACTGGCCGCGATTGGTGTCGACCCGGATGATCTCCTGCGCGGTGGAGAGGTCGAGACTGTCGCCGGTCCACTTGAAGCGGGTCAGGGTGTCGTACCCCTCCCACTGCTTCCAGTACGAGTCGTCCTGCCCGGCGGACAGCTGGAGCGGAGCGGAACCGGCCGGGGTGTTCAGCGGCGGCGAGTAGTACAGGTACACCCACTTGTTGGTGGCGAAGTCCGGGTCGAGCGTGACCGTCTGCAACCCCATCTCGGAGTTCTGGTACACGTCGACGTGGTTGACGACCTTCGTGACACCGGTGCCGGGGTCGGTGAGCCGCAGATCGCCGTTGCGGGCGGTGTGCAGGACGCGGCTGTCGGGGAGTACGGCGAGGTCGATCGGCTCGCCGACCTCCTTGGTCAGGGTGGCCTTCTCGTAGTTCGACCAGTCGAGCGCGTGTTCGTGGTCCGGGTGGGCCTCGGCGGCGGGCGCCAGGGCCACACAGCCCAGCGCGGGCATGGCCACGAGCAGGGCCCCCGTGATCATGCGCCTCAGGGTGCGGTGCACGGTGATGTCTCCTTGATCGCTGGCGGTAAGGAGCGGGCACGGAGGCGCCCCGGCGCGGGGCGCCCCCTTCGTGTGGTGCCTGTCAGCCGAGGAGCGTCTTGAGCGCCGTGAAGCTGCGCTCCGCCGCACCGAACGAACCCGGCGTCGCGGGCAGGGTGTTGGGGGCGGTGTCCTGCTCCCAGATGCCGAGGTGCGCGTTGCGCGCCCCGATGTCGCGCACGAACTTCTGGTACGGAAGGTCGCCGGCGCCGAACTCGACGATGTCGTAGCCGTTGGCGCTCGACGCGTTCGCGTCGCCGTCCTTCATGTGGAACAGCGGGTACCGGTAGGGCTGGTCGCGCACGTAGGCGGCGGGGTCGAATCCGGGCCAGCGGTACTGGCCCACGTACGCCCAGTAGATGTCCAGCTCCAGATAGACGTGGCGCGGGTCGGTGTTCTTGAGGAACACGTCGTACAGCCGGACCGACGGCTGGTCGGTCGCGAACGCGAACTCGCCCGAGTGGTTGTGCTGGTACAGCTTCAGGCCACGCGCGGTCGCCGCGGCGCCCCAGACGTTGAACTCGTCGGCGGCGGCGCGGTAGGCCGCGACGGTGTTGGTGTTCGAGGGCGCGTTGGCCGTGCCCACGTGCGGCATGCCGAGGATCTCCGCGGCGTCCAGCTCGGCCTGGATGTTGGAGCGCAGGTTGCCGATGCCGACATGGCTGCCGACGGCACGCAGTCCGTTGTCGTCGAGGATGGTCCGGATCTCCGGGAGGGTGATCTGTCTGCCCAGGATCGAGGTGGACTGGGTGTACCCCGCGAACTCGATCTCCTTGTAGCCGATCCGGGCCAGCTCGGCGAGGACGACGGCGAAGCCGAGCGAGCTCACCTTGTCGCGGACGCTGTAGAGCTGGACTCCGATGCGGTCCTTGGGGATGGGCAGCGTGCTCGCCGCGGCGGCGGCGGAGGAGGCGGTGGCGGCTCCGGTGACGGAGGCGGCGGCGAGGGCCACGGTGGTGCCGACGGTGGCGCGCAGGAAATCCCTGCGGTCGAAGGACTTGTGAAGATGACTCACGATCACTCCTGTGCATGAGGAGAGGAGAGGACGGATCGGGCGCACGGCCGGGCGGAGAGGGCGACGGTGCGCACCACGACGGCTGATCCGCGGACTCCGGACCGGTGGAGCGCGCTCCGGAGGGGGCCGGCGAACGCGACGGGAACCGTCGCGCGATGCGGGGAGGTACGGCGACGGGGGAGGGGCCGCCGTCACGGCCGGGCGTCGGCGGACGCGCCGCCGACGGTGCTCCTCGGCGTCAGAGGGAGGACTTGCCCGCTTCGTGGGCGTCCGCCCGCGCGGCCGAGGCACGGGCGGCGGCCTTCTCGGCGAGAGAAGCGGCGCGGTCCTCGGGCGCGGCCTCCTTGGCCGAGCGGGAGAACGACGGGGCCGCGGATCCGGTCTCCCCGGTGACGGCGCCGCGCACGCGCGCCAGCTCGCCCACGACCAGGACCGGGTCGTTGCCCGTCGCGGTGAGCCCGCCGCGCACGATCGCGTTGTCGAGCACCGCCGTCGCGGTGTTGTCGGTGACCGCCAGGTCGCCGCCGAAGTACGAGGCGCCCGCGCACGATCCGAGCAGCCCCTCACCCCCGAGCTGCAGGGCGTCGGAGTTGGCCGTGTACGTCGCGGCGCCGTACACCTCGCTCGCGCAGAACACGCCGCCGAGGGTGTTCCCCTTCACGGTGAGCGCGCCCTTGACGGTGGAGTCGTACACGTCGCTGTACTGGTTCTGGTCACCGGTCAGCGCGGCCGACAGGGTGCTGCCGGACACGTACAGCTCGCCGGCCTTGGTGGAGACGTTCCCGCCGAGCGTCGAGTCCACCGCGTACACGAACCCGCCGGTGGCGTCCACGGCCTTGACGTTGGCGTTCTCCAGGTGCGTGCCGAAGGCGGAGGCGGTGGTCAGCGCACCCTTGACGGTGGTGTTCGTGAGGTCGAGGTACGCGTTCTCCCCCACGGTGACCGTGCTGTTGAAGGTGGCGCCCGCGGCCACGAGGTCGGCCCCGGCCTCGATCGTCACCGTCCCCTTGACCTTCGTGCCGGTGAGGGTGCAGGACTTCCCGGCCGGAACGACCAGGTCGTTGGTGACGGTCACGGCCCCGCCGTCACCGACACAGGTGGTGTAGAGAGCTGCCTGGGCGGAGCCGGTGAAAGCCACCAGGCTCCCGGATGCCACCAGAGAGGCCGTGGCGATGAACGTACGAATCTTCATGTCGCTTCCCTTCCGCTGCGTTCACGGCAGGGTCGGTGACCCGGCCGGTGTGCCGTGCTTCGACGGTGTGCTGAAACGGTGCGCGAGCGGCTGCCGGGGCAGTGGTCGCGCGGCGCGGTGCCTCGTGCGGGCGGTGGCCCCGCCATGGGGAGAGAGACGTGGAACGGCTCGTGAGTGAGGTGACCGGCTTCGGGGCGACGCCGACTGGCTGCGGCGTTACAGGGACGAAACCTGTTCGATGGGCCGAGAGACTAGGACGCGTCGCCGAGGACTGTCCATAGGTTCGGTACGAATCTGCTGAACTTTCTTCAGATTCACCAAAAGCTGAGGTGTGTCGGAGAAAAGGCCGTCACGACACCAAGGGACTCAGGGGCACCAGGGGTGCCGACGGTCGGCGGCGGACCCGGATCGTGTTGTTCGCGGTCGTGAAGGCGGGGAGGTCCGGCCCGAAAGCGATGGCCGGTTCTGTGTGGCGGGGGCCGCTCGGTCGCTCTCGTCCGTGGCGCCCCCATGTCGGTGCGTAACCGCCGAACGACCGCGCGAGGGCGCCGACATGGCGCTGCGCCCAGTCCGGTCGGGGCTGGGCGCAGCGCGACACGCCGATGGATGGGACGGCCGCACCGGCCCGTTCCGGGGCTCGGTGCGGGCGACGGGGCGACGTTGCCCGGTAGCAACGGTGAAGATCGCCGGGCTCGGCCATCCGGCGCGGTGGTGTGGTGCGGCGGTACGGCGGTCACGGACCGGCCCGAGCCCCGCGTCGTCGTGCGGGGCGGCACGGGTGCTCGGCGGCCGGGGTGGCTCGGGGCGGCGCCTACAGCGGGCGCCTGCCGGTGAGCTCCTGCCACTGCGTACGGGCGTCGTCGAGCGCGGCGCGGGCGCGCGGGAGCCGGGGATCGGCGCTGTGGCGGGCGCGCGTCTCCGTCAGCCGCTCCCGCGCCGCCTCCACCGGACCGGTCGCCTCCCGGGCCTCGCGCAGCGCGCCTTCGAGCGCGGCGATGTCCTCCTCGCGGGTCTCACGCGAACGGTGCGCCGCCACCGCGGCGTTGTGGAGCCGCACGCTGAACTCGCGGACCGTGTCCTCCGGGAACTCCTCGCCCTCGTAGCGCTCCATGCGCTTCTGTCCGTCCGGGTGGGTGAGGTAGACGTAGGACACGTGCTCCGTGCGTGCGAGCTCGAACCGGACGTGCAGGCCGGCCAGCGGCAACTCGTCCTCGGAGACGACGACCGCGTGCTCGTACAGCGTGATCGGACCCAGCTGATGCATCCGGTCGCCGCGGTCCGGTGCGCGCCGCCGTTCCAGTTCGGCCTCGGCCCGGCGCACCTGGCGCCGATGGGCGGACTCCGCCCGCTTCACCTTGCTCCACGCCCGCCACGTCTCACGACGAGCGGCGTTCTGCAACGTCCGTACTCCGCCGCGGGCATCGTCCAGAGCCCGCCGGTCCTTCCGGTACGCCTCGTGGAACGCGTGCGCCCACCGGCCCGGATACCGGACAAGCCGCCAGGCCGTCCAGCCCACGACCAGAACCACCGGCGCGACCACCCACCCCAGGACGCTCACGTGCTCCCCCTCCACCGCAACACGGCCGTGCCGTCGATGGAACCAATAGCGGGGAGCACCAGGGCCCGTCAACTCGGCTTCTCCATCGACGTATTGTGTGGCGTGCGTGAACCAGTGCATTCGGCGTGGAACACGCGGAAATGAGAACTTTGACTTCGACAATCCGAGCGGCCGACGAAGTCGTCGACCGGCTGGGTGAGGAGTGTCGTTTCTGCAAGGTAGGGACGGTGCGGAGGGCTTCGTACGAGTTCCGCCGGACGCGTACAACCTCGGGGAGGATCCGGCCGCGGCTCGGCCGCAGCCGCGCCGGACGCGGACGGCCGCATCGAGTGCCGGGGGAGGGCCCGCTCCTGGGAACGGGCCCTCCCCCTCGTGCGGTCGCAGATGGTCAGACGCGGTCCGCCGCGATCAGCAGGTACTGGAACGAACCGTCCTTGTACGAGTTGATGAACGCGTCCTCGATCCCCGTGACCAGCGAGGACGTGGCCCGCAGCTCCCAGTAGGGCAGCGTGTCGGGGGTGAGGTCGACGACGGCCGTGGGCACGAGGCGGTGGTCGGCCATGGCGCGCAGGTACTCCCGGCGCGAGTGGATGTTGCACTCGAAGTGCGCGTTGATCTGCGAGACCCACTTCGAGGGCTGGCCGTACCGCGGGTTCCAGCAGCCGGTGATGGTCACGTAACGGCCGCCGGCCCTGAGGACGCGGGAATGCTCCGCGAACAGGTCGTCGAGGTCGACGTACATGCTCGACTCGTTGTTCCACGAGCCGGCGACGGACCCGGTCTCGAAGGGGGTGGCGAGCATGTTGCAGACCCGGGCGCGGACGTGGTCCTGGATGCCGAGTTCACCGGCCCGGCCGTTGGCGAACTCCGCCTGCTTCGCAGAGAGGGTGACGCCCTCGACCGTACAGCCGAAGCGCTGGTGCGCCATCACCATCGAGCCGCCCCGGCCGCAGCCCGCGTCCACCAGGGTGTCGTCGCGGCCGATGTCGCCGAGGTGCCCCAGGAGGTACTCGGCCTGCGCCGACTCCAGGCGGTGGAGTTCGGTGACGAGCTTCTTCTCGCTCTCGCTGTCCTCGGGGCTGCCGAGTGCCGCGTGGTCCACGTCGCCGATGCCGTAGTGGTGGTGGTACAGGCCGTCGACATCGCCGAGGCGCAGGTTCACGGGCCTGGCCTCCCCGTCCCAGTAGCGGGCGATGTCCCCCTGGTAGGGCGTCGCCGGTCCGGCCGAAGCCGGGCGGGGGATGCGCAGGGAGGCGGGGGTGGCGGTGAGTTCGGTGTGGGTCACTGATGAATCCGTTCTTTACCAGAAATCGGGCAGGCGGTAGCGGAAGGTGTTGGTCCGGTGCCAGTAGTGGTTGCCGTCGACCCAAGCGGCCACGCCCCGCAGGAAGCGCAGCACTTGGGGTGCGGGACAGGCCTCGGCCAGGGCCGCGGCCTGGGCCTCGAAGTCGCGCATGAGGTCGTTGTGGACCTCGACCGACTTCAGATAGGCGTCCCGTTCGGAGAGGCCCTCGCGTTCGGCGATCACCACCGGAAGGTTCAAGTGGTGGCCGGGGGAGTCGAGTTCCTTCATGTAGGAGTAGAGGTCGTTCACGATGGTCGTCGCGTTCCCGGCGAGCGCGATGACCTTCTGCATGTCCGGCCGGGCGTGCAGGTCCGCCGGGAGTTCGTAGCCGCCGACGGTGTCCGTGATCGTCGGACAGGGGCGGAAGTTGTTGAACTGGCGCATCGCCAGGTACTCCCACACCTCCGGTACCCGGCCCTCCTGCGACCAGGCCGCTTCGGCGAGGTACCCCAGGTGCAGTCGGGCCATGTCGTGCCGGAGCCGGTCCGCCTGGGAGGCGCCGGCCGCCCGTACGAAGTACTCCATGGCGGAGCGGTACGCGCGCCGGGGCGCGTCCGCGTGGAGCGAGTCGGCCCACTGCGGCTGGTACTCCGCGGTCGTGTACAGCGGATCGAGGGCGGTGTGCGCCAGCAGGAGGCGTTCACCGAGGCCGATGGGCGAGCCCCCGTGGTCCTCGCAATAGCAGTCGTCCACCGCGTTCTCGGCCACCATCAGACGGGTGGCGAGCATCAGGTGGTCGACGGTGGGCGCGTCCGGATGGCAGGCGACCATGTAGCGGCCCACCGAGAAGCCGTCGAACTCCTCCTCCCAGTCGTCGGGGAACAGACTGACCTCGTCGACCGCCCAGGCCTTGATCCTCCGGCTGACCTCCTCCACGCGTACCGGATCGGGCTCGGGCACCGGGTGGTAATAGAGCCCCGGGACCGGCGTGCCCTCCGCGGTGTCCACGGCCGCCGCCTCCGCCAACGTTTCTGCAGATGCGTGCGGAGGTGGAAGCAGGGGTGACAGCAGGGACGTCGGCAGGGGAGCGGAAGGCGACGTAGGCGTCGGCGGCGTCGGCGGCGCTTCCCTCAGGACCAGGCGGAGCCCCGCCGTGCCCAGGCCGCTGGGGCCGCGCAGGAGGCGCTCCAGACGCGTGTCCGCCGCGGGCGCCCCGGACTCCGCGGTGCCGAGGGCGGCAGCGGGGGCGGGCAGGGGTACGGGCAGCGCGGCCGGGGCGGGTACGGAGACCGCGGGCGGTTCGGGTACGGAAACGGCGTCGGGCGGGCCGCCGGTGGCGGCCGTGATGTCGTGGGCACGGGCCGCCGCGGCGGCGAGTACGTGCGCCCCGAAGCGGGCGGCGGCCTCGGGCACGCTCGACCGTGGTGGTGGCAGCTCGGGCGCTGGCATCCATGGCTCCTTGATGGGATGGGCGGCTCTCCGAAAGCCCTCCGGGGGCACACGGGGCCGATCCGGAGGTTCCAGGGGGTGCCGCGGCGGGGCCCTTTCGGGCGGGGCCCGCCGCGGGCAGGTCCCTTGCGGGCAGGTCCCTTTTGGGCGGGGCCCGCTGCGGGCCCCGCCGCGGGACAGCCCTACCTGGGCCAGTGGGCGATCTGCACGTTCTCCAGCACGCCGACCGCGTCCGGCACGAGGATCGCGGCGGAGTAGTACGTACTGACGAGGTAGGACGTGATCGCCTTCTCGTCGAGCCCCATGAAGCGGACCGACAGGCCCGGTTCGTACTCGTCCGGCAGGCCGGTCTGGTGCAGGCCGATGACGCCCTGGTTCGCCTCGCCGGTACGCATGCAGAGGATCGAGCTGGTCTTCTCCGGGGTCACCGGGATCTTGTTGCAGGGCAGGATCGGGACGCCGCGCCAGGCCGGTACCTGCTGGCCGCCGAGGTCGACGTGGTCCGGGTAGATCCCGCGCGCGTTGAACCCGCGCCCGATCGCCGCGATCGTCCGGGGGTGCGCCAGGAAGAACTTGGAACCGCGACGGCGACAGAGCAGTTCGTCCAGGTCGTCCGGGGTCGGCGGACCGGCGTGCGGCTGGAGGCGCTGCTTGAAGTCGGCGTTGTGGAGCAGGCCGAACTCCCGGTTGTTGATCAGCTCGTGCTCCTGCCGCTCCCTCAGCGCTTCGATGGTGAGACGGAGTTGTTCCTCGGTCTGGTTCATCGGGCCGTTGTAGAGGTCGGCGACCCTCGTGTGGACCCGCAGAATCGTCTGGGCGACGGAGAGTTCGTACTCGCGCGGCTTCAACTCGTAGTCCACGAAGGCGCCGGGCAGCTCGTGCTCGCCGACGTGACCGGCGGACATCGCGATCTCCGCCTCGCCCCGATGGTTCTGCTGCCGGCCGGAGAGCGACGTGAACGCCTCGATGTGGGTGCGCAGGCCCGGCGCCCCGGAGAGCACGGTCGCGAAGTCGGAGCGCGACAGGGTGAGCAGCGTGCCGGAGGTCTCGGCGGTGGCGGTCTGCTCCCACCGGGCGTCCTCGTCCAGCAGGGCGTCCTCCCCGAACCGGTCCCCGTCGGCGAGGACGTCCAGATCGACCTCGTCGCCGTAACTGCCCACGGAGGTCTGGCTGACGCGGCCGTGGGCGATCAGGTGGATCCGGTCCGCCGGCGCCCCGCGCTCGACCAGCGTCTCACCGGCGCGGAAGTCGCGCTGCACGCAACGGTCCGCGAGGGCGGTCAGCACCTCCACGTCGTCGAAGCCGCGCAGCAGAGCCAGTTCACCGAGTTCCCGGGGGATCACCCGGACGTCGGCGCCCTCCTGGACGAATTCGATGGTCCCGTCGCCGACGGTGTAGGACAGCCGGCGGTTCACCCGGTACGCCCCGCCCTGGGTCTCCACCCAGGGGAGCATGCGCAGCAGCCAGCGGGAGGTGATCTCCTGCATCTGCGGGGCGGACTTGGCCGTGTGGGCGAGGTTGCGGGCGGCTGCCGTGCCCAGGCTGGACTGCCGGGGCAGCTCCAGTTGCTCGTGCGGGTTCGAGTCAACAGTCATCGTGCACGCTCTCCGTGGTCAGGGCGGTGACGCGGGCATTCGGACGTCACCGGGCAACTGGAGGGAAAAGGGGTAGGTGAACGGAAACCCGTCCAGACGCCGAGGACACTAACGGCCGCTCCCTCTCCTGGACCAAGGGAAGGCGCCGACATTAACTCGATACGATGATCGCGGGCCGCCGGATGTTTGCGCGGGCGCAGATCCGTTTCGTCCGCGCGCACCGGTTCTCCGCCGGACGCGACCGGCCTGCGCTCACCCTCGGCCTGCCGCTCGGCAGCCCCGCCCGAACCCGCCGCTCACCGCGGAGAGCGCGGGGCGCCCCGCCCGAACCCGCCCCCGCCACCCCGCCCGCGCACCGGCACCCGTTCTCTCCCCGGGGTGCCCCCGGCGTGTGCGGGACACCTCCCGAGCCGCGGTGCGCTTTGATCGGTGGACCAGAGGCCGCGCGGCAGCGGTCTCGACGAGGCAGGGCAGGAACCGCCGATGGAGCGCCCCGCATGACCGATGAAGAGTCCATCACCCCCCACTGGCTGTTCGGCGACCAGCTCGGCCCCCACTTCACCGATCCGGGGAGAGGCGGACCGCACCGGGACGCGCCGCTGCTGATGATCGAGGCGAGGAGTGTCTTCCGGCGCAGACGGTTCCACCGCGCCAAGGCCCACCTGATCCTCTCGGCGATGCGCCACCGGGCCGCCGAGCTCGGCGACCGGGTGCGCTACGTCAAGGCGGACACCTACCGCCAGGGGCTGCGCGAGGCCGTGGGGGACGGACCGGTGACCGTGCACCACCCCACCTCCCACACCGCCCGCGCCTTCGTGGACACCCTGCCCTCCGTCCGCGTGCTGCCGGCGCGCGGCTTCCTCGTGGCGCACGACGAGTTCAGGAGATGGGCGGACGGCCGGGGCACGGAGCGCCTGCGCCAGGAGGACTTCTACCGCTGGGTCCGCCGGACGCACGAGCTGCTGATGGAGGGCGACCAGCCGGCCGGCGGCCGGTGGAACCTGGACCACGACAACCGGCAGCCCCCACCGCGCGGAGCGACCGGGCTGGGCGCTCCGGCGCCCTACCGCCCCCGGGAGAGCGACATCGACGCGGAGGTGCGCTCCGACCTCGACCGCTGGGTGCGCGACGGGGACGTCGAGTTCGTCGGCGAGGACGCACCCCGCTGGTTTCCGGCCACCCGCCGGGAAGCCCTCGCGGCCCTGCGCCGCTTCGTCGAGCACCGGCTCGCCACGTTCGGCGCGTACGAGGACGCGATCCTCGCCGGGGACCCGACGATGAGCCACAGCCTGCTCTCCTCGTCGCTCAACCTCGGCCTGCTGGACCCCGCCGAGTGCGTCGAACGGGCCGAGGCACGGTGGCGGTCCGGCGAGGTGCCGCTCAACAGCGCCGAGGGCTTCGTGCGGCAGATCGCGGGATGGCGCGAGTTCGTCTGGCACGTCTACTGGTACTTCGGGCCGCAGTACCGGGAGAACAACGCCCTGCGTCACCGCGGCGGGTTGCCCGAATGGTTCACCGAACTCTCCTCGGAGGGCACGGGTGCGCACTGCGTCGGCCACGTCCTCGACCAGGTCAGGGAGACCGGCTGGACCCACCACATTCCGCGCCTGATGATCCTGGGCAGCCTCGCCCTGCAACGGGGCTGGGACCCGCGCGCCGTCACCGACTGGTTCCACCGCAGCTTCGTGGACGGCTACGACTGGGTCATGGTCCCCAACGTGGTGGGGATGTCGCAGTACGCCGACGGGGGCCGCATGACCACCAAGCCGTACACCTCCGGGGGCGCCTACATCGACCGCATGAGCGACTTCTGCGGCTCCTGCCGCTACAAGCCCACCGTGCGGGTCGGGGAGGACGCCTGCCCCTTCACCGCCGGGTACTGGAACCTGCTGCACCGCCACCGCGACCGCTTCGAGCACAACGCGCGGATGAGCCGGGCGGTGCGCGGGCTGGACCGCCTCACCGATCTCGACGCGCTGCTGGAGCAGGAGCGCCACCGCCGGGACTGAGAACGCGCCCAAGTGTTCCACCTGGCCGGTCCTCGACCTGGCCCTCGCTCGGGGACTGGAGACCCGTATCGGTCTGGAGGACACCCTCACGGCCCCGGACGGGCCCCCGGTGGCGGACAACGGTGCTCTGGTCCGCCTGGCGCTCTCCCGTGCGGCGTGACCGGCGCACCGGGGGACGGGCGCCGGTGGGTGCGGCGTCCGTCCCCCGGTACGGGAGGGCGGGAGCGGTCAGGACGCGGGCACGGTGTCCTCGAAGGCGGTACCCGCCGCCCGGTAGGCGGCGACCGCGGCCGTGACCTGGGCCGGGGTCAGCACCTGGTCCTTGACGTGCAGCACCCAGTCGACCTTCTGGTCGTAGGCGCGCGGGGTGGTGCTGGTCTGGCCCGCGAGGTCGATCAGCCACTGGTTGAAGTTGATGGACATGGGGCGCTCCGGCAGGTAGCGGGAGTCGTGGCGGCCGAACTCGACGCCGTCGATGTAGTAGACGATGGCGGTGTCGTCGATGGTCAGGACGAGGTCGTGCCAGCCCGCGTAGCTGATCCGTGATTCGGAGTGCTGGTTGACCGCCTCCCACGGGTCGGGGCGGTAGGTCTCCCAGGACGTGGTGTAGAGGATGTTCGAGGGCTCGCCCCAGCCGCCGTTGGGCAGGTACTCGAAGTCGTACTCGGCGTAGTCGTCGGCCATCGGGGCCTTGAGGTCGTTGATGGTGAAGAACGTGGACACGAGGTGGTCGCCGTCCGGGCCGTACTTCGGCGCGTCGGCGAACCGCACCCGGGCCGCGTAGGTGCCGTTGCGGAACTTCGTCGCCTTGGTGAGGACCTCGGTCTGCTTCGTGGACTCCGCGGTCCCGGCGGTGGAGGTCTCCAGATTCATGATCGAGTTGGTCCCCTCCTTCGCGAAGGTGACGTTCTCGGCGGGCCAGCTCGCGCCCGGCACCCCGGGGCCGCCCGAGTTGGAGCGCACGTTCCAGCCGTGGGCGCCGATCGACGGGTCGCTGTACGAGGTGTAGTCGAAGTCGTCGAAGAGCCGGGTCCCGCCGGTGGGCGGGTCGGTCGGAGGGTTGGTCGGGCCGGTGGGGTCGGTCGGGTTGTTGCCGGTGGGCGCGGTGCCCCACACCTGGGTGCCGGCGACCGTCGCGGTGACCTTGGACCAGTTGGCGTACGAGGTCTGCGCGGATCCGAAGGAGTAGTCGTCCGCCTGGTTCAGCGGCTGCCAGTTCGAGCGGTAGAACCGCAGCTGCATGTCCCCGGTGTCCGCACCCGGGGCGAGCGAACCGGCCCCGGCGGTGAAGCCGATCTCCAGGTAGCGGTCGGCCGTCGTGGTGGGGCTGGCGAGGGTGCCGAAGGTGCCCGTGATGTTGGCGCACCCCTTGACCGCCCAGGAACAGGCGTAGGTGTACGAGGCGCCGGAGTCCGCCTTGAAGTAGTAGCGGATCTTGACCTGGGCGAGGGAGACGGACGTGCTGCCGGTGTTGACGGCCTTGAGCCAGGGTTCCGCCTGGTCGGAACCGGTGGAGCTCTGCCGGTACTGCACCGTCAGCGCCTCACCGGCCGCGGTCGCGGGTACGGCCGCCAGGGTGGCGCAGCCGAGTCCGGCCAGTGCGGCGGCGGCCAGTGCCACGCGGACGCGGGAGACGCCGGGGCGGGGTGCGCGCGCTCTCTTGTTCGTGCTGGTGCTCGTCACCTGGGGGTCCTCTCGGGATGGTGGAACGTGGAGGGACGGCTCGGCACTCCGAGGGCGTCGAGCCGGGTCTTGTGGTGGTCCAGCCGGGTCCGGAATCCGTCCCAGTCGTGGCCGCCGGACCAGGCGGTGTCGGCCAGGGCGCACAGCCGGGGGAAGACGAGGTATTCGGCGTGCGCCGCGGTGGGCACGTACTCGGTCCACAACTGCGCCTGGGTGCCCAGCACATGGGCGGCTTCGGCCGCGTCCCAGTGGGCGGGTGCGGGGTCGGTGGCGTAGACCGTCGGCAGGTCCACCGAGAAGCCGGGCTGGCCCGGCGGCTCCTCGGGGCGCGTGGACTGCGGGTAGTCGAGGTAGGTGGAGCGGTGCGGGGTCATGATGACCGGGTGGCCGTTGCGCGCCGCCGCGAGTCCGTGCTCCTGGTCCAGCCAGGCCAGTACGGTGAACGAGCCCGGCAGGTCGCCCCCGGTCTCGGTCCAGCCCAGCGGGTGCCGGCCGTGCTCGGTGAGGAACGCCCCGACCTGCTCCATCAGCCAGCCGCGGAGCGCCTTCGGACCGCTCAGCCCCTCGTCCGCGACGCGCCGCAGCGCGGAGGGCGAGGTGTGCCACTCGTCGGTCGGGCACTCCTCGCCGCCGACGTGGACGTACGGCGAGGGGAAGACCTCCATGACCTCGCCGAGCACGGTCCGGCAGAAGTCGAGCGCCTCGTCGTGGACGCCCAGGATGGTGTCGCACACGCCCCACCGGTCCCAGACCTCCAGCCGCCGTTCGGGGAAGTTGCCGAGGTGCGGGTAGGCGGCGAGGGCGGCGCGGACGTGGCCGGGCATCTCGATCTCCGGGACCACGGTCACCCCCCGGTCGGCGGCGTACGCGACCAGGTCGGTCAGCTCCCGACGGGTGTACGCGCCCCCGTGCGGCACCCCGCCCACCTCGGTGAGCCGGGGGTAGGCGCCGACCGGCATCCGCCAGCCCTGGTCGTCGGTGAGGTGCAGGTGCAGGACGTTCATCTTGTGCAGGGCCAGCAGATCCGTGAACCGCCGCAGGAACGAGACGGGCTGGAAGTGACGGGCCACGTCGAGCATGGCGCCGCGCCAGGCGAAGCGCGGCACGTCCGTCGTCTCCAGGCAGGGGATCGACCAGGTCGTACCGTGCACCGGTTCGGCCAGGAGCGCGGCGGGCGGCAGCAGCTGACGGAGCGTCTGGACGCCGTGCAGCAGACCCGCCGGGCGGGCCGCCCGCAGCAGGACGGCGTCCTCGCCGACGGTGAGCCCGTACCCCTGGTCCCCGAGCCCGGTGAGACCGGGATCGAGGGCGAGGACCACCCGGCCGTCGTCCGCGAGGGGCAGCGGCAGCCCGGTCGCCGGGGCGAGCAGGGTCCGCAGCAGCGCGGCGGCGGGCTCGGTGCCGGCGGTCGCGCGGATCGCCGTGGCGGTGTCGAAGGTGAACCGGCCCCGTCGCAGGTGGAGCCTCAAGGGGCCCGGTACGAGGCCGAGGCCGGTGGGGGGCATGGACACGGTTTCTCCTATCCCTTGACCGCGCCACCGGTCATACCGGTGGCGACCCGTCGCTGGAGAACGAGGAAGAGGACGAGGACGGGCAGCGCGAAGAGGGTGGAGGCGGCCATGGTGGCGCCCCAGTCGGTGCCGAAGACGTTCGAGAACGAGGAGAGCCAGACGGGCAGGGTCCGGTCGTCCTGGTTCTTGATGATCAGCATGTTGGCGAAGGCGAACTCGTTCCAGGCGGTGATGAAACCGAAGAGGGAGGTGGCGAGCAGCCCCGGTGCCAGCAGCGGGAACGTGACCCGTCGGAAGGCGGCGGCGCGGGTGCAGCCGTCCACCTGGGCCGCCTCCTCCAGTTCGGCGGGGATGGCGGAGAGGAAGCTCCGCAGGGTCACGATGGTGAACGGCAGCGTGATCATGAAATAGACGAGGGTCAGGGTCGCGAGCCGGTCGAGCATGTCGGTGTCGCGGGCGATGACGTACATCGGGATCAGCAGCGCCTCCCAGGGCGCGACCTGTGCGACGAACACCATGAGGACGAATCCCCGCCGGCCCTTCCACCGCATCCTGGCCACCGCGAACGCCGCACCGAGGGCGACCACGAGGGCCAGCAGCACGCAGCCGGCCGTGACGAGCAGGCTGTTGCGCCAGAACGACCAGAATCCGTCGGCCGACACCGCGTCGGAGAAGTGCTCCAGCGTCAGCGAGGTGGGCAGGAACACCGGAGTCTTGGCCTGGATGTCCGCGGTCGGTTTGAAGGCGGTGAGGATCATCCAGTAGACCGGGAAGACGCTGAGTACGAAGACGATCAGCGCCCCGGCGTTCCGGGGCAGTCCGCGCAGGGCCACGCGGGCGGGACGGGCGCTCACAGTTCGGCCTCCTGGCGGAACATCTGGCGGAAGTAGAGGACCAGCGCGCCGACCAGGACGAGCACCATGAGGGTGGCCGCCGCCGCCCCGAGGTCGTAGCGGTGCAGCGACTGGGCGATCTGGTACGAGTAGACGGGCAGCGTGGTGGTCGCTCCGCCCGGCCCGCCCTTGGTGACCGCCCAGATCTGCGCGAAGCACCGGAAGACCCAGATGACTTCGAGGCTCAGCACCAGCCCGAAGACCGGCCGCAGGATCGGCAGGGTGACGGAACGGAAGATCCGCCAGCCGCCCGCTCCGTCGATCCGCGCGGACTCGAAGAGCTCGGCCGGGACCGTGGTCAGCGCGGAGTGCAGGGTGATGGCGACGAACGGCACCGACTGCCACACCACGAGCAGCACCAGGACGGAGAAGGCCGCCGGACCGTGCGCGAACCAGGAGTAGTTCTCGAAGGAGCCGAACCCCAGCCGCACGAGCAGCCAGTTGACCACTCCGAGCCGGGAGGCGAAGAGCCACTGGAAGACCGTGGTGGTGGCGATCACCGGACTGGCCCAGGCGAGCACCAGTCCCACGAGGACCAGGGTCCGCATCCGCTTGCCGAGGCGTTGCAGCATCAGCGCGACACCGGTGCCGATCACCATGATGAGCGAGACGTTGACCGCGGTCCACCCCAGGGTGCGCCGGACCACCTGCCAGAACTCGCCGTCCCGCAGGATCGCGGAGTAGTTCTCCAGGCCCGCGAAGTCCGCGTCCCCGCGGATCAGTTCCGCCATGCCGTAGTGCTGGAAGGAGATCAGCAGGTTACGGGCGAGGGGGTAGGCCAGCAGGAAGGCGAACCCGATCACGGTGGGGGCGATGAGCAGATACGGCCAGAGGGCGCCCGGCACGGTACGGCGGGGTCGGCCCGGCCCCCGCGCCCCGGGAGCGGCCTCCGTGGCGGCGGTGGGCGCGACCGGTCCGGCCGCCGCCGGTCCGAGCCGGTCCGCGGTCCGGGTCACGCGGGTCCTCCCTCGGGTGGTGTCCGGCGGATCGTGGCCGGACACGGCGCGTTCCCGCCCCGGCTCACGGGTTGAGGGTCTTGCTGATCGCGTCGGACGCGGCCTTCGCCGCCTTCGCCGGGTCGGTCCCGGTGAGCACGGCCGTCATGTACTCCTTGATCGGGTTGGTCGCCTCGACGGCGGCCCACTCGGGGGAGTTGGGCGTGGCGCGCCCCTGCGCGGCGGCGGCGGCCATCGCCGCGTTGCCCTCGTCGTCCCCCAGCACACCGGCGAGCGAGGTCCGGTTGGGCACGTAGCTCATGGTGCGGGCGAGCTCGGTCTGCTCCTTCTCCCCGGCGAGCGCCGCGACCACCTCGTACGCCGCTTCCTGATGGGCCGAGGCGACCGGGACGATGAGATCGGAGCCGCCGGTGAAGGTCGCTCCCGGCTTGCCCGCCTCCTTGCCGGGGATCGGGAAGAAGCCGAGCTTGCCCGCGAGGGCGGGGTTGGCCTGCTCCACGATCTTGGCGCCGCCGGGTACGGCGATGATCTGGGCGACGTCGCCCTTGGCGAAGACGTCCGCCTGGGGCGGCTTCGCCTCGTCGGAGTCCTTGGGGCCCTGGCCCAGGGCCTGGAGCCGGCGGTAGAACTCCATGCCCCGCAGCGCCTCTGGGCTGTCGAGCGCGCCCCGCCACGTGCCGCCGTCCTGCACGGCGAGTTCGCCGCCCTCCTCCCAGACGAAGCCGGCCAGGGTGTACCAGTTCTGCCCGGGGAGGTAGATGCCCTGCGTCCCGCCCTTGTCGAGCTTCCCGGTGATCTCCAGCCACTCCTCCCGGGTCGTGGGCGGCGCCGTGATGCCGGCCTTCGCGAAGAGGTCCTTGTTGTAGATCACCACGCGGTTGGCCGCGTACCAGGGCACGCCGTACTGCTTTCCGTCGACCTTCCCCGGCTCCGCGAGGCCGGGCAGCCAGTCCGACCCCTGCAACTCCGCGACCTTGTCGCTGAGATCGAGCACCCCGCCGCTCTGCGCGTACTGCGCCACCTGGGTGTTTCCCACCTCGATCACGTCCGGGGCGTCCTTGCTGGCGAGCGCGGCGGTGATCTTCTCGCCGACCCCGTCCCACTCCTGTATCTGGATGTCGAGCCGGGTCTGCCCGTGCTGGGCCTCGAAGTCCTTCTCGAACCGCTGCAGATAGGCGTCGGAGACGCTGTCCTTCATGATCCACACGGTGAGCTCGGTGGGCCCGTCCGACTGGCCGGACCCGGAAGAGGAGTCGTCGCACGCGGTGAGCGCACACATGGCCGCCAGGGCCACCGCGGCCGGGATGAAGCGGATCTTCACTGGATTCACCTCGAAAAGGAGTTGACCAATTGGTCAACTGGACAACGGCGTGGGTAGAAGGTGGCATAGACCAGTGATGGCGTCAACCCTCGTTTCAATAAGCCCAGTTGGGTGCGTTGTACACTTCCAGGAGTCCCAACCATCATTTACCACCGAACCAGTTGCCGACGAAGAGGCGGAGAGGCCGGATCCATGCAGAACAGCTCCTCGGGCTCGGGCGGAGTGCTCAAACGCGAGCGGGTCCGCGAGCACCTCCTCGGCCTGATCGAGGTGCGCCGGCCCGGCGACGCGATCCCCTCGGAGCGCACGCTCAGCGCCGAACTCGGTGTCTCCCGGCCCACCTTGCGTGCCGCGGTGGACGAACTCGTCGCCACCGGGCAGCTCGTACGCGAACACGGGCGCGGGATGTTCGTGGCCCCGGCCAAGATCACCCAGGAGCTGGCCCCGGACGACGCGGCCTTCGTGGTGCCCCGGGCGGCAGGCACCTGGTCCAGCAGGCTCCTGCGGCTCGACACGATCCGTGCGGGAGCGCGCATCGGCCGCAAGCTGCGGGTGTCACCCGCGGCCGAGGTGGTCTACATCGCCCGGCTGCGCCTGGTCGACGGCTCACCCATGGCGATCGAGCACCTGCACATCCCGGCGGAGCTCGTCCCCTCCCTCACCCCGCAGGAGCTGGAGGCGGGTGACCTCTACGACCATCTGCGCGAGCATCACCACGTCCACGTCGACCAGGCGGTCCAGTCCATCGAGCCGACCGTCATCAACGAGGCCGAGGCGGCTGTCCTGGACATCCCGGTCCTCTCGCCCGCCCTGCTGATCGAGCGCCTCACCACCGACACGGCGGGCCGGCCCGTCGAGTACGTCCACTCCCTCTACCGGGGCGACCGCTACCGCATCGTCTCCCGGCTGTCCCTGGGAACCTCGGCCCCGCATCCGCGGCCCGAAAGCCACCACCCGGGGATTCCGCCGGGGGACTTCGCGCACGGAGACATCATCACCTCGTCCACGACGGGCGACGCCCACTGAGGCGCGCGCCGGCACGACCACCGGGCGGACGGCGGGGCGCGGCGAGGCCGGGCGGGGCGGGACGGACGCCCGCGTAAGCCATTCAGGGGCGCGTTGTATCCACTCGCTCACCCTGCGTGGCGGCGGTGGTTGATCGCCCATAGCTTCGGCTCATGAGAACAAAACACATGAAATGCCTGGCGGGCGTCACGGCCGTCACGGCCACCGTCCTGGGGTTCTCGGCCGGCCCCACGGCAGCGTCCGGACACCATGAACACGTGGTGCGCCCAGGAGAATCGATCCAGAAGGCGGTGGACGCCGCGCGCCCCGGAGACACCGTCGTCGTCCTGCCCGGCACCTACCGCGAGAGCGTGCTGATCACCACGCCGGGCCTGACGCTGCGCGGTACGGGCGAGCGCACGGTCATCGCTCCGCAGGCCCCCGCGACGGCCGAGGCCCCCGCGACGGCCGGGACGACGGAGACGGCCGGGACGGCGCCCGCCAAGACCGCCTCGGGCCCCGCCGCCGCCAAGGGGCCGAGGGCGGCCAACGCCTGCGCCGCGGGCGGCAACGGCATCTGCGTCGTGGGCACCGCGGCGAACCCCGTCGACGGCGTCAGGATCCGCGCGCTGACCGTCTCCGGCTTCGCCAAGACCGGCGTCTGGGCCTCCTGGACCGACGGGCTCTCCGTCCGCAGGGTGACCGCGCGTGACAACGGGACCTGGGGCATCGCCCAGGAGCGCTCGACCCGCGCCGACCTCCGGCACAACACCGCCACCGGCAACGGCGACGCGGGCATCTTCGTCGCGAACTCGGTCAGCGAGGAGGGCGGGGCGACCGACACCGACGGGACGGTCGTCGCGGACAACTCCGTGAGCGGAAACCGCATCGGCGTCACCGCGCGACGCGTCCGCAACCTCCGGATCGACGACAACACCGTCACCGGCAACTGCAGCGGCATCTTCGTCGTGGGCGACGAGTCCAAGCCCGCGGCGGGCGCGATGACGATCAGCGGCAACCGGATCGTGAAGAACAACAAGCTCTGCGCGGCCACTCCCCGCCTCTCCGCGATCCAGGGCTCCGGCATCGTCCTCACCGGCAGCGAGAGCACGGTCGTGCGCTCCAACGTCATCCAGGACAACGTCGGCACCACCGACTTCTCCGGCGGCATCCTGCTGTTCAAGAGCTTCGTGGGCGCGGTCAACACCGACAACACCGTCCAGGACAACCTCGTGAGCGGCAACAGCCCCGCCGACCTCGCCAACCGCGACACCTCGGGCACCGGCAACACCTTCACCGGCAACACCTGCGCCACCTCCGAACCGGCCGGGATGTGCGCCGCATGACCACCCACCGCCGCACCAGGAGGAACGAGACGGCATGACCACCGTGAGCCCCACCCCTGAGACCAGCCCCGAGAAGGCCACCCTCACCTCCACCCTCGCCGCGCCCCAGACCCACGCGGGCACCCCGACCCCGCCGCCCTCCATGCGGCTGCGCGAGCTCGCCTTCGGGGCGGCCTGCGCCGCGGCCGTACGCGCGGCGGCCCGGCTGGGCGTCGCGGACGCCCTCGGCGAGACCCCGGCCTCCGCCGCCGAGCTCGCCCTCGTGGTCGACGCGGAGCCCGTACCGCTCCAGCGACTGCTGCGGGCGCTGACCTGCTACGGCGTCTTCGCCGAGACCGAGGACGGCAGGTTCGTCCACACCGACACGTCCCGGCTGCTGCGCGAGGACGACCCGCACAGCCTGCGCTACATCTCCCTGTGGTGCACGGAGCCCTGGACCTGGGACGTCTGGCCGCGCCTCGACGACGCGGTGCGCTCCGGCACGAGCGTCTTCCCCGAGACCTTCGGCAAGGGCTTCTTCGACTACCTCCACCAGGACGCCGGCGAGTCCGCCCACGTGTTCAACCGGGCGATGACCACCTCCAGCGTGCAGTCCGCACGGGACGTCGCCGAACTCCTCGACCTGACCGGCGTCTCCTCGGTCGCCGACATCGGCGGCGGCCAGGGCCATGTGCTCGCCAGTCTGCTGGAGAAGCACCCCTCGGTCCAGGGAACCCTCATGGACCTGCCGGGCGTCGTGGCCCGCGCGGACGAGCGGCTGCGCGACGGCGGCCCGCTCGCCGGCCGGGTCCGGATCGTGGCCGGCGACTGCCGCGAGGACATCCCGTTCGAGGTGGACCTCTACATCATCAAGAACATCCTCGAATGGGACGACGAGAGCACCCGCAGGACCCTGCGCAACGTGGTCGCCGCGGCCCGCCCCGGCGCCCGCGTGGTGATCATCGAGAACCTCGTCGACGACACCCCGTCCATGCGGTTCACCACCGCCATGGACCTGCTGCTCCTGCTCAACGTCGGGGGAGCGAAGCACACCCGGGAGAGTCTGCTCGGCCGCATGTCCGAGGCCGGCCTCCAGGTGGGCGAGGTCCACCCGGTCAACGCCTACCTCCACGCCTTCGAGTGCACCGTGCCGTAAGCGGGCCGCACGAGCAAAAGCGCCCCGGGTCCGGCACGTCGGTGCCGGAC
>NZ_JBHWYX010000060.1:0-43582 GCF_042728795.1 Streptomyces sp. NPDC060184
ACCCGCGCGGGTGGCGGCTTTGACCGCGTCACGGGCGCGCGGGCGCATCGGCCGACGGGCGCGTCAACCGGCGGCTTTCGCCTCCGCCCCTCCCCCGCCCTCGGGGCCGGTCCCCTGGAGCGCGCGCTCCACGGCCGCGTACGAGGCGCCGTGGTCCGTGAGCACGTCCGCCACCACGCCGGGCCGCGCGGCGAGCGCCAGCAGCAGGTGCTCGCCGCCGATGGAGCGGTCGCCCCGGCCCACGGCGATCCGCAGGGAGCCCTCCAGCACCCCCTTGGCGCCGGACGTGAGCGGCCGGCGGCCGGAACGGCGACGGCGGCGGCCCCTGGCGTCCTCCGCCAGCGCCCCCTCGCCGTGCTCCTCCTCGATCCGGGCGACGATCTCGCCGACGTCGATGCCGAGCCCGGCCAGCGCCTGGGTGTCGGCCTTCGTCAGGCCGCCCAGCCGACGGGCCTCGCCGAGCGCCGCCTCCAGGGAGGCCCGGCGGCCGGTGACGCCGAGCGCGGCGAGGGCGTCCGCGGCCCGGCCCGCGTCCTGGTCGAGGAGGGAGAGCAGCAGGTGTTCCTCGGTGATGCTGTCCTCCCCCGCACGCTGGGAGAAGGTGACGGCTCCGGCGACGGTGGCCCGGGCCTCCTGGGTGAAGCGCTCGAACATCAATTCCTCCCGTACTTCTTGTGCACGGCCTGCCTGCTGACGCCGAGTTCGGCCGCGATCTCCTGCCACGACCAGCCCTTGGCGCGGGCGCTTCTGACTTGTACGGCTTCGAGCTGCTCCAGCAGCCGCCGCAGCGCGGCGACGGCCCGCAGCCCGACGCGCGGATCGCGATCCCCGGCGCGTGCGGCCAGGTCCGTTGCTTCGGTCATGATGTCAACGTACGTTGACACCCGACCCGCGTCAACCCTGGTTGACATACGACGTGCCCCGGGGCTCCGCGCAAGAGGGCGGGAAGCGCGGCGCGTGTCACACCGGCAGCCGGTTGGATCGGACGGCGGGCGGGCCTAGGGTCGGGGCATGTTCGCCGCCTACGCAGCCCGCATCGACCGCGAAAACCCCCTGAACGGCCTGGAACTGGGCGAACGCCCCGCTCCGGAGGCCCGGCCCGGCTGGACCACCGTCGAGGTCCGCGCCGCCTCGCTCAACCACCACGACCTCTGGTCGCTGCGCGGCGTGGGCATCACGGAGGACCGGCTGCCGATGATCCTCGGCTGCGACGCGGCCGGCGTCGACGAGGACGGCAACGAGGTCGTCGTCCACTCGGTGATCGGCCAGACCGGCCACGGGGTCGGGCCGAAGGAGCCGCGCTCCATCCTGACCGAGCGCTACCAGGGCACGTTCGCCGAGCGCGTCGCCGTGCCCGCCTGGAACGTGCTGCCCAAGCCGAAGGAGCTGAGCTTCGAGGAGGCCGCCTGCCTGCCGACCGCCTGGCTCACCGCGTACCGGATGCTCTTCACCAACGCCGGTGTGCGCCCCGGCGATTCCGTGCTGGTGCAGGGTGCGGGCGGCGGGGTCGCCACCGCCGCGATCGTCCTGGGCCGCGCGGCGGGCCTCCGGGTCTACGCGACCAGCCGGGACGAGGCGAAGCGGAAGCGGGCGGTGGAACTGGGCGCCGTCGACGCCTTCGAGCCCGGCGCCCGGCTGCCCGAGCGCGTGGACGCCGTCATCGAGACGGTCGGCGCCGCGACCTGGTCCCACTCGGTGAAGTCGCTCCGCCCCGGCGGCACCCTCGTCATCTCCGGCGCCACCAGCGGAGACCGGCCGTCGCACGCCGAGTTGACCAGGATCTTCTTCCTGGAACTCAAGGTCGTCGGCTCGACGATGGGCTCCAAGGACGAGTTGGAGGACCTGCTCTCCTTCTGTGCGACGACCGGCGTACGGCCCGTCGTCGACGCGGTCCTGCCGCTCGACCGGGCCCGCGAGGGCTTCGAACGCATGCTGACGGGCGAGCAGTTCGGCAAGATCGTACTGACCGCGTCCTGATCCGCGCACCGCGAAGTGGAGGGCGGCACGAAACGCGTCATGAGCAGGGGCTACAGTCCCTGCTCATGACAAACGAGTCGTGGGCAGGCTGGTACCGGGACCACTTGGGTTCCGACGCGGCGACCGTCGTCGCGGACGGCGGCGTGATCAAGCTGCGCATCCGGGGCGTCGACTTCGAGGGCAAACGCCTCGACGACCTCCGCCCGGTGGGGGAACCGCTCCCGGACGGCGCCTCGTTCGCGCTCGCCGACGGCGCCCTGACCGACTGCGTCCTGGAGTGGGACCAGCCGGTGACCGTCGTCGCGGAGGGCACCGGCTCCGTGGAGACCGAACGGCCCGCGACGCTGAGCTGCCTCTTCTCCCTGCGCCGCGCGGACCCGGACGTACACCTCGCCCTGCACCTGGACGGCGCGCTCTACGAATCGGCGCGCGCCGAGCGCGACTTCGCGGCGGCCCTGGCCGCGATACGGGACGCCCTCCCCGAGGGCGTCCAGCTGCTGCGCGCTCCGGCTCTCTGACGGCCCGGCCACCGCTGCCCCGGACTCCGAGCGCGGTGTCGCCGAACTCCCGGAAGCCGGATTTCGTTCCCCGCTCTGCCAACAGCGAGGCCGGGTTCCCTTCCCCCGCGCCCCGGGGCAGAGTCGCACCATGAAGATCCTGATTCTGGGCGGCACGGAGTTCGTCGGACGCGCCGTCGCCGAGGCGGCGCTCGGGCGCGGCTGGGACGTGTCCGTCTTCAACCGTGGCCGCCAGGCGCCCATCCCCGGGACGGAGGCGCTGCACGGCGACCGGACGGCGGGGAAGGCCGGTCTGGCCGCCCTGGAGAGCGGCGCGTGGGACGCGGTGGTCGACACCTGGACCGGCGCGCCCGCGGCGGTCCGGGACGCGGCCCGGCTGCTCGCGGACCGGGCCGGCCACTACACGTACGTCTCCACCCGCTCGGTACACCCGTATCCGGCCGCGGCCGGACTGCCCGAGGACGGCCCGCTGGTGTCCGGCGCCTCCGCGGACGAGGCGGGCGAAGTCCCGTACCCGCAGGCCAAGCTGGGCGGTGAGCTGGCCGCGCTCGACGCCTTCGGCGACCGCGCCCTGCTGGCACGCCCCGGCCTGATCCTCGGCCCGTACGAGAACATCGGCCGGCTGCCGTGGTGGCTGACCCGGACAGCCCGGGGCGGTCCGGTCCTGGCGCCGGGCCCTCACGACAGCCCGCTCCAGTACATCGACGCCCGCGACCTCGCCACCTGGGTGCTGGACGCGGCGGAGCGGGGCCTGCACGGCCCGTACAACACGGTCAGCGAGTCCGGCCACGCCACCCTGGGCGAGCTGCTGGACGCCTGCGTCCGGGTCACCGGCTCCGACGCCGAACTGCGCTGGACCGACCCGGACACCGTCCTCGCGGCGGGTGTGGAGCCCTGGACCCAGCTCCCGATCTGGCTGCCCGCCGGGGAGATGCACGACACCCTCCACCGGGGCGACGTCAGCAAGGCCCTCGCCGCCGGTCTGCGCTGCCGTCCCGTCGGCGAGACCGTCGCCGACACCTGGACCTGGCTGCGATCGATCGGGGGCGTCGCCCCACAGCGCCCCGGCCGGCCCCCGGTCGGCCTCGCCCCGGAAGTGGAGGCCCGCCTGCTCGCGACCGGCTGAGGCCCCGGGGCGGCATACGGCCTACCGTGGCGCCATGACCGACTTCCTCCTCCACCTCACCGAACGCTCGCTCTGGACAGCGGCCCTGCACGAGGGCGCCTACACCTGGTCCACCCGGGGCCGCACCCTCCAGCAGGAGGGCTTCATCCACCTCTCCCACCCCCACCAACTCCCCGCCGTGGCCCGCATGCTGTACGGCTCCGGCTCCGGCTCCGGCTCCGGCTCCAAGGACGTGGAGCTGGTCGTCCTGGTCATCGACCCGGCCCGCCTCACCGCACCCCTGCGCCACGAGGCCATGTCCGAGGGCGGCGAGGAGTTCCCCCACCTGTACGGGCCGCTGCCGGTGGACGCGGTGGTCGAAGTGCGGGCGTGGACGGGCGACGGGGGCGGCGGAGTGGCGCTGAAGGCATCCGGGACGGCCGCCCAAGCCCGAGCCGACGTCAACCTCCCGCAGGAACGGTGACCCAGAAGGTACGGGCCTTCTCGACGGGTCCTTCGCGCCGTCTCCCCGCACAGCTGCTTCGCTCGGCCGAGCGCAGGCCTTGGCGTACAGGGCGAGCTCTCCCGGCTCGGTGACGCCCAACGAGGAGGAGACAAGCTCGACGTGGGCCCGTCCGCCGGCTCCCTCGGCGCGAGGGTTGAAGCCATGGACGGGGAACATGTCCACCCATGTGGTGGCGGGAAGGATGCCCAGCAGATGCTGACGAGGGTCGGCGCGATCTCACGCATCTGCGCTGACCCCTGGCCGGAAAGCACCGCACCCGGCCCGCCATGGACGCCACATTCGGCGCCCTGAGGACCTGGTGCGGTCAGGTGGGCTACGCGACCCGCGAAGCTCGCGGGTCGGACGGCCCGGCCAGAGATCAGACCTTCTTGGTTTCCATGTGACGGGTCGGGTCGGCGACCTGCGGTGATCACTCCTGCGGGCCGCTGACCCGGCCTTTCACCGTTGATCAGCGATGGGTCCCGACTTCCCTGACCGGGCGTCCTGCGGACTGCGTGCGGACTGCGGGGAAGCATTCAAAGTGCCCCCGCCCTGCCCCCCCTACTGAAGTGCTGCTGCCTCCCTGAGGCGGCGTCACTGAAGTCGGGGCACTCCTTCACCCAGCAAGAGCCTCCGAAACGGCGGGAACAAGGCCCTCGGCAACCATGATCCTAACCAGGAACAGACACTTTCTGTCATTCTGACGCCTTTTGGGCAGTCCGCTTCATGAAAGCGCGAGGCTAAAATCCGAAAGCGTCCACAAAGAAGATGATGCCTAACCGTCGCATCCTACTGGAGGAGCGGACCACCCACCGTCAGAAGTCGCACAATACGGAGCGCCGAGAAAGCCGCTAGAACCCCCAGCAGTTGCGATATCGAACCGAATTACGAAGCACCATCCTCCCGCATGCGCTGAAGGATGGCCGTAAGGTCGGCATCGAGCGCCAGGTTCCCCGGACGAGCACGATAATCCACTTGGCTCGGCAGGATCGCGATCTGATCACTGAACCGATCACCGAACTCCCGGTCAAGCCCGACACCGACGAATCCTCGACGAACATCGCTCTGGGACGTTTCCTCAGTGGCAAGGCCGAGTAGGGCCGCTTGGGAGTTCATAGAACTCGCGTGCACGCGCTGCCAATTGTTAGCCACCATACGGCGACACTCTTCGATACTCATTCGACTCAGTCCGGTGTTCACGCGAGTCGGGGCATGCGCCAAACTGCCGGCAAAGTTGAAGAAGTTGCTGATGGCGTACCGACTTCGTCGCCACATGTACGCACGGTAAGGAACGTTTTGAGGAAGATACCCAGGCGTGACGTTCAGCCAGATTTCGTCGTAGCTTCCGGAGCCGTCCGCGCGAAATTCGTTGTCGAGCTCCTCCAGCCAAAGCCCTGATGTCCAGCCGTACGTTTCTCCCTCCATTAGCAGAATCCGCAGAAGCCGGTCTTCCAAACCGTCCAACGCGTAGTCGAATAGCGCGCCGATCGCGCCGACGGTGAGCGAGTGCCGAGTCCTCATGTAGCGCAGGAGCAGGTTGGCGTACTCGATCAGCTCATACCGTTCAGATTTCGGGAATTGCTCGACATACTTGCGTTGATGGGCGATTCCAACAACCTCCTCAGGAGTGATACCCAGTGGGACTTCGCTCATGTAGTCGATCCCAGTTGCCGTGGGCCGGAGGAGGAGGCTCCAAGGATTCGGGAATGTCTTGAAGTGTTTCAGGAGGTCAGGCGCGGTGTCCGCGAAATGCTGCGTGCAGGCAGCGCAGAAGCATGAGGCTTCGACCTGGGCGTCCTCGCCGCCCATTCCCCAGAGGTCTGTGATGTCAAGAGCCACTCCTTGCAACCCGACTCCAGTCAGACGTGCCGCGACGTCTTTAACGATATCGATGCCAGTCCCCAAGATCGCACCTAGCACCTCAGTCGAACGCGGATTGGCAAGGCAGGGCTGCGGCGAGGTCGTTCCGTTGATGTCGCGAGTCAGCAGTCCTTCTCCAGGGATATATCCCATGGTCGGAACGAACGTCAGAATAATATTCTTCCCGAGTGACATGAACGCCTTCACGACATCCTCGAAACTCTTCAGCGCCGGGGAAGGCTGCGCGTAACTGGAGAGCGGAACTCCCCTCATTCCGAGGATCTCATACAGGAGGCCATCCGCCTCTGCTACAGGGAGGGCAACCGTGCGGGAGTCAACGCCCCAGATGGCCCGGAATTCCTCAAGAAGAACCTCGGGGGACTTGTAGCGCAAGATCGATAAGCTGGGAATGTCAAGGACTCCCTCACCGGCCGACTGGGATACGTTGGAGATGCTGAACTGACGGCGGCCCATCTACTTCTTCCTTCCTCTGGCAAGGGCTTGGAGGCCGTTCGATGAAACTTCCATGCGACCGCTAGGGCTGGCACGCAAGTATCCACGGTCGATCAGAAGTCGCATGGCCATTTTCGCCAGATCCGGCGAAAGGTGTGGGGACGCCTCGGCGGCCACCTCGACGGCAACAGACTCCTCCAGACGCCCGTCGAGAGAGCGGGAAGCGCTCCGGGCAAGAGCACTGAGCACTTCGTATTCGGATTCTGAAATGCCCCAAACATGGGGAGCCCTGATAGGTCCCGATGCTGTTTCCCTGGACGATGCAGACCGTGGAGCATGTATGGTGCGATCCCGTGGCCTCACCGGCTCAAGAGTTCGCAAGATCGCGACGGTAACCTCTGCCGCATTCCTGGATGCCAGCTCCTGAGACCCTTGCGCGTCGTATCTGAACTTTTCCGCGTCGGCCTTGTCGCTCACACCCCGGATGACGAGAGCGTCCAGACCGCCGGCGAGGTGAGCGGCCTGCACCAGGCCGGCTCCCTCCATGTCGAGGGCCGCCGCGTCATTGAAGTTCGCGCGCAGATAGGCCGCAATCTCGG
Source organism: Streptomyces sp. NPDC060184 (assembly GCF_042728795.1). Taxonomy (NCBI): domain Bacteria; kingdom Bacillati; phylum Actinomycetota; class Actinomycetes; order Kitasatosporales; family Streptomycetaceae; genus Streptomyces; species Streptomyces sp. NPDC060184. The sequence continues at coordinate 7,018 of NZ_JBHWYX010000060.1, forward strand.
ACTCGGCGTCAGCTAGAACCACGTCGCCGGATGCGATCGGCTTGAAGTGCACGCCGCCTCGCCCTCGCAAGGCGGCACGTGCCGCCTGGTCGAGCCGATGGGAAGACGGCCAGACGTCGGGACGCACTTCGAATCGCCCCGGACTCTGCTTGCCTCCGTGGATCCCATACACCTTGGTGGCGACAACCACGTGGCCCACCTGAATGTCGCTCTTGAGCCCGCCCGCCACACCCACGAACAGCACCGCTTGAGGGTTGAACCAATGCGCCACGCGCTCGGTGAGCACCGCGGTAGCGCCAGCGCCCACTCCTGCCTCGACGAGCGCGATGCGCCACGGGGTGCCGGGCAGCCGTGCGCTCTCAACACGAGTGCCATGTGGGTGGACGAGCGGCTCAATGTCCGTGACGTGTTCACGCACAGCGAGGTACTCCACGGGCAGCGCGGTCAGTACCGCAATGAAGGGAGCCGGGTCCGACATAGGCAAAGCATACGGATAACTGCCATGCTCTGTGGTGTCGTTGACGCCTCGAAGTGAGGGAGGATCATGCGTTCGGAGAGGTCGGATCAGCAGGGGGTGACCACTCTGGCAGGCCTGCATCTCGTGGAGTACCAAGTGATCAAGGAGGAGCAGAAGGCGAGGATCGGCTTCCGTGACAATCTTCTGTATGTCGCCCTCGCCGCCGTCACCGCTGTAGTCGCCGCCGCAGCCCAGTCGGAGGCACCAGTCCTGTTGCTTTCCCTGCCTCCTGTCTGCGTAGTGCTCGGGTGGACCTACCTCGTCAACGACGAAAAGATCTCCGCGATCGGAACTTACATCCGTGAGGAGTTGGGGCCGCAGCTGGCCGCTCTCAGCCAATCCGGGGACCGTCAGGTCGTAGTCTTCGGATGGGAGATGGCCCATCGTTCAGACGATCGGCGAAAGTCGCGGAAGCTGATACAGCTCCTGATCGACCTGGCAGCCTTCTGCCTGGTGCCACTGGCCGGGTTGGTGGCCTTCTGGACGACGGGCGAATACGACGCCGGATTGTTGTCCGTATCGGTCATCGAAGGATTGGCCATCACAGGGCTCGGCGTTCAAATGCTGCTTTACGCCCGCCCCTCCTCGTGGAGCCCTGCGGCGCCGTCCGGACGGTAGGCACAAGCGGGCGTCCGCCGACGAGGTCAGCCGCTTCCCCTGCGGCCGGCCATTTCTCATCGGGATTCCGGCTGGGAGAGACCGGGTGCGGCTGCGCGCGTCATGCGGCTCGTTCCCGCTGGGCGACCACCTCCCCCAGGAGACATCGGGGGTTGTGGCCGGAGGTCTCGGCTAGGGCGAGGCCTGTGGTCAGGGCGGTCCAGGTGGCGTCGGCGAGGGACCGATCCCGTCGGCGCGGTCGGGGAGGGCCGCGCGCACGTCTTGGCCGTAGCGGCGGGCGGTTGCGACTCGCGGTGCTCGGCGGGCCAAGACCGCCAGGACGGTGCGGAGGGGGAGCAGCTCAACTACCGCCGCTGGATGACCGAGTGGAACTGCGCCCGCAGGACGCTCCAGGCGGCCGAGAAGGGGCCCGCCGAGCGGGAGGGCCGCAAGCCCGTCGAGCTGCCGCACCTGGTGACCCGACCTGCGGCACTTCTACGCCTCCGCGCTCATCGCGGGCGGAGCGGGCGTCAAGGCAGGTACGGATGGTTCTCGGCCACGCGTCCGCCGTCATCACGCTGCGGATCTACGCGCATCTGTCGCAGGGAGAAGAAGACCGCACCCGGCCCGCCATGAACGCCTGTTCGGCGTCCTGCGGACCGGGTGCGAGGGGGGGGTGGGCGACGCGGCCCGCGAGAACTCGCGGATCGGACGCCCGACCTGAGATCAGGCCTTCTTGGTCTCCTAGTAATGGGCCAGGTCGGCGACCTGCGGGGATCTTCCCTGTGGGCTGTTGACCTGGCCTTTTGCTGTTGGCCAGCGATGGGGTGCGACGGTCCTGATCGGGTGTCCTGCGGACTGTGTGCGGACTGCGGCTGCGGCTGCGGCTGCGGCTGCGGCTGCGGCTGCGGCGACCCTTGGTCGAGAGACACCTAAGGTGAGAGGTTAAATCGAACTGGATCTTGGTCCTTAAGGCGCCATCGGGTCCCGCTATGGCGTGCTGGCGACGGTTGAGGAGTTCGAATGAGGCCGGGGGTCTCGCTGCAGTTGTGTCAGGTGTTGCTGGCCGAACTGTTCTCCACCATCCGCCTCGCCTGACAGAGGGCAGTCTTCGACTCCAGCCGCAAACCACAGCAGAGCGTTGGAACAGAATGTGATTGCGGCCTGTGCGACCTCGCCATCGGAGTCCACCGCCAAGGCGGCCACACCGACATCGCCGCCGCCCTCCGCCGCACCGGCCGCGACCACCACCGGACCCTCCCCGCCCTCGGACTGACCTGACGAATCCGGACACAAGATCACTTCTCCAAGACCCTGATGCGTGGCTGGTCTGGCTGGGCGTGTCTTACGGGTGGATGGTGCCTGACTTGAACCATGCGCGGAGGGTGGGCTCCGCTCCGTCCGGGAGATCGTCGATGAATACCACGGCCAGGCCGCGCTGGGCCCGGGAGCAGCAGACGTAGAACAGATTGCGTGACCGTTCGGTACGTTCGGGTTTGTCGGTGCCGGCGAGCATCTTGCCGATGCTGTACCTGTTCCAGGCACGGTCGTCGACCACTACGACGACGTTTTCGAATTCGTCGCCCTTGACACCGTGCTGGGTAGAGAACGGGGTGAGTTCATCGATGAAGTGGGTGACGCTGATGACTTCACGGTAGGACACGGCGCGGAGGCTATTGGAGAAACCCGCCCGTCGCTGATCACGCTCCTCCAGGTTCGGCGCGGATCTCCGGCGCTCCAAGTCCTTGAGCTTTCCTGGCAGGGCGAGGAGATGCCCGTCAGCCATCAGATCGAGCACCTCGCCGATTGTGCCTGTGCTGCGTACGTCGTCGAGCGCACGGATCGCGTCACTGATCGCACGTTTGTGGGCATGATGGGTGATCCGGATTCGTCCCTCGTCCAGCAGGTTGGTCAGTTCGGCGAAGTCATTGTTGCGGAACGCTGTGCTGACGGCCTCGATGCGAGTGAGGTATTGGATGTAAGGCTCGTTGCGAGCCATGAGGTCGTCGGGACCGTAGCGGCCCAGCTTTCGGTACTGCTCCAAGAGGTTCGCGTACTCCAGGGTGCCGGCTATCCCCCGGTGGGTGAGCAGCAGGTACTTGGAGTTCTCCCGGGTCCATCCGTTCCGGGCCAGGACTGCTTCGGCGGCGGCGAGTCGCTCAGGCCCGGCTGGTGTGCTGCTGTTGAGGAAGAGGTGGACTTCGCCGGTCTGCTGCTCGCCGACGGCGTCCTGGGGGAGTTCGGGGCGCATCCGGTTGAGCACCTCGACGATGGGGGGCGAGCAGCGATAGTTCTCGTGCTTGGTGATCTCAGTGAGAAGACCAGGCCGTTTCACCGCTCCGACTCCGGACTCATAGATCTTCTGCATGGAGTCACCGAAAAGACCGACCACGCATTGCTCGCGGCCTGCGCCTGCCAGGTAGTCCAGTAGCAACTGGATCGTCTTGGGCGAGGTGTCCTGGTACTCGTCGACAAAGATGACCGGGTACTTGCAGGTGATGATGCGTACGAGCTTGGGGTGGGCCGTGACGAGACGGAGCGACAGCGCGATGACATCGTCGTGAGAGATGCGCCCCTCGTGCAGCCTGCGCCCACGGTCGGAATACACGATGACGGGAGGATCGGTAACGTCATCAAGGTCTTCCGGTTTCGACAGCTCCTTGTTGTAGTCGAGAATATGCTGCCAGAGTTCACGCTGGTACGGCTGGACGACACTCCACAGGAATTCGTGGATGGTGCCGACATCGACGAGCGGATCTGCGGCGATGCGTTCAAGGATCTTACTCTTGGCGACGTTCGTATAGGTAATGCAGGCGATCCTGCGGCCGTGTGCCTCCAAGTCCGCACGGTGGTGGGCCAGGAGGTGCCGCAGGGCGTGTACCAATGTGGTCGTCTTGCCGGCGCCGGCCCCTGCCTCGACGAGGAAACTACGCCGGGCCTCTATCTCGGTGGCGACGACTTCGAGGGTGCCTAGGCGAGCCACTGCAGTCCTTCGGCGATGTAGCGGGGAACGACCCAGTCCTCCAAGAGCATGACGTCGAAGGCGAAGTCCGTCTTGTGATCCGCGAGTTGCAGTGCGATGTCGTAGGCCTTGGCTTCGATCTCGTCGGTAGTGGGGTCGGCCCCGACCTCCTTGATGAAGGCCGCCCTCAGGGCGAGCTGACGGAAGTCCCGCGCGAGTGCTCCTGCGTTGGCGATGATGAAGGCATCCTCGAAGCTCCGCGCGCAGGCTCCCGAATCTTTCTCGGGGATCTGGTAGGCAACGCGGACATGACCCTGCTGCTTGTCAGCCGGGTCGGTGGCGAGCAGCTCGGTGATGCTGGACTTGGCGGGCAGCCAATGCTTGAGCGTCGAGTTCGAGGTGATCGTCTGCCCTTGGCCGGGTGGGCAGGCCTTGCGATGCTTCGGGCACACCGAGTCGATGTCGGTAATTACAAGCGTCTTGACGTTCAGGAAGCCGAGAAGTTCCCGGAAGCGGACGGCGTAGGCGTCGCCGACCTCGATGACGGATACGTACTGGTTCAGGAGCCCCTTGGCGCAGCGCCGGACCATTTCGGGCAGGATCAGCCGTTCCGCGGTGCCCTCGATCAGGATCACCTTGTCGGCGAAGAACATGTCACACCGGTGCAAGACCATGTACTGGCGCAGGAAGCGCAAGGTCTCGTCACCCTGCGGGGTGGCCTTCACTTTAGCCTCGAAGGTTGAGAGATCCTTGACCGTGAGCTGCGGCTCGGAACGATCGAAGTAGCGCACCGTGTGAAATCCGCTACTGGCAACGATGTGGGAGGAGTGCGTGGTGATGACCACCTGCACCTTCCAGCCCGTCTTGCGATCGATGAAGTCCTGGATGTTCTTGATGAACGTCTCCTGCATCTGGGGATGCAGATGAGCTTCGGGCTCCTCGATGAACAGCACCTGCAGCGCCGGCTTGGGTGTGGTGCGCTCATAGGTCTGGTGAAAGCTGATGACCTGCAGGATCGTGAAGATCAGCTTGCTATAGCCCAGGCCGTTGTGACCTTCGGGAAGATGGAAGTCGTCGTCCCCGGATGGGTACTGGATGCGGGTGCTGCCGCGGAGAATACCTGAGGCCTCGATGAGGGAGACGATGCGGGGCTTCTGAACGGGGGTGATGGTCCCCACCCCGAAGGTGCGCAGGTCTTCGAAGATGGGGTTGAACAGTGTGGCGTAGTTGTCGTCGAGCTGCTGGGAGGCGGACGCCAAAGCCGTCTCGATCTGCTCGATACTCTGGTGACGGTCCTCCTGCCCGCTGTTGACCTTGTAGTAGGCCTCGAACGTCTTCGACAACGTTCGGGCCTTGTCGCTCGGCGTGTCATCCATCTTGGTCTGCGCGTAGACAAACTTGACCGACAGTACGGATTCAGCGGCGCCGCGCTTGATCTCCTTGCGGACGTTTTTGTCCAGGGGGCTGACCGCACGATAGGCCGCGGCGAAATACTCCGAGAAGTTCTTGCGCAGCCACTTGATGCGATCGAAATGCTTTCGCTGGCTGGCCGACCAGAAGTCCTTGAGGAAGTCGTGTGGGCGGGCCACCTCGAGCGCCGCTTCGATCTTGGCCTCGAAGCACGTGTCGTCCAGATCGAGGATCACACCTGTGAGCGGCGCGAGATCGTCCTCTTCCGTGTACTGGATGGTGAGGACCAACTGGACAGCTGGGACGAGATCATAGGCCTTAGCCAACAGGTCTTCGCTCGTCGCGGAGTCGCCATGGTCGGCATGCTTCTGAGCCTCGCCGAAGATCTGTCGCGCCTGTTCGATGTCGGCGATGCGGCAAGTGGAGAAGTCCTCCAGGACGAACCTCGTGTCTTCCTCTCCGAAGAACTTCTCGAAAAGGTTGACGAATGACGTCTTACCGCTGTTGTTGCGCCCGACGATGAGAGTGACCTTCGGGTCAAGCCGGACGTCCACTCTCTCGAGGGCGCGAAAGTTGATCACTTCGGCATGCGTCAGCTGCATCTCACTCCCGATCTTGTCCCCACCCCAGCTCCCGGGAGGGCACCCGTGTGCGTACCGAGAGTCAGACCAGTATCTGATACGGAAGGGGCAGAGGTGCCTACTTGGCCTAAAATGATCAGATGCATGACGCGCTGTGTCGATTTCGGTCGTCGTTTGAGCTGCGCTGATCTTTGTGGAGTCCCTGAAGCCTGAGACGTCGAGAGCGGGCTCTATCGCGCAGGCTAACCTCGATCTTTCGTGACGGCCCACCGAGTCCATCAGCGGACCGTCACGAAAGATCGAGGCTAAGCTCGACGACTTCAAGCCCTACCTGCACGAGCGATGGGCCGAGGGCTGCACAAACGCCCTCCAGTCGTTCCGGACATCCCCGACCGCCCCGGCAGCCCGTCCGCCGTCCCCACGCACGGTCACCGGCTGGATCCTGACCCACCCCGACACCTTGCCGGAGAGCGAACGCCTGAGGCTCAAATCCGTCCTCGCCAGCTGCCCCGAGCTCGATGCCCTCACCGGACACGTCCGCGGGTTCGGGAAGATACTCACCCAGCTCCAGGGCGACCAGCTCCCGCAATGGATCAAGGCGGTCCGCGCCGACGACCCTCCCAGCCTCCACACCTTCGCCAACGGCCTCGAACGCGATCTCGCCGCTGTAACCGCCGGCCTAACACTGCCGTGGAGCTCCGGCGTCGTCGAAGGCCACGTCAACCGAATCAAGATGATCAAGCGCCAGATGTACGGCCGGGCCGGCTTCGGCCTTCTGCGGAAACGAGTCCCCTGACCGCAGCTCTGCTGCTCGACAAGCGGGACCCTTCAGCTGATCGCAAACGACACTGGATCCAGACCCAGCTTGCTCCGGCATGATTCGACGGCCCACGTGACCCAGGCGGTGACGGCGACGTGATCTGCTGCGATCGCGTGAAGCTCACGCGCCTTTTTCTGGGCTTCGACTATCCACGGGGCCAGCGCGTCCTCTCGAAGGACTCGTTCGAAGTGATCGCGGGCCGTGTCCGGGTCCCCAACCAGGGCGGCTGCGATCCCAGTGTCGAAGCTGTCCCAGAAGAATCCCTGCCGCACCGGCCTGGACGTCAGGTATCGGGCGACGTCCGGCAGAGCCGGGAACTTCTCCCTCAGCGCGGTCACGTTCACGGCGGCCCGCCGACTAAGTTCGAGTGCCAGCGGCGTGAACTGGTCCTCGGTGCGAAAGAGCTCGGAGCCGACCCGGACGGCGTCCACGTGGAAGGCCAGGTGGGCCACGTCGTGCCACAGCCACATAGCGCCGACGTACAGACCGCTGCCGGCAATCCGCGGTGGAGTGAACTCCACAACCCCGAGCCACCACCCGTGATCGTCGATCCACAGCCGCGACCGCCCGCGCTGAACCAGGCCGAGCGGTTTCAGGGACTCCCGCGCCGCCGAGTTCATGATCCGGAGCGCCGGACTGCGATCTGCCATGACCGGCATTATCGACTGCCCCACCGATACACCGTCCGTCGTGGTGGCACATCACCATCGCAGAGCTGTTCAACAACACTGCGCGTCACCGCTCCACAAAAGTTGGACCAGAGCCCGTTCTCGCGGACATATCCAGCCACACCGCCCGAAACCGCCTGCGGCCCCTCACCGCCCTTGGACTCATCTGACAAACCCGGACATCAGATCGCCTCTCAAAGACCCTGGTCCCTTCAGTCCGTACGGAGTGCGGGCCCTCCTCTACCTCCAGCCGTTGAGGGAAACCTCCGGGCCTCCCGCCAGGTATCGGTGGAGGGCGCTTGAAGTGGTGTCCACGAACTCCTCGGGGATGGCGTCGGCGTCGACCCAGCGGACCTGGGCGTGCTTGCGGGGTTCGCGGTTCTCGGGTTCGCCGGTCCATTCCCCGGCGGCGAAGACGACCGTAAGGAAGCCGTTGGGGGACTCAACACCCCAGGCGCCGTGAATGATGTGGGCGACCTTGAGGGCCTCCGGCTTCACCGTGAGGCCGGTCTCCTCGTACAACTCGCGGACCGCGGTCTCGGTGATGGGCTCGCCCGGCTCGCTCTTGCCGACCGGCAAGTCCCACATCCCCTGGGCGAACTTGGCGTTCTCGCTGCGCTGGAGGAGGACGACGCGGTTGGTGGCCTTGTCGTGGACGATAACGGCCGCGACGAGCAACGTCATCGAGTCGAGCGCCGGCTTGAGGGCCGGGGGGCGGTGGTCGGTCTGCTGAGCCACGGGGTTCCCTTCGTCGGGATGGTTGTTGGGCATGTTAGGCGAGGGCCTCGCGGGCTCGGCGGGCGAGATCTGCGGCGCCGGGAACGCGGCGGCGCTGGTAGATCGCGAGCGTGGAGCGGATCGAGGTGATCGCCTTGCGGGTACGGTCGGAAGTCATGCCCTCCATGAGGACCAGGGCCTGGGTCCAGGCCGCGACAGCTTCATCGGCTCGGGCCTGGGCGGCGAGGCTGTCGCCCAGGTCGGCGTGGGTGAGGGCGTGGACGCGCTTGTACTTCTCCGGATCCCAGCGGGTGAGCGCGTCGCGGTGCTGTTGTTCCGTACCGATGTGGTCGGCGAGGTCGGTCAGCGTGCGGGCGGTGTGGCTTGAGACGGTGCCGGCGGCGGGGCCGCTGACGCGGGAGAAGCTGGGCTGGGGACCGTCTTCGCGCAGGAGCGCGTCTTCGGCGGCGAGGAGAGCTCGGGCGGCCCGTGGATTCTCGCCGACGGCTGCGTAGGCGCGGGCGTGGGTGATGTGGAGGAGCGCTTCCGTCTGGCCGTCGACGTGGCCGAGGCCACGGGTGAGGGCTCCCTCGACGAGGTCCACGCAGTGGTGGGGTTGCTTGAGGCTGAGGGACTGGTGGGCGAGGGCGCGCATCATCCATGCGGCGTGGCCGTGAGGGTCGGCTTCGCAGGCGAGTTGGTAGCCGACCTGGTAGTAGCGCTGGGCAGCGCCTTCGTGTCCAAGGTCGTGGTGCTTCCACCCTGCGAGGTAGGCCAGTTCGGCGACAGCGCCGAAGGCGGCCTGACGTAAGGCTTCCGAGGAAAACCGTCCGCGCAGCATGGGGGCCGCCGTGTCGGCGAGGTACGCGGTGACCGTGGTCAGGCCGTGCCCGCCGCCGAGCCTCTCGTCGGCGGTGCTGAAGGCAGCCGTGATCTGCCGTACGACGTCGATGTCGTCGCTGCCGACGAGGGAGCTGGCGGTGCGGGCGCGGAGCATCCGCGAGGTGGCCTCGTGGTCGTGCTGGAGCGGCATGGCCACGCCGGCCGTGGTGAAGGCGGCGATGGCGAGGAAGCTTCGGCGTTCGACATCCGCGCGGCCGAGGTCGGTGACCGCGGTGACGGGGTCGGTGTCCGGTGGCGACTCCACGTCGGGCGAGTGCAGGCCGAGCTCGGTTCGGGTGACGACGCGTCCCAGCCGCCGGGAGAGAGCTTCGGCGAGGTACTGGCCTGCCCGGCCGGACGGCGCGCGGGCACCGCCCACCCAATGGGAGATGGCCGACTTGTTGGTCTGGAGCAGTTCGCCGTTCTCGGCCGCGATACGGCGTACGTCCTTGGCAAGCGCGTCGTACGTGCACCCGGCGGCGCTGATCGTGTCGCGCAGACGGGAGTTGGCGCTGGTCGGTGCCGACACCACCGCCTCCCATCCGGATCCGTAAACCGCGTATACCGCTTGGCCTCGGTCACACCGTACCCACTCTGCGTAGCGAACGGTTCACTTATCGACAGCCGCCCCACTCACGGCATCACGGGCCGGGCGGCCCCCAAGTTCCGTACACCCCAACGGGCTCGGGCATTCCTGTGCCCCGGTCCGGACGATCAGAGACGGAGACACGGTGACCACCATCGACACCGCGACCATCACGGTCGAGCTGCCCGACGCCTTCGACCCGCGCTGGAACCGCCTGCCCGGCATCCAGGTCGACGGCCGGCGCATCACCATCGACCCGGCCGAGTACTTCTTCCGCTTCGAGTCCAACACCTGGCTCATCGCCGACTGGGAGCTGGTCAAGGCCCAGCTCCTCGACGTGGACGAGACCACCGAGAGCGCCGTCGAGCAGCTCGCGCTCGACTTCGTCAAGCAGCACAGCGAGTCCACCTCCGACGCCGCCCGCGTGCTGGCGACGGCGTACGGGGTGTACGCGTACCTCTTCCGCGAGGAGCACCTGGCCGGCCTCGGCCTCCCGCAGATCACCACCGACCACCTGCGCATGCTGCGTGAGGCGGCCACGCTGATGGCGCTCAACAAGGTCGAGCTGGACGGGCACATCTCCAACGTCGGCCCGTGCTGGTTCTTTCCCGCCGCCACCTCCGTCGTCTTCGACCTGGACGAGGCGACGGGCGGAATGCTGGACGAGGTCTACCACGGCGGCTGGTTCAACGAGCACCGCCGGATCGAGTCCATCAAGGCCCACGCCGCGCTCGGCGGCCGACTCGTGCACGGCTGCCAGTCCGTGCCGGACCAGTCCGGCGGCGTCGTCGCGCCCTACGGTGCCTCGATGGCCAACTTCCGTGACGACCTGGCCGAGTTCAAGGCGGGCTGGATCGAGCAGGTCTACGCCCACCGCGTGACCGCAGCCGAGTAACCCCACCCCAGTACGGCTCCGGGGCGGGCCAGCTCGCGCGCGCCCGCCCCGGAGCCCACCAGTCCCCTGGAGACCTCATGGACCAGAGCCTGTCCGCCACCCTGCTGAACGACCTGTGCACCCTCGTCGGCAAGCCCCTCCCCCACCGTGCCGAGATTCGCGTCTGGGGCATGTCCGGCGTCGAACGCGTCACCTTCCCCGACGGCACCACGGCCGTCTTCAAGTACGCCAAGGAACCCTTCGACCGCGAGGCCCAGGCCCTGCGATTGGCCTACGAGCGACGGCTCCCGGTACCGGCGCTCCACGCAACCGCCGTGCGGGGCAAGTGGCTCGGAATGTTCATGGACGACCTCGGCACTCCCGTACGGGACGCAGATGACCTCGACGGTGTCGCCGCCGCCGTGATGCTCCATGCCGCACGCCCGGCGGGCGGTCTGCCGCTCCTCGACGGAGCGGGCCTCGCAGCTCTGCCCGGCCGAGCCCTCGATCACCTCGGGCGGCTGCGGAAAGCCGACCGGTGGACGGACTGCGACGACATCGAGACCGCGCTGGGAAAGATCTCCGCAGCGGCCGAGGCCCGTGCACAGGGGGCGACGCTCGACCCGTTCGGATGGGTCCACTCCGAGTTCCACCCCACGAGCCTCCACATCGGAGAACGCGGCTGGCACCTTCTCGACTTCGCCCGCGCCTTCACCGGACCCGGTCTGATCGACCTCGCCTCCTACCACGGCACCACCGACGTACCGAGCCCCTTCCGCATGCGGGTGTTCCTGGAGCAGTACGTCACCGCGGGCGGTCATGAGGACGCCCTCGCCGCCCGGGGCGGCCTGACCGCCGAGGCATGGGCCCTGGGCTGGCACCGCATGTGGGCCGTGGAGTGGTTCATGGAGCAGGCCATCCGCTGGATCGACGACCCGGTCAAGGACCCCGCGTACATCCCCGTCGTCCGCCGCCACCTGAACGACGTGGTCCGACTCCTGGAGGTCTAAGTGCTCGCTCAGATCTCCCCCTGGTACACCCACGCGGCCCAGCGCACAGCCGCCGCTCCCGCGCACGCCCTCACCGCACCGGCCCGGATGGAATGGACCACCCACGCCGGCATCGGTCCCGGCGCCGAGATCCTGGGCCGGGACCTGTGTGGCAAACGCGTCCTGGAGCTGGGCTGCGGCCCCGGCCACAACGTGGCCCACCTCGCGAAGCACCACCGGGCCCGCGTCACCGGCGTGGACCTGGTCGGCCTCCAGGTACGCCGGGCCCGCTCCCACTACGGCCACATCGACGGTGCCACGTTTACTGCCGGTCACGCACTGCGCCACCTGCAGGGCACCGGCCAGACCTTCGACGCGATCTACTCCGTCTTCGGCGCCGTCGGCCTCGTCGCCCCCGAACTCCTCCTCACCGCTGTTTCCCGACGCCTGAAGCCTGACGCTGTGCTGGCCTTCTCCGTCCCTCACCCGGCACGGGCCGGAAGACATCCGTCCACGGACGACCGTCCGCGCGAGGACTACGTCAGCATGCCCGACCGCACCCGACTGCCCCTCGCCCGATGGGAGTTCAGCGCCCGCCGCTGGGACGCCCACCTCTCCCGGACCGGCCTGCGCATCACATCGGTTTTGGAGCTGCGGCACCCACGCCGCGACCCGTGGCCCACCACCCTCCTGATCACCGCCCGCAAACGCTGACTGCCGGAGGCACCGATGACCCTGCCCTACCTGCTCCTCGACATCGACGGCGTCCTCATCCCGTTCCCGGCCGCCGACGGCAGCATCCCGCCCACCCACGTCCGCCACACCGTCCTGCCCACCGACCGACACCCCGACGACCCCGTGCCCATCTGGCTCGACCCGAACCAGGGCCGCATTCTCACCGAGCTCCTGACCAGCGGACTCGTCACCCCCGTGTGGTGCACGAGCTGGCGCGGGGACGCCACCACGATCATCGGCCCTCTCCTGGGGTTGGCCGACTTCCCCCACCTCGACCTGCCGCGCCCTCAGATCACCACCAGCCACCCCGACGGCTACCTCTGGAAACGCGACCACGTCGACACCTGGCTCGGCAGAGCTCCCGCCGTCTGGATCGACGACGACTTCACCAGCCTCGACCACGGCTGGGCGGCGGAACGAACCGACGAAGGAGCGCCGACCCTCCTCGTTCAGCCCGACCCGCGTATCGGGCTGCGACCCGAGCATCTGACCGACCTCACGACATGGGCGACGCAGTTACCCACAGCCCGCGACGTCCGACGACTGTGCCCACGCTGTGGCGAACAGCGGGGCAACGGGGTGTTGCTCGTCCCGTGTGATCCGTCTGCGGTCTGTGGCAGGGATCAGCACCGCTGATGTGGCGGAGTCGGGCGGGGCCGAAAGCACCGCACCCGGCCCACCATGGACGCCGTGTTCGGCGTCCTGCGGACCGGGTGCGAGGGGGGTGGGCGACGCGGCCCGCGAGAACTCGCGGATCGGACGCCCGACCTGAGATCAGGCCTTCTTGGTCTCCCAGAAGATCTTGTCGATCTCGGCGATCAGGTCCAGAGCCTTCTGGCCCGTGGCCGGGTCGTTCGACGCCTTGGCGGCGGAGAGCGCCTTCAGGGTGTCGTTGACCAGCTGGTGCAGCTGGGGGTACTTCTCGAAGTGCGGGGCCTTGAAGTAGTCGCTCCAGAGCACGGAGACGTGGTGCTTCGCGAGCTCCGCACGCTGTTCCTTGATCAGGACCGAGCGGGTGCGGAAGTCCGCGTCCTCGTTGGCCTGGTACTTCTCCTGGACGGCCTTGACGGACTCCGCCTCGATGCGGGCCTGGGCCGGGTCGTACACACCGCAGGGCAGGTCGCAGTGGGCGCTGACCTTCACCTTGGGGGCAAACAGGCGGGAGAGCATGGAGCTGTCCTTCCTCGTGATCGTCTTCTCAGGTGGGACATTACTCCGTGGAGCACCTGTTTCAGCGAGTGCCCCCATGGGCTTAGGTCAAAAGTCCGGGGTGAGGATGAGGGCCCGGGGCCGAATGTACGAGCGGCGCGCGAGGCGCTGTACTGGAGGCGGACGAACGGGGCGGACGAACGGACCGGGGAGGTAGCGGAGATGGCGGAGCCGGCGCAGGGGCCCGGGGACGGGCGGACGGCAGGGGTGCGGTTCCAGGTCGTGGAGGTGACGGGGCCTTCGATGGTGCCGACGCTGTATCACGGTGACCGGCTCCTCGTGCGGTACGGGGCGCCGGTGCGGCCGGGGGACGTGGTGATTCTGCGCCACCCCTTCCAGCAGGACCTGCTGGTGGTGAAGCGGGCCACCGAGCGCCGTCCCGGCGGCTGGTGGGTGCTGGCGGACAACACGTTCGCGGGCGGGGACAGCACGGTGTACGGGACGGTCCCGGAGGATCTGGTCCTCGCCCGGGCGCAGCTGCGGTTCCGGCCGTTGCGGAAGGATCAGCGGTCGCCGCTGGCGGTGCTGGGCTGGGTGGCCTCGGCGGTGCGGCCGTTGTCGGCGGACCGGTCGGCCTCCAGGCGTTTGCGGGCCCGGTAGGCGGCCACGTTGGCGCGGGTGGCGCAGCGGTCGGAGCAGTACCGCCGCGACCGGTTGGTGGAGGTGTCCAGGTAGGCGTTGCGGCACGGCGGTGCTTCGCAGAGGCCCAGCCGGTCCACCCCGTGGGTGGTGAGGTGGAAGGCGAGCCCCATGGCGGCGATGGCGGCGTACCCGGCGGTGGCGTTGGACGGGTGGTCCGCCAGGTGCATGTGCCAGTCCGGCTTTCCGGTGCTGTCCAGGGTGTCGTGGCCGGAGATCTGCGGGCTGACGGGGAACTCCAGCAGCAGGGAGTTCAGCAGGTCGACAGCGAGGGTCTCGTCGCCGCCGTCCGCGGCCTCGAAGACGGCGCGCAGCCGGCCCCGTACGGAACGGAAGCGGGTCACGTCGGCGTCGGTCGCCCGACGGGCCGCCTGCGCATTCCCGGCGAAGAGCCCGCGGACGGCGTCGACCGAGGTGAGCGCGTCCTTGTTGCGGGCCGGCTCCTCGGTGTTGACCAGACGCACGGCGTAGTCCGAGTAATAGGCCAGTTCCACTTGTCGTCCTTACGGCGTGGGTCTAAAGTTCCCTACAACCAGCAGTGTAATGGTCCATCACGCAAATTGGGTATTACATCAGAGGTGAGGGTTCACATGACGGACTCCGAGGTGACGGGCTCGGCGGCGGGCACCGACTGGCGTTCCTGGCAGCGGAGCTGGGACCGCCAGCAGGAGTGGTACATGCCGGACCGCGAGGAACGCTTCCGGATCATGCTCGACATGGTCGAGGCCCTGGTCGGCCCCGAGCCGAGCGTGCTCGACCTCGCGTGCGGTACGGGAAGTATTACGGACCGGCTGCTCCGCAGGTTCCCGAAGGCCACCAGTACCGGCGTGGACCTCGACCCCGCGCTCCTCGCCATCGCCCGCGGCACCTTCGACGGCGACGACCGGGTCACCCTGGTCACCGCCGACCTCAAGGACCCCGCGTGGACGGCGGCGCTCCCCCGTACCTCCTTCGACGCGGTGCTCACGGCCACCGCGCTCCACTGGTTCCACCGTGAGCCGCTCACCACGCTCTACGGGCAGGTCGCCGGACTGGTCCGGGGCGGCGGGGTGTTCATGAACGCGGACCACATGACCGACGCGTCCACACCCCGCATCGACGCGGCCGAACGCGCCCACCGGCACGCCGGGATGGAGCGGGCCAGGGCGGCGGGCGCGCTCGACTGGTCCGCGTGGTGGGGCGAGGCCGCGAAGGACCCGGCCCTCGCGGGACCGACCGCCGAGCGGTTCGCGATCTACGGCGAGCACGCCGACGGGGAGGCGCCCTCGGCGGACTGGCACGCCCGTACGCTGCGCGCGTCCGGGTTCGGCGAGGCGCGGACGGTCTGGGCCTCGCCCTCCGACGCGGTGGTGCTGGCGCTGAAGTGACGGCGCCGGGCGGCGGGGGCGGTACGGGAGGGTTCCGTACCGCCCCCGCCGCCGCGTCCCGGCACCCGGACCCCGGCGGCATCCCCGGGACCCGGCCCCCGGCATCCCGCACCCCGCACCTCGGCAGCCCGTCCCCACCCCCGCCCCGCCCCGCCGCCGAACACGTCCCCGATCCGTCGCCTCCGGCCGCAACCTCCGTCGCGGTCCGGCGCACTGGAAGGGGTGAGACGGTCCGCGCCCGCGGACCTGGAGAGGGGCGGGGAATGCGGACGGACGAGGATGCCGCGCTGCACGCCTTCGTGGAGGGCCGACGCACCGCGCTGTTCCGCAGCGCCTATCTGCTGTGCGGCGACCGGCACGAGGCCGAGGACCTGGTGCAGACGGCGCTCGTGAAGGTGGTGGTCGGCGGCCGGCGGCACGGGCGGCTCGACAACATCGAGGCGTACGCGCGCAAGACGCTGGTCAACACCTTCATCGCGTCCCGCCGCAGGTTCTGGCGGCGGGAGCAGCCCTTCGGCGAGTTGCCCGACCGCGCGGCCGGCCAGCAGGACAGCGACACCGGCCTCCAGGTCCGGGCGGCACTCGCCCGGCTCACGGCCAAGCAGCGCGCGGTTCTGGTCCTCCGTTACTGGGAGGACCTCAGCGTCGAGGCCACGGCGGACCTGCTCGGAATGCGGCAGAACACGGTCAAGAGCCACGCGGCTCGGGGATTGGCGGCGCTGCGCGCCGAGATGACGGAGGAATTGGTGTGAGCGAGGACGTGAAGAACTTGCTGGAGAAGGCCGCGGCGGACGCCGGCCGGCCGGTGTTGTCGACGGAGGCGGTGTACGCGGGCGCGGCCCGGGTGCGGTTCCGCCGGCGGGCGGCGGTCTCGTGCGCGGCCCTCGCGGTCGTGGCGGCGGGGGCGGTCGGCATCCCCCGGCTGAACCAGGACGGCGCGACCCCGCTGGAGCGGGTCTCGGTCGCGGCGTCCGCCACGTCCGGCACGGACAGGGCGAGCCGGGTGACGGCGTTGCTGCCTTCCGGCGTGGGCAGGCTGGAGGAGGTCTCGCTGGTCTCGCTCATCAAGCACGTGAAGCCCGACTCGGTCGAGCAGCACCGGATCGGTCCCCTGGACGGGGATTACGCGGTCCACGAGGACGGCGGGGTGGGCTATCTGACCTTCCAGCTCCGGAGCGCGAAGGAGCTCGCCGCGAAGAGCGGCGACGGCGTGCCGCTCGCCGAGCAGGACCTGTGCAAGGTCAACGGCAAGGAGCCGAAGCGCGCCGACTGCGTGCGCGAGGTGCTGCCGGACGGGCGGGTCCTCACCACGTGGAGCGACGCGATGGACTACGGGGAAGGGACACCCCAGTGGGGTCCGGAGATCGACGGGCAGCTGGTCCTGACGGACGGCAGCGCTCTGATGCTCCGTTCCAGCACCGGCTTCGAGGCCAAGGGGGCGCAGGGCCCGCTGCTGAAGGCTCCGCCGCTCACCGCCGCGCAGGTCCGTGAGCTGATGCAGCGTCCGGAGCTGCTGCCGGGGAAGTGACCTGTGCGCGCCTCGGGGCTGTGGCGGAAGACCTCCACCGCCCCGAGGCGCGCCCGCCTACAGCACCTTGGAGAGGAACGCCTGGGTCCGCTCGTGTCGCGGGTTCGTCAGCACGTCCCGCGGGTGACCGGACTCGACGACCACGCCGTCGTCCATGAAGACGAGTGCGTCGCCGACCTCGCGGGCGAAGCCCATCTCGTGGGTGACGACGATCATCGTCATGCCCTCCTCGGCCAGTCCGCGCATGACGTCCAGGACGTCGCCGACCAGTTCGGGGTCGAGCGCCGAGGTGGGCTCGTCGAAGAGCATCAGCTTGGGTTCCATGGCCAGGGCGCGGGCGATGGCGACCCGCTGCTGCTGTCCGCCGGAGAGCTGCGAGGGGAAGTTGCCCGCCTTGTCGGACAGGCCGACCCGGTCGAGCAGCCGCTCCGCGCGCTCGCGGGCGACGGCACGGGGCAGGTTCAGCACCTGTACCGGGGCTTCCATGACGTTCTCGACGGCCGTCATGTGGGGAAACAGGTTGAAGCGCTGGAAGACCATGCCGATGTCCCGGCGCCGCAGGGCGACTTCGCTGTCCCTGAGCTCGTACAGCTTGCCGCCGTGTTCGCGGTAGCCGACGAGTTCGCCGTCGACGGAGAGCCGTCCGGCGTTGATCTTCTCCAGGTGGTTGATGCACCGCAGGAAGGTCGACTTGCCGGAACCGGAGGGTCCGATCAGGCAGAAGACCTCCCCGGGGGCGACCTCCAGGTCGATGCCCTTGAGGACGTGCGCGGCGCCGTAGGACTTGTGGACGCCCTCGGCTTTCACCATGGCGGTCATGCGACGCCTCCCTTGGGACGGCTCAGGGACAGCACGTTGGCCTTGACCCTCTGGAACGGGGTGGGCGGGAGGCTGCGGCTCGACCCGCGGGCGAAGTGGCGCTCCAGGTAGTACTGGCCGACGCTCAGCACCGAGGTCGCCACCATGTACCAGACCGCCGCGAGGAAGAGCATCTCCACGGTGGCGCCGGAGGACTGGGCGACGTTCTGGGTGGAGCGCAGCAGTTCGCCGTACTGGACGGCGACCGCGAGCGAGGAGGTCTTGAGCATGTTGATGACCTCGTTGCCCGTGGGCGGCACGATGACGCGCATCGCCTGCGGGACGACGATCCGGCTCAGCGTCCTGCCGTGGGTCATGCCCAGCGCGTGCGCCGCCTCGGTCTGGCCCTCGTCGACGGACTGGAGGCCGGCGCGGCAGATCTCGGCCATGTAGGCGGCCTCGTTGAGGCCGAGGCCGAGCAGCGCGCAGAGGAACGGGGTCATGAAGGACGACCACTCGTCCTTGTAGATCGGCCCGAGGTCGATGTACTTGAAGACGAGGCCGAGGTTGAACCAGACGAGCAGCTGTACGTAGACCGGGGTGCCGCGGAAGAACCAGATGTACCCCCAGGCGACGGACGAGGTCACCGGGTTCTTGGAGAGCCGCATCACCGCGAGCACGACGCCGAGGACGATGCCGATCACCATGGCCAGCAGGGTGATGGCGACGGTGTTACGGACGCCTTCGAGGATCTGGGCGTTGAAGAAGTAGTCCGGTATCGCGCCCCAGTTGATGTCGCCCTGGGAGAAGGCGTAGACGAGGGCGGCGAGCAGGCCGAGGACCACGATCGCGGCGACGTACCGGCCGTAGTGGCGTACCGGGACGGCCTTGATCGGCTCGGGCCCGGCAGCCGGAGCCGGCGGGGTGGCCGCGGGCTCCGTCTTGTCGATGTCAGTCACTGTGGTTGCCTTCCAGCGCCGGATTCCGGTCAGGATCCGCCGTTGATCTTGGACTCGGTGACCGCGCCCGCGTCCACGCCCCACTTGGTGATGACCTTCTGGTACGTGCCGTCCTTGATGATCGCGTCCAGAGCCGCCTGGATGGCCTTGGTGAGCTCGTCGTTGCCCTTGGCGACGGCGATGCCGTACGGGGCCGCCTCGACCTGCTCGCCGACGAGCTGGAAGTCCTTGCCGCCGCCGGAGGTCTTGACCGCGTAGGCGGCGACCGGGAAGTCGGAGGAGCCGGCGTCGGCGCCGCCGGCGCGCAGCCGGGTCTGGGCCTCCAGGTCGTTGTCGAACGCCTCGATGGAGATCGCGCCCTTGGCGCCGCACTTGGCGCTCTCGGCCTTGGCGAGGTCGTGGGAGACGGTGCCGCGCTGGACGACCATCTTCTTGCCGCAGAGGTCGGACCAGGTGGTGATCCCCTTGTCGTCGCCCTTCCGCGTGTAGATGGAGACGCCCGCGGTGAAGTAGTCGACGAAGTCGACGCCTTCGCCGACCTTCTTGTTCGTCTCGGGGTCGACGCCGTCCTGGCGGTTCTTGGTGTCGGTCATGGCCGACATGGCCAGGTCGTAGCGCTTCGAACGCAGACCCGTGAGCAGGGTGTCGAAGGTGCCGTTCTGGAAGACGAACTTCACCCCGAGCTGCTTGCCCATCGCGTCGGCGAGGTCGGGGTCGATACCGATGGTCTTGCCGTCGTCGCCCTTGAACTCGACCGGCGGGTAGGCGATGTCGGAGCCGACCTTGATCTCGCCCTTCTCCCGGATCGACTTGGGCAGGAGGTCGACGAGCGGGGCGGAGGAGTCCGCCTTGTCCGAGGAGCCGGTCTGGTCACCGCAGCCGGTCAGGATCAGCGCGCCGGCGACCGCGAGGGAGCCCACCGCAGCCAGACGGGACATGGCGGGCGTACAGCGGATGGTGCGAGCGGTCATGGTCGGAGTCCTCCGGCGGTGAGGGAGTGTCAAAAAGAAAGGGGCGTAAGAACGCATCTTCGAGTCCCGACACCCCGAGCGATTAGGGCATCTTGCCATCCGGAATAGCCCATTCAGGGGTCCAGCCATGTCAAAATCGGGTAACGGGCGACCCCCGAATCCCCAGAGGCCCGCCGAGCGGAACCGGACCATCTGTGGGAATTTCACCGTGAGACCGGAGAATCTCCGGAACGGCCGGATCGGCCCGGCGACTCGTGTGCCGTACAACGGATTTGACGCCGAGCGCGTCCGCCGTACGGACTTGTCACACCATTCGCCCATGAACCGTGTCACCGGGTCGAAAGAGACTCGTGCACGGCGGGCCCGGTCCGGTAAGAAAGACCTTTACACCCCTCATCCGGGGACCAGGACGCGTGTGCGGCGCGTCCGCGCGTACGAACCCTCCCTGCCGAGGCGGTCCAACCGCCGGCGCGGGGACGTACGCGGTGCCCACCCACCCCTCCTCGACCAGGAGCGGCAACCCTCAGACGATGAAGACTTAAGGGGTCAGACAGCATGGCAGCGGAGATCGTCAACCCTCTCAACCACAGCACCGCCGGCGGCCCGGCCGCAGAGTCGAACACGGCCGACGAGCCCTTCGACCCGGCCTTCGCGCTCCACCGCGGCGGGAAGATGGCCGTGCAGGCCACCGTGCCGATCCGCGACAAGGACGACCTGTCCCTCGCCTACACGCCCGGCGTCGCCAAGGTGTGCAGCGCCATCGCGGAGAACCCGGAGCTCGTCCACGACTACACCTGGAAGTCGCAGGTCGTGGCGGTCGTCACGGACGGCACGGCCGTCCTCGGTCTCGGGGACATCGGCCCCGAGGCGTCCCTCCCGGTGATGGAGGGCAAGGCCATCCTCTTCAAGCAGTTCGGCGGTGTGGACGCGGTGCCGATCGCGCTCGCCACCACCGACACGGACGAGATCGTGGAGACCGTCGTCCGGCTCGCGCCCTCCTTCGGCGGGGTCAACCTGGAGGACATCTCGGCGCCCCGCTGCTTCGAGATCGAGCGCAGGCTCCAGGAGCGGCTGGACATCCCGGTCTTCCACGACGACCAGCACGGCACCGCCGTGGTGACGCTGGCGGCCCTGCGCAACGCGGCGAAGCTCTCCGGCCGGACCCTGGGCGACCTGCGCGGGGTCATCTCCGGTGCGGGCGCGGCCGGTGTCGCCATCGCGAAGTTCCTGCTGGAGGCGGGCATCGGCGACATCGCCGTCGCCGACCGCAAGGGCGTCGTCAGCCGGGACCGCGAGGACCTCAGCGAGGTCAAGCGGGAGATCGCCGAGCTCACCAACAAGGCGGGCATCTCCGGCCCGTTGGAGGACGCGCTGGCCGGCGCGGACGTCTTCATCGGTGTCTCCGGCGGTACGGTCCCCGAGCCGGCCGTCGCCTCGATGGCCCCGGGCGCGTACGTCTTCGCCATGGCCAACCCGAACCCCGAGGTCCACCCGGACATCGCGCACAAGTACGCGTCGGTCGTGGCCACCGGGCGCTCGGACTACCCGAACCAGATCAACAACGTGCTGGCCTTCCCCGGCATCTTCGCGGGCGCGCTCCAGGTCCGGGCCTCCCGGATCACCGAGGGCATGAAGATCGCCGCGGCGAACGCGCTGGCCGACGTGGTCGGCGACGAGCTGGCCGCGGACTACGTGATCCCGTCGCCGTTCGACGAGCGGGTGGCCCCGGCGGTGACGGCCGCGGTCGCCGCCGCCGCGCGCGCCGAGGGCGTCGCCCGGCGCTGACGCCCGACGCCGCGTTCCGACGCGAGGAGACCCGCTCCCCCGCATGGCGGGGAGCGGGTCTCCCCACGGACGAGGGACGGTCAGTGGCTGCGGCGGGTGACGAACTCCGCGAGGGAGAGCAGGTCCCCGGCCGCCGCCAGGTCGGGCACGGCCCGGGAGAGGTGGTGGACGGCCCGGGCCATCCGGTCGGCCGCCGTGGCCTGCGCCCAGTCGCGCCCGCCCGCCCGCTCCACCGCGTCGGCGGCCCGGCGCACCGCGTCCGGTGCGCCGAGGGGGCCCGCGTAGAGGGCGGCGAGGTCGGCCGCCGCCGGGGTTCCCGAGGTGAGCGCGGCCACCACGGGCAGGGACTTCTTGTGGGCGGTGAGGTCCGCGCCGGCCGGTTTGCCGGTGCGGGCCGGGTCGCCCCAGATGCCGATCAGGTCGTCGATGAGCTGGAACGAGATCCCCGACTCCCGGCCGAAGCCGTCCATCGCGCCGACCGACCGGTCCGAGGCGCCCGCGTAGAGGGCACCGACCGCACAGGCGCAGCCGAGCAGGGCGCCGGTCTTGGCCATGGCCATGGTGAGGCACTCGTCGAGGGTGACCTCCCGGGGGCCGCGTTCCTCGAAGGCGCAGTCGGCCTGCTGACCGGCGCACAGCTCGATGACGCAGGCGGTGAGCCGGGCCGCGGCGGGCCCCGAGGCGGGGTGGTCGTCGTCGGCGAGCAGCCGCAGGGCGAGGGCGAGCATGGCGTCGCCGGTGATGACGGCGTCCGGGACGCCGAACGCCGCCCAGGCGGTGGGCCGGTGGCGCCGGGTGGTGTCCTCGTCGATGACGTCGTCGTGGAGCAGGGTGAAGTTGTGCACGAGTTCGACGGCCACGGCGGCGCGCACCGCGCGTTTTGGGTCGCCACCCAGCGCGCGGACCGCCGCCAGCACCAGGGCGGGTCTGATGGCCTTGCCCGCCGGGCCCGGGGCGGCACTGCCCTCGTCGCCCTCGGCGTCGGCCCAGCCGAAGTGGTACATCGCCACCCGGCGCATCCCGCCGGGCAGCGACTCCACCGCGGCGCGCAGGTGCGGGTCGACGACGGCCCGGGTCCGCTCCAGGAGCGCGGCGGCCTCGGAGCCCTCGGTCGCGGCGTCCGTACTCGTCATGGTCACGGTCACTCCCTCTGTCGCGGGTGAACCCCCGGTCCGGTTCGTCCGTGGGCCGGGGGTGCGGGGTCGTACACGCCGTGCGGCTCGTACGCGCGGGTGCGAGGCCGTACGGGCGGTGCGGCTCGTACGCGCGGGTGCGGGGTCGTACGGGCGGTGCGGGCTCGTACGGGGCGGTGCGGTGGCGCGGGCACGGGTGAGGGCCCCGGGGCCGTGCCGTGTCCGACGATGCGCGCCGCCCCGCCCGGCGGGAACGGTCGGACACGGCCCGGCTCCGGGGCCCACCGCCGGCCGGGTTCGCGCGCCCCGTCCGTCAGGTGCCGCCCGGCCCGCTCTCCGGGCGGACGACGCCGCGTCCGGAACACGCCCCGGCCGTCAGTGCCAGCGGCTGACCTCCACGTTCTCCAGGACCCCGAGGGCGTCCGGGACGAGGACGGCGGCGGAGTAGTAGGCCGTGACCAGGTACGAGATGATCGCCTGCTCGTCGATGCCCATGAAGCGGACGGAGAGGCTCGGCTCGATCTCGTCCGGGATGCCGGTCTGGTGGAGGCCGATGACGCCCTGTTCGGCCTCGCCGGTCCTCATGCAGATGATGGAGGTCGTGCGGGCCTCGGTGACCGGAATCTTGTTCGACGGGAAGATCGGCACCCCGCGCCAGGCCGGCACGTGGTGCCCGCCGACGTCCACGCTCTCGGGGACGAGTCCGCGCCGGTTGCACTCGCGGCCGAAGGCGGCGATGGCGCGGGGGTGGGCGAGGAAGAGCTTCGATCCGCGCCGCCGGGAGAGGAGTTCGTCCATGTCGTCGGGGCTGGGCACCCCGGCGTGCGGCTGGAGCCGCTGGCCGTAGTCGCAGTTGTGGAGGAGACCGAACTCCCGGTTGTTGATGAGCTCGTGCTCCTGGCGCTCGCGGAGCGCCTCGACCGTGAGCCGCAACTGCTGCTCGGTCTGGTTCATCGGCTGGTTGTACAGGTCCGCGACGCGGCTGTGCACCTTCAGCACGGTCTGGGCGACGCTGAGTTCGTACTCGCGGGGCGCCGCCTCGTAGTCCACGAAGGTGTGCGGGACGACGGCTTCGCCGACGTGTCCCGCGGAGAGGTCGATCGCCGCTTCGCCGTAGTTGTTGGTCCGCTGCTGCGGGATGGCGAGCAGTCCGGCGAGGTGGTCGCGGAGGGTGTCGACCCGTTCGGCGAGGTTGAGCACGTCGGCGCGGCTCAGGGTCAGCAGGGTGCAGGCGGTGGCCGCGCGGGTGGTGAACTCCCACTGCGCGTCGCCCTCCACCAGGGAGTGGTCGCCGAAGTAGGAGCCGTCCGCGAGGACTCCGAGGACCGTCTCGTCCCCGTAGGGGCCCGTGCCGATCTTCTCGACCCGGCCGTGCGCCAGCAGGTAGACCCGGTCCGCCGCGTCGCCCGAGGCCGCGATGACCTCCCCGGCGGCCACGTTCCGCTGCTCGCAGCGGCGGGCCAGCTCGGCGAGCGCCTCCTCGTCCGTGTACTCGCGCAGCGCGGGCAGTTCGCCGAGCTCCGCGGGGATGACGGCGACCCGGTCGCCCGTCTGCACGAAGGTCACCCGCCCGTCCCCGACCGAGTAGCTGAGCCGACGGTTCACCCGGTACGTGCCGCCCTGTACCTGCACCCACGGCAGCGTCTTCAGCAGCCACCGGGAGGTGATCTCCTGCATCTGCGGCGCGGACTTGGTGGTCGTCGCGAGGTTCCTCGCAGCGGCCGTACCGAGACTCTGCTGCGGCGGGCCCTGCGTGTCGCGAACCTCTTCACCAACGGACATCTGTCGGGTCCTCTCGATCATGGACTGAACTGCGTGAAGAAGCCTTTCAGCACGGAGTGTCGCTACGCCATTACACAAAAGAGTGCGACTGAACATGCTTCGATCGGGGCAGTGGGGCTCGTCGGCGTCCGTCGCGTTCGATAACTTGCATCTGGGATACCACTTATCTACGGTGCCCTCATGCGGCTGACGAGATTCACCGACGTGGCGTTGCGGATCCTGATGCGCCTCGCCGTCGTGGAGGAGGGCGGGGCGCCGACCACCCGGGAGGTGGCGGCGACCATGCGCGTGCCGTACACCCACACCGCCAAGGTGGTCGCCCGGCTCCAGCACCTCGGCCTGGTCGAGGCGCGCCGGGGACGCGGCGGCGGGCTCGCCCTCACCGGGGCCGGCCGCACCGCCTCCGTCGGCGGCGTCGTCCGCGAGCTCGAAGGAGCCGGGGACGTCGTGGAGTGCGAGGGGGACACCCCCTGC
Organism: Streptomyces sp. NPDC060184; assembly: GCF_042728795.1. Classification (NCBI taxonomy): domain Bacteria; kingdom Bacillati; phylum Actinomycetota; class Actinomycetes; order Kitasatosporales; family Streptomycetaceae; genus Streptomyces; species Streptomyces sp. NPDC060184. Next base: position 32,001 of record NZ_JBHWYX010000060.1, read on the forward strand.
CCACTGCTCGCCGCCTGCCGGCTGCGCGGCGCCCTGCGCCGGGCCCAGGAGGCCTTCTTCGCGGAGCTGGACCCGCTCACCGTCACCGAACTCGTCGCCTCGCCGACCGGGCCCCTGCTTCTCGGCATCGGCGCGACCCGCGCCGACGCCGGCTGAACCCCGCCCCCACCGGGTGCGCGCCCCCGCGGGACGCACCGGGCGCCGGTGTCCCACTGAATACGCATCTCACATACCAATTCAACATCCGAGGAGTCCCGATGCTCTCCGAGCCGTCGACCGCCACCGTCCGTGCCACCCTCCCCGCCGTCGGAGCCGCCATCGGGGACATCGCCGACCTCTTCTACCGGAAGCTCTTCGCCGCCCACCCCGAGCTGCTGAGGGACCTCTTCAACCGCGGCAACCAGGCCGCGGCCACCCAGCAGCGCGCCCTCGCCGGCTCGATCGCCGCCTTCGCGACGATGCTCGTCGAGCACCCGGACACCCGCCCCGACGTGATGCTGAGCCGGATCGCCCACAAGCACGCCTCGCTCGGCGTGACGGCCGCGCAGTACGAGGTGGTGCACACCCACCTCTTCGCCGCCATCGCGGAGGTGCTCGGCGACGCGGTCACCCCCGAGGTCGCCGCCGCCTGGGACGAGGTCTACTGGCTGATGGCCAACGCCCTGATCGCCCTCGAGGACCGGCTCTACGCGGAGCGCGGCGTCGCCGCGGGCGAGGTCTGGCACGAGTGGGAGGTCGCCGGGCGCACCGCGGAGACCGCCGACGCAACCACCTTCCGGCTCCGCCCCGCCGACGGCACCCCGGCCCCGGCCTTCCGGCCCGGCCAGTACGTCTCCGTACAGGTCGAACTCCCCGACGGCGCACGCCAGATACGGCAGTACAGCCTCTCCGGCGCCCCGGACTCCCCGCTGCGGTCGATCACCGTCAAGCGGGTCCACGGCGGCGACGGGCCGGACGGCGAGGTCTCGGCGCACCTGCACGCGCGCGTCCGCCCCGGCGACCGGCTGCGCGTCTCGCTGCCGTACGGGGACCTGACCCTCGGCTCCCTCGGCGCGTCCCTCGGGGCCGCACCGGCCGCCCCGCTGCTGCTCGCCTCGGCGGGGATCGGCTGCACCCCGATGCTGTCGTTCCTGGAGCACCTCGCGGCCACCGGTCACGCGGGGCCGGTCACCGTGGTGCACGGCGACCGCTCCCCCGCCGACCACGCCCTGCGGCTCGACCACGCGCGGCTGACCGCCGCCCTCGCCGGCGGCACCGCCCACTTCTGGTACGAGCACCCCGGGGACGGCCACCCCGCCGACCGCACCGGGCTGGTCGACCTCGGCGGCCTGACCGTCGCCCCCGGCACGCACGCCTACCTCTGCGGCCCGCTGCCCTTCATGCGCGCCGCGCGGACCCAGCTGCTGGCGAAGGGCGTCCCGGCGGCGGACATCCACTACGAGGTGTTCGGGCCCGACCTCTGGCTCGCCCAGGACTGACCCGCGCGGCCGGAGCGGCGGGAGCGGCGGGGAGACTGGAGGGGTGAGCCCGACCGACCCCGCCGCCCCTGCCCCCGGCCCCGCCGCCCCGGGTCCCCGCCCCGACGCCCCGGACCCCGCGTCCGTGCTCCGCCCCCGGCTGCCCTCGCCGCTGGTGGCGGTGGACGACGAGCGGTTCGCCCGGCACGGGGTGACGCTGCTGCTCAAACGGGACGACCTGATCCACCCGGACCTGCCGGGCAACAAGTGGCGCAAGCTGGCGCCCAACCTGGCGGACCTCGACGGGCGCCGGGTGCTGACCTTCGGCGGGGCGTACTCGAACCATCTGCGGGCGACCGCCGCCGCCGGGCGGCTGCTGGGCTTCGCCACCGTCGGGGTCGTACGCGGCGACGAACTCGCCGGGCGCCCGCTGAACCCCTCGCTCGCCCGGTGCGCGGCCGACGGGATGCGGCTGCACTTCGTGGACCGGGCGACGTACCGCGCGAAGGACGATCCCCGGGTGCTGGCGGCGCTGCTGGACCGCTTCGGGGACGCGCGGGTCATTCCGGAGGGCGGCAGCAACGCACGGGCCGCACAGGGCTGTACGGAGCTCGGGCGCGAGCTGCGGGGGCGTACCGGGGTCGCGGCCGTGGCCTGCGGCACCGGCGGCACCCTGGCGGGCCTGGCGGCCGGGCTGGACCCGGGCCAACGGGCCCTCGGCGTCGCGGTGCTGCGCGGCGGCTTCCTCACCGGCGCGGTGCGGGACCTCCAGCGCGAGGCGTTCGGCGGCCCGGCCGGGCAGTGGTCGGTGGAGGACCGCTTCGCGTTCGGCGGGTACGCCCGTACGCCCCGGGAACTCCACGCCTTCGCCGACGACTTCGAGGACCGGCACGGGCTGCCGGTCGAGCGGATCTACGTGGCGAAGCTGTTGTACGCGCTGGTCCGGCTGGCCGGGGAGGGCGCGTTCGCCCCGGGCGCCCGGGTGACGGCGGTGGTCACCGGACGCCCGGAACCCGCGGCGGAGGAGAGCGCCGCCGGTCAGTCCGCGTCCGACTCCCGGTAGGCGGCGGCCTCTTCGAGGTCGAGGCGGCGCAGCAGGGTGCGGAGCATCTCGTCGTCGATGCGGCGGTCGTCGCGCAGGCGCACGAAGACCTCGCGCTCGGCCTCGATCATGTCCCGGGAGAGCCGGCGGTAGGTGTCGTCGGCGGACTCGCCGGTGAGCGGGTTGGCGGCGCCGAGGCGTTCCCAGACGGCGTTGCGGCGGCGCTCCATGACCGTGCGCAGCCGGTCGGCGAGCGGGCCGGGGAGGCTGTTGCGCTCGTCCGCCAGGAGCTCGTCCAGCCGTTGTTCGGCGGCGGCGGAGGCCTCGCTCTGGGCCTGCGCCTCGGCGAGCGTCTGGGTCTGCGGGTCGGGGCCGGGCAGCTTCAGCAGGCGGACCAGCAGCGGCAGCGAGAGCCCCTGGACGACCAGGGTGCCGATGACGGTGGTGAAGGTCAGGAAGAGCACCAGGTTGCGGGCGGGGAAGTGCTCGCCGTCGTCGGTGAAGTACGGGATGGAGAAGGCGATGGCGAGCGAGACGACCCCGCGCATCCCGGCCCAGCCGACGATCAGCGGGGAGGTCCAGTTGGTCTCCGGCTCGCGTTCCCTGATGCGGGAGGAGAGCAGGCGGGGCAGGTAGGTGGAGGGGTAGACCCAGAGGAAGCGGACGACGACGACGGCGACGAAGACCGCGACGGCGTACCGCACCGCGTCCCACACGGCGTAGGTGCCCAGGCCCCGCAGCACGAAGGGCATCTGGAGCCCGATGAGGGCGAAGACGGCGGATTCCAGCACGAAGGCGACCATCTTCCAGACGGCGGCCTCCTGGAGCCGGGTGGCGAAGTCGACCTGCCAGGACCGGTGTCCGAGGTAGAGGGCGACGACGACCACGGCGAGCACGCCCGAGGCGTGCACCCGCTCGGCCGCCGCGTAGGCGACGAAGGGGATCAGCAGGGAGAGGGTGTTCTGGAGCAGCGCCTCCTTGAGGTGGGTGCGCAGCCAGTGCAGCGGGACCATCAGCAGCAGGCCGACGAGGACGCCGCCGACCGAGGCGAGCAGGAACTCCCACACCCCTTCGCCCCAGCTCATCCCGGCGCCGACGGCGGCGGCCAGGGCCACCTTGTAGGCGGTGATCGCGGTGGCGTCGTTCACCAGGGACTCGCCCTGGAGGATGGTGGTGACCCGGGCGGGCAGCCCGACCCGGCGCGCGATGGCGGCGGCGGTCACGGCGTCGGGCGGGGCGACGACCGCGCCGAGCACCAGCGCCGCGGGCAACGGCAGGTCCGGCACCAGGAGATAGGCGAGCCAGCCGACCGCGAGCGTGGCGAAGAGGACGTACCCGACCGACAGCAGCGCGACGGGCCGGGCGTTGGCCCGCAGGTCCAGGTAGGAGCTGTCCACGGCGGCGGTGTACAGCAGGGGCGGCAGCAGCAACGGCAGCACGACGTGCGCGTCGAGCGTGTACGGGGGCACCCCCGGCAGGTAGGCGGCGAGTAGTCCCACGGCTACCAGCAGCAGCGGGGCGGGCACCGGGGTGCGCCGCGCGGCTCCGGCTACCGCCGCACTGGCCGCTACCAGTGCGACCAGGGGCAATGCGTCCATCGGTCGGTCCTCACATCCGTCGTAACCTGGCCATCATGAGTGAGTGCCCGCACGTAATCGAACTGCCCCGCCCCGAGCCCACCCCGCTCAGTGACACCTGCGTGGAGTGCCGGGACGCCGGAACACACCCGGTGCAGCTGCGCCTCTGCCTGACCTGCGGGCACGTCGGCTGCTGCGATTCGTCACCGCTCAGGCACGGAACGGGACACGCCCGGGAGAGCGGGCACCCCGTGGTGCGGAGCTTCGAGCCGGGCGAGAGCTGGCGCTGGTGCTACGAGGACGGTTCGATCGTCTGACGTCTGGGTACGTCAAACCGGCGCCGGTTCTTCGGAATTGGGCGACGCCGCACTCCGGTGCCCGTGCCCGCCCGGTCCGTCCGCGTCACGGACCGACAACTCCGGCCGCAACGGTAGCGACTGTCGGCATCTCCGTGCTTACCATGTGTGACCCCCACCGGTTGGGCTCGCGGCGACACGGCATCATGGATCGCGATAGCGTCGCCCCGACCGAGAACCGACGACCGACCGAACGGTTCCGGACCCGTTCCGGAACCTCGAACGAGTTTGTGCCACCTTGGAGGTGAGGGTGTCCCAGATCGCAGGCGAACCCGGGAACCAGGACTTCGTGGAGGTCCGGCTGCCCGCTGCGGGTGCCTACCTGTCGGTGCTGCGTACGGCCACGGCCGGCCTCGCGGCGCGCTTGGACTTCACTCTCGACGAGATCGAGGACCTCCGCATCGCGGTCGACGAGGCCTGCGCGATCCTGCTCCAGCAGGCCGTGCCGGGATCCGTCCTCAGCTGCGTGTTCCGGCTGGTGGACGACTCCCTGGAAGTGACCGTGTCGGCCCCGACCACGGACGGCCGGGCACCGGAGCGCGACACCTTCGCGTGGACGGTGCTCGCCGCGCTGGCGGGCAAGGTCGAATCCACGGTCGCCGACGACCGGACGGTCAGCATCAGCCTCCACAAACAACGCGGCGCGGGACCCGGGCCGGCGTGAGCGACGGGAACGGGGACGGTGCTGTGCGGGACGATTCGGTCCGACCAGGGGCGGCGCATCCCCGTGCCGTCCCCGAGCAACAGGCCCGTCCGCACCCGGTGGACGGGGCGGACGGGACGGGCGGTGCGGGCGGTGCGGGCGGTGCGGGCGAGCCCAGGATTGTCACGGTCGCGGCGGAGCAGGCGGAGCGGGCGGGCCAGATGAGCGAGCACGGGCATCACGATCCCACTGACCGCAGCGGTGCGCGGGCGCTCTTCGTGGTGCTCCGCGAACTGCCGGACGGGTCACCGGAGAAGGCCGAACTGCGCAACCGGCTGGTCCGGATGCATCTGCCGCTGGTGGAGCATCTGGCGCGCCGGTTCCGCAACCGGGGCGAGCCGCTGGACGACCTCACGCAGGTCGCCACGATCGGCCTGATCAAGTCGGTGGACCGGTTCGATCCGGAACGGGGCGTGGAGTTCTCCACGTACGCGACACCGACCGTCGTCGGGGAGATCAAGCGCCATTTCCGGGACAAGGGCTGGGCGGTGCGGGTGCCGCGCCGCCTCCAGGAGCTGCGGCTCTCGCTGACCACGGCGACCGCCGAGCTCTCCCAGCAGCACGGCCGCTCGCCGACCGTGCACGAGCTGGCGGAGCGGCTCGGCATCTCCGAGGAGGAGGTGCTGGAGGGGCTGGAATCGGCCAATGCCTACAGCACCCTCTCGCTGGACGTGCCGGACACGGACGACGAGTCGCCGGCCGTCGCGGACACGCTGGGCTCGGAGGACGAGGCGCTGGAGGGCGTCGAGTACCGCGAGTCCCTGAAGCCGCTGCTGGAGGGGCTGCCGCCGCGCGAGAAGCGGATCCTGCTGCTGCGGTTCTTCGGCAACATGACCCAGTCGCAGATCGCGCAGGAGGTCGGCATCTCCCAGATGCACGTCTCCCGGCTGCTGGCCCGCACGCTGGCCCAGCTGCGGGAGCGGCTGCTCGTGGAGGAGTGAAGCACGACGGAAGGGCCCTGGAGACCTCTGCGCGCGGAGGTCTCCAGGGCCCTTCTTCCTGCCGTCGGCCGCCCGCGGTCCCGCCGCCGGTAGCCCGTTCGGTCACCCGCTACCGGTCGTCGGAGGCCGGGCGCGGCCCCCGGGCGATGCCCAGCTCCCGGGTGGTCGCCGGGTTGAAGACGAGGACCAGTGCGGTGATCACGACGGCGGCGAGCACGATCCCGGTGGGGATCAGCGCGCCCTGGGACTTGAGCAGCGTGTAGGCGACGGGCGCTCCCATGATCTGCGTGATGAGCGTGGGGCCCCGGCCCCAGCTGCGGCGCAGCAGCAGTCCGCGGGCGCCCGCGAGCGGGATGAGGCCGAGCGCGATCAGGGTGGCTCCGCCCGTCACCGCCTGGGTGGGGCTCTCCGGCCGTCCGAGCAGCCCCATCACCAGCATGTAGACGCCGCCGACGACGAGGGCCGCCCCTTCGAGGGCGGTGAGCGCGGCGAGGGCCTCGATGCGCCCCGGCTTCCCGGTCCGCTTCCCGGGCGTGGCCGCGGGCGCGGGAGACGGGGAGGGCGTGTTCGCTTGAGTACTCACGCCAGCCAGGTTGGCATCCCCGCGCCCGGAAAGCGAAGCCGGGGGCCCGGTGCGCCGCTTCCCGGCACGGCCGGTCACGCCGTGTGACCCGGACACGGGTGGTTACGCTGCGTAAAGGCGTCGGGGAGGGACTGCTGCCCGGTACCGTCCGGTAGGTAGGCTGGCTGTCATGCGCGCTCTCCTCGTGGTCAACCCCGCCGCCACCACCACCAGTGCACGGACGCGCGACGTGCTCATCCACGCACTGGCGAGCGAGATGAAGATCGAGGCCGTGACCACGGAGTACCGGGGTCACGCCCGGGACCTGGGGCGCCGCGCCGCGGACTCCGGCTCCTTCGACCTGGTGGTCGCGCTCGGCGGCGACGGCACGGTGAACGAGGTCGTCAACGGACTGCTGGACCAGGGGCCCGACGACGGGCTGCCGAGTCTCGCGGTGGTCCCCGGCGGCTCGACCAATGTCTTCGCGCGGGCACTGGGGCTGCCCAACGACCCGGTGGAGGCGACCGGCGCGATTCTCCAGGCGCTGGCCGAGGAGAGTGCGCGGACGGTGGGGCTGGGACGTGCGTTCGGTACGCCGGGCTCCGCCGACGAGGCGGTACCCGAACGCTGGTTCACCTTCTGCGCGGGCCTCGGCTTCGACGCCGGCGTGATCGGCAGGGTCGAACAGAAGCGCGAGGGGGGCAAGCGTTCGACCCACGCGCTCTACGTGCGCCAGGTGCTGCGGCAGTTCATCGACGAGCCGCACCGCCGCCAGGGCGTGATCACGCTGGAGGAGCCCGGCCAGGAGCCGGTGCACGAGCTCGCGCTGTCGATAATCTGCAACACCGCCCCCTGGACCTACCTGGGCAATCGCCCGATGTACGCCTCTCCGAAGGCGTCCTTCGACACCGGCCTGGACATCCTCGGCCTGAAGCGGCTCTCCACCACGCAGGTGGCCCGCTACGGCACCCAGCTGCTCACCTCCAGCCCTGACAGGGGTCCGCGCGGCAAGCACGTCGTTTCACGGCATGACCTCACGGACTTCACCTTGCATTCAAAGGTCCCGCTCCCCTTCCAGATGGACGGCGACCACCTGGGGCTGCGCACGAGCGTGACGTTCACAGGCGTACGCCGTGCACTGCGTGTGATTGTGTGAGCGGAAGGGCCCAAAGTCCTTTAACTCGAACGTTTGGGCTGGTTCCCACCCCTAAGAAGTACGGCTGTGACGGAGCCGACACCGAGGAATCAAAAAAAACTTTCCAGAAGGGGTTGTATCCGCCGCCGAGGTTTGCGAATCTCTACATGGCGATCGGGACGGCCCGCAGCATCGGCCTCCACTGAGAGCCAGAACCCCTCCCCACTGTGCAGACCACGACCAGTTCGTCTGGGCGTCGGCCCTTCACCTGCGGGGGGATTCGTGAAAGCGTTCACATTCACAAGCAACAAGCATGTAATACCAAGGAGAGGTAGCAGCCATGGACTGGCGTCACAACGCCGTTTGTCGTGAGGAAGACCCCGAGCTGTTCTTCCCCATCGGCAACACCGGTCCTGCGCTGCTGCAGATCGAGGAAGCCAAGGCCGTCTGCCGTCGCTGCCCCGTCATGGAGCAGTGCCTGCAGTGGGCGCTCGAGTCCGGCCAGGACTCCGGCGTCTGGGGTGGCCTCAGCGAGGACGAGCGCCGCGCCATGAAGCGCCGCGCCGCTCGCAACCGGGCGCGCAACGCCAGCGCCTGATTCGACGCCCCCGCGACAAAGCCTCAGCCCGGCGGCGCGTACGCAGCGTACGCACAGCCCCGCCTTCGAGTCGCAGCGCGCAGTACCCCCGAAGCGCAGAAGAACGTGCTTGAACCGGAAGGCCCGGACCGTCACCACGGTCCGGGCCTTCCGGTGTTGTGCCGGTGGGTCTCCCACCGGTGGGAGTTCTACCGGTCCGCGCTGACCGGGAGGTCGAGCAGCACCTGGGTGCCGCGCTCCGGCGCGGGCACCATGTCGAAGGTGCCGCCCAGTTCGCCCTCGACCAGGGTCCGTACGATCTGGAGGCCGAGGTTCCCGGCCTTCCTCGGGTCGAAGCCCTCGGGGAGGCCGCAGCCGTCGTCCTGCACGGTGATGAGCAGCCGGCCGTCCTGGGACGAGCCGCCGCGCACCGCGGAGACCTCGACCGTGCCGCTGTCGCCTTCGCTGAACGCGTGTTCCAGGGCGTTCTGGAGGACTTCGGTCAGCACCATCGAGAGCGGGGTGGCCACGTCGGCGTCGAGGATGCCGAAGCGGCCGGTGCGCCGGCAGGTGACCTTGCCGGGCGAGATCTCGGCGACCATGGAGATGACCCGGTCGGCGATCTCGTCGAACTCGACGCGCTCGTCCAGATTCTGGGACAGCGTCTCGTGGACGATGGCGATCGAACCGACGCGCCGCACCGCCTCGTTGAGCGCCTCGCGTCCCCGCACGGAGTCCATCCGGCGGGCCTGGAGGCGCAGCAGGGCGGCCACCGTCTGGAGGTTGTTCTTGACCCGGTGGTGGATCTCCCGGATGGTCGCGTCCTTGGTTATCAACTCGCGCTCGCGGCGGCGCAGTTCCGTGACGTCCCGGAGCAGTACCAGCGAACCGATCCGGACGCCCTTGGGCTTGAGCGGGATCGCCCGGAACTGGATGACGCCGCTCGGGCACTCCACCTCGAACTCGCGGGGCGCGTAACCGCTCGCGACCTTGGCCAGGGCTTCGTCCACCGGCCCCCGGGACGGGGCGAGTTCGGCGGTGGTCTGGCCGAGGTGGAGACCGACGATGTCCGAGGCGAGGCCGAGCCGGTGGTAGGCGGAGAGGCCGTTGGGGCTGGCGTACTGGACGATCCCGTCGGCGTCGAGCCGGATGAGCCCGTCGCCGACGCGCGGGGAGGCGTCCATGTCGACCTGCTGGCCGGGGAAGGGGAAGGCCCCGGTGGCGATCATCTGGGCGAGGTCGGCGGCGGACTGGAGGTAGGTGAGTTCCAGCCGGGAGGGGGTCCGCACGGTCAGCAGGTTGGTGTTGCGCGCGATGACGCCGAGGACCCGGCCTTCGCGGCGGACCGGGATGGACTCGACCCGTACCGGCACCTCCTCCCGCCACTCCGGGTCGCCCTCGCGCACGATCCGGCCCTCGTCCAGCGCGGCGTCCAGCAGGGGACGGCGACCGCGCGGCACCAGGTGGCCGACCATGTCGTCCTGGTAGGAGGTCGGTCCGGTGTTGGGGCGCATCTGCGCGACGGAGACGTACCGCGTCCCGTCCCGGGTGGGGACCCAGAGGACGAGGTCGGCGAAGGACAGGTCGGAGAGCAGCTGCCACTCCGAGACCAGCAGGTGGAGCCATTCGAGATCGGTGTCGCTCAGGGCTGTGTGCTGGCGGACGAGGTCGTTCATGGAGGGCACAGGTGCGAGCGTACCCGTGGATACCGAGAGGTTCCGAACCGAGCGCCGCCCTGCCCGGCGGCGGAGAGCGGGACGGGGGCGCGGCGGGCGCGGGCGTCCCGTGTACGGAAGGGCTCGCGCCGCGAGAATCGGCACCGCGCCCGCAGAATCGATACCGCAGACGCATGGACACCGACAAATGGTCTAGTCCACAATACGAGGACAAGAACCTCCGCCCTCCCCGCACAGGAGGACGGACCGAGGCACCCGCGCTCTCTGCCCTGATCGCGCCCGTGCCTCGTACGGCCGGAGGCACCGCACACCGCCGGCCGAGCAGCTCCGGGCTGCGGTGCCGGGCGGGCTGAGGGTCCCTCCCGGTGCCGCGGCCCGCGGGTCGGCGCGGAGCTCCGCGCCCGGCGCGGGCCCGGACGCCCGCGACCCGCGCCCGGCCCCCACCGGCCCCCGCGCCCACCCCGTCGACGCCCGCACCGCAGCCCGGCCGACTCCCCCGCGCACCCCCGCTCCCACGGCCTTCCGCCCAGGTCGCGCGCTCTGCGCATCTGCGGACAATTGACACAAGTCGCCCCCGGTCGCACGATGCCCCGCGGCCGGAGCCCGGGGCGGTGATCAAAAGCGGAAGGCACCTGTTCCCCAGGTACCGGACTCTGTTAAATTTGGACCAGATTGGTCTATACCACATAGTCGTCACTGATCAGATCGGCAGGCACAGCGTGGAAGTTGTCATCGTCCCGGACGCAGCGGCAGGCGGCGAGCTCATCGCGGAGGCCATGGGCGCGCTGCTGAGCCGCAAGCCCTACGCCCTGCTCGGCGTCGCCACCGGCTCGACCCCGCTGCCCATCTACCGGTCCCTGGCCGAAAAGGTGCGCTCGGGCGCGGTGGACGCGTCCCGCGCCCGGATCTGCCAGCTGGACGAGTACGTCGGGCTGCCCGCCGGACACCCGGAGTCCTACCGGTCGGTCGTGCTGCGCGAGGTCGTGGAGCCGCTCGGCCTGACCGAGTCCTCCTTCATGGGCCCGGACGGCTCGGCCGAGGACGTCCAGGCCGCCTGCGAGGCCTACGACCGGGCGCTGACCGAGGCCGGCGGCGTCGACCTCCAGCTGCTCGGCATCGGCACGGACGGGCACATCGGGTTCAACGAGCCCTGCTCCTCACTCGCCTCGCGCACCCGGATCAAGACGCTCACCGAGCAGACCCGGGTGGACAACGCCCGCTTCTTCGACGACGACATCGACCAGGTGCCGCACCACGTCATCACCCAGGGCATCGGCACCATCCTGGAGTCGCGTCACGCGATCCTGCTGGCCACCGGCGAGGGCAAGGCCGACGCGGTCGCGCTGACCGTCGAAGGGCCGGTCGCCTCGGTGGTGCCGGCCTCCGCGCTCCAGCTGCACCCGCGCGCCACGATCGTGGTGGACGAGGCGGCGGCCTCCAAGCTGAAGCTGGCCGACTACTTCCGCCACACCTTCGCCTCCAAGCCCTCCTGGCAGGGGCTGTAGGACCGGCGCGCACCACACGGGAAGAGGGGCCGGACACCTGGTGTCCGGCCC
>NZ_JBHWYX010000061.1:0-42349 GCF_042728795.1 Streptomyces sp. NPDC060184
TTGTGTAACCCGTTCCGCCCCCACCCCTCTCGGGGGGGGGGGGGGGGGCCCCCCCCGCGGCCCCCGCCCCCGCCCCCGGACCGGTCACACCGCAAGGCCGCGTGCGTTCACTGACCCGTGAGGCCGGGCTGCAGCACCTTGGAGAAGAGGACCTGGCCGCCCTGCTGCCTCAGACGCACCGTCATCTCCCCGCTCTCTCCGTCGATGTCGACCTCTCCGTAGAACGGAGGCATCTCCATGGGGGACAGGTTGGACTGGACGGGTGCCTTGACGAACACGCGGTCCGGGCCGAACGTGCCGTCCAGCGCGCTCGCCGGGAAGGCGCCCGCGGCCAGCGGGCCGGAGACGAACTCCCAGAAAGGCGCGAAGTCCTTGAAGGCGGCGCGCTCGGGGACGTAGTGCTGGGCGGAGGTGTGGTGCACGTCCGTCGTCAGCCAGACGGTCCCCGTGATCCGCTGGTGCTTGATGTACCGCAGCAGTTCGGCGATCTGGAGTTCCCGCCCGAGCGGGGCGCCCGGGTCGCCCTGGGAGACCGCCTCGAAGTCCGTGGCACCGTCGGGCACGACCAGCCCGAGCGGCATGTCGGCCGCGATCACCTTCCACACGGCGCGGGACCGCGAGAGCTCGCCCTTGAGCCACTGGAGCTGCTCGGCACCGAGGATGCCCGTGGTGTCGTCGGCCTGCCGGTCGGGCGAGTTGGCGTTGCGGAAGGAGCGCATGTCGAGCACGAACACGTCGAGCAGGGGGCCGTGGCGGACCACCCGCTGCATGCGGCCCTCGCCCGGCGCGGCGCGGAGTGTGGAGACGGGAAGGTACTCGCGGTAGGCCCGTACCGAGCGTGCCGCCAGCACGTCCACGTTCTTCTCGGTGTAGCGCACGTCGTCGAGGATCTGGCCGGGGTACCAGTTGTTGCGCACCTCGTGGTCGTCCCACTGGACGATCGACGGCACCTGGGAGTTGAACCTGCGGACGTTGCCGTCCAGCAGGTTGTAGCGGAAGTTGCCCCGGTACTCGTCGAGGGTCTCGGCGACCTTCGCCTTCGCCTCGGTCGTGACGTTGCGCCAGATCCGGCCGTCGGGCAGGGTCACGCTGGGCTCGATGACCCCGTCCGCGTAGATGTTGTCGCCGCTGCACAGGAAGAAGTCGGGGTCGAGCCTCCGCATCTCCTCGTAGACGGTGTGGCCACCGATGTCGGGGTTGATGCCCCACCCCTGCCCGGCGATGTCGCCGGACCAGAGGAACCGCGCCCCGTCACGCCGCTTCGCCGGGGCGGTACGGAAAGTCCCGTACACCGGGCGGCCCGTGCGACGCGGATCGTCCGGGTCGGCGAGCGTCACCCGGTAATGGATCTGCTCGCCGGCCGGCAGCCCGTGCAGCGGAGTCGTTCCGGTGAAGTCCGTCCCGGCACCGATCAGCGGACCGTGCCAGAGGCGGGACGCGCGGAACGACTCGGTGGCCGACGTCTCGACGAGCATCCGTGCCGCACGGTCCGAGCGCACCCAGACCAGTGCGGTGGAAGCCGTGACGTCGCCGACCTGGACACCCCACTCTGCGGACGGGCGGCCCGACCGCGCGAAGGCGGGCGCACCGGTGAGCGCGGGCAGTCCGACGGCGGCCGACGCGAGGAGCGAACCGCGCAGTACGGTCCGGCGGCCGGGGGAGTGGATGTGCGGACGGTTCGTCATCGATGCGCCTCCGGGAAGGGTGCGGGGTGTACGACGTGCGCGTCCGATCACCTCCGGCGCGCGCAGGACCATGCCTAACGCGCGGCGAAGGCGCCCACCCCAACCCGAGGTGAACAACGGTTCCGTGGCGCGGCCGTCTTCCCCCGGCCGGCCCCCTCAGCGGCTGGTGTCGAGGATGACCCGGGACACCAGGGCGGGGTCGTCATTCATCGGCACATGACCGCAGCCGGGCAGCCGTACCAGCCGGGCACCGGGTATGACGCGCTTGGCCCGGACACCCTGCCGACGGGGCAGCAGCACATCCTGGCTGCCCCAGGCGACGGTCACGGGGACGCCCGGCACGTCGGAGGTGAAGGAGGCGTTCCGGCCGGCGGCCAGCGTCCCTTCGAATCCGGCCGCGTTCCGGAGCGCGAGGGTCTCCGCGACGACTGCCTCCGGTGAGCGGCGCCCGGGCCGGGCGCAGATGGTGCTGGTGAGAGCGGCACGCCCGGCCACGCTCCCGGAGAGGCGTTCGATCAGCGGAACCGGGAGAGCCCGGGCGCCCCGGCGCATCGCCCAGAGCGTCCCGAACGCGTACCGGCGCTCCGGCCCGGTCCAGAACCCGGCGGGGGAGAGGGCCGTGACGGATCGGGCGCGTCCGGTGCGGCCGAGTTCCAGCGCGAGCAGACCTCCGAGCGAATTCCCCGCCACATGGGGGCGTGGAACGCCGAGTTCGGAGCAGAAGGCCGTCAACGCTCCGGCCACCGTCCGCACGTCGTACGCGACACCGTCCGGAAGCGCCGCGGACTCACCGAAGCCCGGCAGGTCCACGCTGATCACATCGCGCTCGCCCGCGAGGACCCGTACCACCGGATCCCACGCCTGCCGGTGATGGCCTATGCCGTGGAGCAACAGCAGCGGCTGCCCGGCACCGGTCCGTTCGTACGCCAGCGAGAGCGCCCGCGAGCCCGCGGGTGTGTCGAAACTGAACGATGCCGTGTCGGTCATGGCCGCTCCCCGGAGTGGATGAAGGAGTGGGTGAACACCCTTCCGTGCACCAACAACTACCGCTCGGTAGCTTTCAGTTCAAGAGCCGGTGTCTCCCGAACGGGCAGCGGGAGCCGATCCGCCGTCAGCGGCGTGGCGTACGCGACCCAGCGAGGGCCCGGCGTCGACCTCGGCAGAGCCTGCCGGCCCCTCGTCCCACGAAACGCCCTGTGAACGCCCCTCGTCCCACGAACGTCCTGTGAACGCTCTGTGCCGGAAGGCCGTTTCACGGCACCCCGGGGCAAGGATTGGTCTTGACCAAGTCGGTGCGCCGTCCTATGGTCCTTACGTTAAGAAAAGAACCTTTAATAAATGTTGTCGCGGAAAAGGCCGCTGGGCGATTGCGGAGGACAGGGTGGGGACCACGCAGCTGGAAACGGTGCAGGAGCCGAAGTACTGGCACCTGAGGACCGTGCTCAGTGAGGCACTCGACTCGGACTTCGCGGTGGGTGAGATCCTGCCGAACGAGCGGGACCTCGCCGCCCGGTTCGGAGTCGCACGGGCCACGCTCCGGCAGGCTCTGGAGCAGCTCGAACTCGAAGGCAGACTTCAGCGCCGACGGGGGGTGGGCACCACCGTCGCCCCGCCCAGGGTGGGCGTCGCGGTCTCCACGGCCCAGCAGGAGTGGACGGGAGCCGTGGCCGACGAGGCGTGGCAGCCCGTCGAGTGCACCCGCGGCACCGCCCCCGCGGCCGTCGCCGCGGCGCTGGACGTGGCGGCCGACGAGGTGGTCCACGTGATCCGCCGGATCAGGGTCACCCATGGGCAGCCGGTGGCGGCGGAACTGCTGTACGTGCCGTCCGCGTCCGTCCCCGACCTGTCCGCGATCGAAGCGTCCACGGGCCCTGCCCGCGCCCGCGGTGTACTGCGGGAGCTGCACCGCCTCGGCCTTGAGGGACAGGACCGGTCGGTCGAGCTCGGCTCGGCCAGCGCGGACGACTCCAAGGAACTCGACAGGCTGCCCGGCGCCCCCGTCCTGGTGGTCACCACGCGCTACTTCGCCGCGGGCGGCACCGCCGCCGTCTCCGTCGCCACCTACCGTGCCGACACCTGCCGGCTCACCTTCGGGGACTCCGGAGCCCTGGAGATCAGCCACGACCAGGAGCGTCAGGCTTCCTGAGCACTCCGCCCCATGGCATCGGGGCGATCCCCGCGGCATCGAGGCGATTCGCGGACCCGACGGCCCGCCGCAGTCAGCGGCGGGCCGTCACCGTTCCCTCCACTGCGAACAGTTGCTCCTCCACGTGATCCAGCGCCAGCCGCAGGGCCCCGGTCGCGACGGCGGCCTCCCCGAGCAGGGACAGGGCGACCCGGGGCGGGCGCAGGCAGTAGCGCGCCAGCTCGTTCCTCAGCGGGTCCAGCACCCCGTCGAGCCCGGCGGCCCAACCGCCGACCACCACGATCTCCGGGTCGAGCGCCAGCACGAGCGCCGCGACGTCGTGCACCAGCCGCTGGATGAACCGTTCGACCGCCTCCTGGGCGCCACTGTCGCCCTGTCGCGCCTTGGTGAACACCGCCGCCACCGCGGGCTCGTCCAGCGGGTCGAGCGGGGTGTCGGTCGTGGACAGCAGATGCTCCGGCGTGACCTCCCTGCCGAGCAGATGGAGCGCGCCGATCTCGCCTGCGGCTCCGCCGTAACCCCGGTGCAGCCGTCCCCCTATCAACGAACCCGCGCCCGGGCTCAACCCGGCCAGGACGAAGACGATGTCGTCCGACTCCGTCGCGGCGCCCTTCCAATGCTCCGCCACGGCGGCCGTATTGGCGTCGTTCTCCACCAGGACCGGGCACCGGAACGAGCGCCGGAGGCGCTCCCCGAGGGGAAGCCCGGTCCAGCCGGGAAGCGCCGTGCCCAGCCGGACCGTACCGTCGGCCTCCACGATCCCCGGGCTGCCCACTCCCACGGCCCGCAGGCTGCTTCTGGCCACGCCCGTACGACGGAGCAGGTCGGCGATCATGGCGCGAACCTGATCGAGCCGGTCGTCCGCAGCCGCGGACTCGGAGACCTGCCGCTGCCCTGCCCCGATGATCCTGCCGTCCAGCCCCGCCATCAGGGCGGAGACCCGGTGCGGACCGATCTCGATGCCCAGCAGATGACCCGCCTCGGCGCGGAAGCGGAACCGCCGCGCTGGGCGGCCCTGGCGCCGCGCTTCTCCCTCGTCGGGCACCGCCTCCACGACCAGGCCGGCTTCGAACAGGCCCTCGACCACCCCTTCGACCGTTGGCCGGGAAAGACCGGTTATCCGGGTCAGGTCCGAGAGTGTGGGGAGCTCGGCTCCACGCAGGGCGTGCAGTACTACCGCGGAATTGATCCGCCGCAACAACGACGGGTCTCCACCGGTCAGCCGCCCCACGTGTGTCCTCCTCACGCCCCTGTGTCTGCCGGATGGTACTCGGTGGGATGAGGCTCCGCGAACGCCGGCGGGAGCCGAGCCGCTTCTGATAACCACCGGTCGCCCGGTGTTCCACGTGGACGGTCCTCCTGTGGCCGGATTTCGTCAGTCGCTCCGAACCGGGCGGCACCTCCGTGACGCTCGACGAACGGGATGCGGGACGGCCTCACGCGCCGGGGACGCTGGCCAGGGACCGGATTCCCGCCTCCCGCCACCGGGCCCGTGCCCCTGTGGACCGGATCCCAGCCTCGTGACTGGATCCCTGCCGTCGCCACCGGGCCCGTGCCTCCGTCATCGGGCCCCTGTCCCCTCCGTCATCGGGCCCCTTCCCCCTCCGGCAATGGGCCCCCTGCCCCCGTCAAAGGGCTCCTGCCCCGTCACCGGGCCTCTGCCCACCGCGACAGGACCCTGCCCCCTTGATTCCCATGATTCGGACCCCTGGTTCACTCCTCAACCGGGGACCACGAAGCCTGACTCGTACGCCGTGATCACGGCCTGAGTGCGGTCCCTGGCTCCGAGCTTGGTCAGCAGCGCACTGACATGGGTTTTGACCGTCTCGGTGCCCACCACCAGCTTGGTCGCGATCTCCGCGTTGGACAGACCCCGGCACATCAACCGGAGCACCGCCTCCTCCCGATCGGTGAGAGCCGCCCGCTCCACCACCGCGCGGGCTTTGTTCGTCCCGTACTCGGAGGCCAGCCGACGCACAGCCGCAGGAAAGAGCAGGGACTCGCCCTCGGCCACCAGCCGGACGGCATTCACGATCTCCATCGGCCGGGCACGCTTGAGCAGGAATCCGTCCGCACCCGCGCGCAGCGCCTCGTACACGTACTCGTCGTTCTCGAATGTCGTGACCACCAGGATCTTCGGAGGTTCGGCCAGGGAACGGAGCAGCAGCCGGGTCGCCTCTATTCCGTCCATCAAGGGCATCCGGACGTCCATGGCGACCACGTCCGGGCGTAGCTGCCGCACCAGTGGAAGTACGGAGGCACCGTCCGCCGCTTCCCCGGCCACCACGATGTCCGGCTGCGATTCCAGCACCGCCCGCAGGCCGGTGCGTACGAGTGGCTCGTCGTCGACGAGAAGGACCTTCACCGCCATGCGATCACCCTGCGCCATGGGATGATCACCCCGCATGCCGGAGGGGAAGAGCGACGTGGACCCGCCACTCGCCTTCGCGTGGTCCGGCTTTCGCGCTGCCGCCCAGCAGCTTCGCCCGCTCCCGTATCCCTTGCAGCCCATGGCCCCCCGTCGCCGAGCGGCGGACGGACCCGGCGAGAGGATTTCGTACATCGAGCTCCAAACGGTCCCTCTCGACGTCGATACGCACACGGACGGGAACTTGTCCGGCGTGACGCAGCGCGTTCGTGAGCGACTCCTGAAGGATGCGATACCCCTCTCTGGACAGGGAGTCGGGCAGGTGGTCGATACGTCCGACCACCTCGGCGTCCACGGTGACCCCGGAGCCTCGTGCGGATTCCAGCAGTTGCTCGATCGCGATCAGTGTCGGCCGGCGGTCGGCAGAGGCTCCGGGCTCGCGCAGCACCCGGAGCACTCGTTCCAGATCGTCGAGCGCCGCGCGACCCGTCTCCTCGATCGCCACGAGCGCGCGCCGGGTGAACTCCGGATCGTCAGCCGTGCGTGCGGCACCCGCCTGCACCACGGAAACCGTCAGTGCGTGGCCGATGGAGTCGTGAAGTTCGCGTGCGATGCGGTTGCGTTCCAGGAGCTGCTCCGTGAGTTCCTCCAGCGCTGCCATGCGTTCGGTCCTCGACGGTCCCAGCAGCCGGCGGGCCACCGCCGTGGTGAACCGTCCGCAGAGGACCACGAGGGCCAGCAGCAGGAGAAGGGGAAGAGGGGCGAGCACCACGTACCAGGAACGGGGTTCGATCAGTTGGAATATGCCGTTGCCGGTGTAATCCCCCGTCGCGGCACGGACCATGTCGGTCGCCATGAAGGGCAGCCAGACCGTGGCGGTACCCACGACGATGGAGAGCAGGAGACGAAGTTCGAGCCAGAGCACGGTCCGCCACTTCTCACCCCAGGTCGTGGCGGGCGAGAGGGAAATGGTCGCGTCGGCCCGACCACGCTCGCCGGGGGTGAGCAGAAGCTGTGCCTGGACCCCTTCCCCCACACGCATCACCGGGAGGAGCCCCACGGGCACCGCGAGCAGCGCGAGCTGCCACGGGACCCCCGGCTCGATGAACAGCCACACGCTTATGAGAGCCATGGGGACGACGAGATGGATCCAACGGCTGTAGGTAACCGGCTCGGCCAGTGGGGCAAGGAAACGGTGCATGTGGGCCATGGTGGCAGCGCCCGTCCGGCTGTACCTCCCCCGTACGGGGGAGAGGATTCCCACGGTCGGGGGAGGACGCCTGTGCGTCGTGCCAGCCAGGCTGAGTGCATGACCAGCATCGATGTGCATCAGCTCACGAAAGTGTACGGAGCCACCCGCGCGGTGGACGGACTCACCTTCAGTGCGGCGGCCGGCCGTGTCACCGGCTTCCTCGGTCCCAACGGCGCGGGGAAGTCCACCACGATGCGGATGATCCTCGGCCTCGACCGCCCGTCAGGTGGCACGGCGACCGTGGGCGGACGGGCCTACGCCACCCTCGACAACCCGCTGCGCGTGGTCGGTTCACTGCTCGACGCAGGAGCGGCGCACGGATCCCGCACCGCACGCGACCATGTGCTCGCCCTGGCGGTGAGCAACGGCATCCCACGGCGGAGAGTGGACACCGCGTTGGAGGAAGCGGGCCTCGCCACGGTCGCCGCGCGACGGATCAAGACGTTCTCACTCGGCATGCGCCAACGGCTGGGCATAGCCGCCGCACTGCTCGGGGACCCCGCCGTCGTCCTCCTGGACGAGCCGTCCAACGGGCTCGACCCGGAAGGGATCGTCTGGATCCGTGAGCTGATGAGACGGCTTGCCCGTGAGGGTCGCACGGTTCTGGTGTCCAGTCACTTGATGGGTGAAGCTGCCGCCTTCGCCGACCACCTGATCATTCTCGGGGGTGGCAGGCTCCTCGCCGACATGCCGACGGACGCGTTCCTCGCCTCGCGCAGTCGCCCCCGGGTGCGGCTGCGCGAAGCCGAGGGAAGTGGACTCCGCGATCTCCTGGTCCGCAGGGGATACGACGCCAGGGCTGCCGGTGACGGGGCGTTCTGGATCGAGGGAGCCCGTGCCGGCGAAGTCGGTGCGCTGGCGGCGGCCCGACACATCCCCCTCCTGGAGCTCGTGGAAGAGCGAGCCACTCTGGAAGAGGCGTACCTGGACCTCACCGCGGACGCCGCCGAGTTCGCCGCCGTATCCCCCGTCTCAAGCAAGGAGGCATGACGATGTCGACGCACACAGCGGTCGCGGTTCTTCGCTCGGAATGGGTCAAGGCCAGGTCCGTACGCGCGGTCCACGGTTCTCTGACAGCGGTGTTCGCGGTCACGGTGGCCGTCTCCGTGCTCTTCTCCGCCACCATCGGCCAGAGCGAGGTGGATGATCTCGATGGCGAACCGCTGTTCAGCGCTTTCTATGCACTGAACTTCGGTCAGATCGCGGCCATTGCCTTCGGTGCGACCGCGCTCTCCTCCGAATTCGCCGGTGGAGCCCTGCGGGTGTCGTTGTCGGCGGTGCCACGCCGTGGTCTCTTCTACGCGTCGAAGATGGCCGTCCTCGGTACGGCAGCGCTGATCGTGGGGGAGGCAGCCGGCTTCGTGAGCTTTCTGCTGGGGCAGCTGTTCATGGGGGAGTTCGCCATCGGACTGGGGGATCCCGGGGCGCTGCGAGCCGTGCTGGGCAGTGGCGTCTACCTCGCGCTCATGGCCCTCTTCGCGGCAGGCCTCACGGCGCTGCTCCGAAGCGCTGTCGCCGTGATGAGCATCCTCGTCCCGTTCATCCTGATCGTCTCGTTCGTCGTGGGGGACGTGTCCGCCGGCGTGGCTGACTTCCTGCCCGACCGGGCGGGCCAGGCGATTCTGCACGAGACTCCGACAGGCAGTCTCGGCCCCTGGAGCGGGCTGGCGGTGACAGCCGCCTGGACAGCCGCCGCGCTCCTCGCCGGGTGGTGGGCGATACGCACCCGGGACATCTGAACCGATCCGGGTTTCCGAGTCCTCGGGCCGTGTGGCCGCCCGGTCGGCGGCGAAGCTCCAGGGTGGACGGCAGCCCAGCCTGGCAGCGATACCTCAGTCGTCGCTCCGCACGACAGCTTCGGACAAGGGACTTTCATCCATGGCAGCTTCCTCGACGGCCGCGCGGAGACGGGCGTACTCCTCGGCCATGGAGCCGACGGTCCAATGGGCGTTGAGTCCACTGGGGTTGGGAAGAGCCCAGACCCGGGCGCCTCCGATGGTCCTTTCCTGCGGGCCGATGTGGGCGCTGCGCTCACCGAAGGCCGTCCGGTAGGCCGTCACGCCGACGACCGCCAGCCACTGAGGCCGCAGGCGGCCGACCTTCTCCACCAGGATCCGTCCACCCGCGCGGTACTCCTCGGCGGCCAACTCGTCTGCCCGCGCGGTGGCCCGCGCGACGACATTGGTGATGCCGAGGCCGTAGGAAGGGAGCTCCGCCTGCTCCGCCGGAGCCAGCCTGCGGGGAGTGAAACCGGAAAGATGCAGCACCGGCCAGAAGCGGTTGCCGGGGTGCGCAAAGTGGTAGCCCGTGGCGGCGGTCATGAGGCTGGGATTGATGCCGCAGAACAGCACACGCAAACCGCCCGCGACCACATCGGGGACGATGCGGTCACGGGCGGCAGCCAACTCTTCGGGTGTCACAGGAGAGGGGCGACAGCCGGTCAGAGAATCGACCCGGGGGTGTACCCGGCTGCTGCGGGGTGCTCCTTGACGATGGCCTCGATCCTGTTGACCACGGTGGTGACCTGGTCACCGGCAGCCCCCGTGAAGGACAGCTTGTCCGCCATCAGAGCATCCAGCTGCCCGCGGTCCAGCGGGATGCGCTCGTCCGCGGCCAGCTTGTCCAGGAGCTCGTTGCGCTCCGCGCCCTGCTCCCGCATCGCGAGGGCCGAGGCCACCGCGTTCTCCTTGATCGCCTCGTGCGCGACCTCGCGGCCGACGCCGGCCCGCACCGCACCCATGAGGACCTTCGTGGTCGCCAGGAACGGCAGGTACCGGTCGAGCTCGCGCGCCACGACGGCGGGGAAGGCGCCGAATTCGTCCAGCACCGTCAGGAAGGTTTCGAGCAGACCGTCGAAGGCGAAGAAGGCGTCCGGCAGCGCCACCCGGCGTACGACCGAGCACGAGACATCGCCCTCGTTCCACTGGTCACCGGCCAGCTCGCCGGTCATCGAGGCATAGCCGCGCAGGATGACCATGAGGCCGTTGACCCGCTCGCAGGACCGGGTGTTCATCTTGTGCGGCATCGCGGACGAGCCGACCTGGCCGGGCTTGAAGCCCTCCGTCACCAGCTCGTGCCCGGCCATCAGACGGATCGTCTTGGAGACGGACGAAGGGGCGGCGGCCAGCTGGACGAGGGCGGTCACCACGTCGTAGTCGAGCGAGCGCGGGTAGACCTGGCCGACCGAGGTGAAGGCGTTGGCGAAGCCTAGGTGGCCCGCGATGCGCTGCTCCAGCTCGGCGAGCTTGGCGGTGTCGCCGCCCAGCAGGTCCAGCATGTCCTGCGCGGTACCGACCGGGCCCTTGATGCCGCGGAGCGGGTAGCGGGCGAGCAGCTCCTCCAGGCGGCCGTAGGCGACGAGCAGTTCGTCGGCGCCGGTCGCGAAGCGCTTGCCGAGCGTGGTGGCCTGCGCGGCCACGTTGTGGGACCGGCCGGCCATGACCAGCTCGCGGTACTCGCCGGCGAGCTTGCCGAGCCGCGCCAGCACCGCCACGGTGCGGTCGCGCATGAGCTCCAGCGAGAGGCGGATCTGGAGCTGTTCCACGTTCTCGGTGAGGTCACGGGAGGTCATGCCCTTGTGGACCTGCTCGTGCCCGGCGAGGGCGTTGAACTCCTCGATGCGGGCCTTCACGTCGTGGCGGGTGACCTTCTCGCGCTCGGCGATGGAGGCAAGGTCGACCTGGTCGAGAACACGCTCGTAGTCGGCGAGCGCCGCGTCGGGTACCTCGATCCCGAGGTCCTTCTGAGCACGCAGCACCGCCAGCCACAGCTGACGCTCCAGCTTCACCTTCTGCTCGGGGGACCAGAGAACGGCCAGCTCCGTGGAGGCGTAGCGGCCGGCAAGGACATTGGGGATGCGAGGCTTCGCAGACACAGCAGTCACGTAAAGAGATTCTACTGGCGGTTTGTGCAGGCCAGCGCCCGGGACCGCTTTGTGGCTTGCTACGAGACCGGGGTCACCATCTCGTGTGCTCGTGTGCTCGTGTGCTCGTGTGCTCGTGTGCCCGGGCGGACGCCGTCTCCCTGGGCGGTGACGCGTGGGGCCGGACCCGCGGCCCTGCGCCGGGTCCCGGGGCCGGCCCCACGCGAGATCTGATCCTGCCCTACACGCCCTGCGGTGCGTCGTCCCGGAGCCAGGAAGTCACCGGACCCGGGTCGGCGGGGTTCGCCGGGGTGACCCAGAAGGCCCGCCCCGAGGCCGCGTCGAACTGGGCGCCGTGGCGGCCGTCGCCCGAGGACCGGCCGGTGAGCCGGCGCCCGATCCACGGGGCCAGATGCTGCTTGGCGAAGCGGACGTCCTCGATCCGGCGGGTGCTCCAGCGAACGGGCGCCGCCGCGCCCATGGGGGTCCGCCAGTCGCTCTCGGCGGGCAGCCCCAACGTCTGCCAGACCGCCTCGGCGACCCTTCGATGTCCCTCGGCGGTCAGGTGGAGCCGGTCGATGTCCCACAGCCGGGGGTCGCCCAGCGACGGAGCTCCGTAGAGGTCGGCGACCACCGCGCCGTGCCGGCTGGCCAGATCGTCCACCAGCGCGAACAGTTCCTCCATGCGCGGGCGGAAGCGGTCCATCACGGGACCGTTGCGCCCCGGGCTTCGCATCAGCACGAGCGTCTTGCAGGACGGCGCCAGGCGCTCCACCGCCTCTTCGAGTCGCCCCCGCACCATGCCCATGTCGCACTTGGGGCGCAGGGTGTCGTTGAGGCCGCCGACGAGGGTCACCACGTCCGCCTGCAGAGCTGCGGCGGATTCCACCTGCTCGTCGACGATCTGGCTGATGAGCTTGCCCCGGACGGCCAGGTTGGCGTACCGGAACCCGGGGGAGCGAGCCGCCAGCCTGGAGGCGAGGACGTCGGCCCAGCCCCGGTACGTACCGTCCGGTAGAAGGTCCGACATGCCCTCGGTGAACGAGTCACCGACCGCGACGAAACTGGTGTACGAGGCATTCATATCCATGGCGCCGAGATCGTATCGCGGAGACGGCCGAAGCGGTTTCCGTCCCGGTGTCCCGGTGTCCCGGTGTCCCGGTGTCCCGCGCGGAGGCTTCCGCCGAGCACCGAGGGAGGCACCGAGGCGTCGACGCCTCGCGTCAGCCGGACCGCGGCCGTCCGACAAGCTCGCGCAGCACGTCCTCCATGGTGACCGTGCCGACCAGCCGGTCGTCGTCGTCCAGCACCGCCGCCAAGTGTGTACGGCTGCGCCGCAGTGCGGTCAGTACGTCGTCGAGCGGGGTGGCCGCCCGTACCCGGGCGATGGGGCGCATCGCCGAGACGGGGAACGGCACGTCGCGCGGGGCCGCGTCCAGGGCGTCCTTCACGTGGAGGTAGCCGAGTATCCGCTGCTCGCCGTTCATCACGGGGAAGCGCGAATACCCGGACTCGGCCGAGAGCCGCTCCAGTTCCTCGGGGGTCGTGCCCACCCGGGTGGAGACCATCTGCCCGATCGGCATGGCCACGTCCCGCACGGGGCGGCTGCCCAGTTCCAGGGCGTGACGCAGGCGCTCGGCCGACCGGTCGTCCACCAGCCCCGCGTCCCCGGAGTCCCTCACCAGCAACGCCAGCTGATCGTCCGAGAAGGTCGCGGAGACCTCGCCCCTCGTCTCCACCCGCAGCAGCTTCAGCAACAGGTTGGCGAACGCGTTGATCGCGAAGATCACCGGGCGCAGCCCCCTGGCCAGCGCCACCAGCGGCGGGCCGAGCAGCAGCGCCCCCTTCACCGGGTCGGCCAGCGCGACGTTCTTGGGGACCATCTCGCCGAGCAGCATGTGGAGGTAGGTCGCCACCGTCAGCGCGATGACGAACGACAGCGGATGCACCAGACCGTGCGGTACCCCCACCGCGTCGAACACGGGCTCCAGCAGATGAGCGATGGCCGGTTCGGCGACGATGCCCAGCACCAGGGTGCAGAGGGTGATGCCGAGCTGGGCCGCCGCCAGCAGCGCAGAGACGTGCTCCAGGCCCCACAGCACACTGCGGGCCTTCCGGTCGCCGGCTTCGGCCGCCGGTTCGATCTGGCTTCGGCGCACCGAGATGAGAGCGAATTCCGCCCCCACGAAGAACGCGTTCACGACCAGGGTCAGCAGGCCGATGAAGAGCTGGAGAACGGTCATCGGGCATCCTCCGTCAGGGGGTCCTCACCAGGGAGCGGCGCGTGCAGCAGGGCGCGTGCGGCGCGGCGCCCGGAGGCGTCCACGACGTCGATCCGCCACCCGGCCAGTTCCACGCTGTCCCCTTCCCGGGGGATGCGCCCGACCTCGTTGGCGACGAGCCCGGCGAGGGTTTCGTACGGGCCGTCCGGGGCGCGCAGACCGATGGTGCGGAGCTGGTCGGTGCGCGCGGCGCCGTCGGCGGACCAGAGAGTGCGGCCGTCGGCGTCCTCCCCGGCGGGGGCCAGATCGGGTGTCTCGTGCGGGTCGTGCTCGTCACGCACCTCGCCGACGACTTCCTCGACAATGTCCTCCAGGGTCACTACACCGGCCGTGCCGCCGTACTCGTCGATGACGACGGCCATGGCGAGCTTGCGGCCGGAGAGACGGTCGAGCAGCTTGTCGACGCTGAGGGTCTCGGGGACGAGAAGGGGCTCCCGCAGCAAGTCCGAGACGCTTCTGCGGGGCCGCTGGTCCGCAGGCACCGCGAGGACGTCCTTGATGTGCGCGACGCCCACGACGCTGTCCAGGCTGCCGCGGTAGACGGGGAAACGGGAGAGCCCGGTCGCGCGGGTCGCGTTCGCGACGTCTTCGGCGGTCGCCTGCACGTCCAGAGCGGTGACCTGGACCCGGGGCGTCATGACGTTCTCCGCCGTGAGCTCGGCCAGATTGAGGGTGCGGACGAAGAGTTCGGCGGTGTCCGCCTCCAGCGCCCCCTCCTTCGCGGAGTGGCGTGCCAGGGCCGCCAGTTCCTGCGGGCTCCGGGCGGAGGCCAGCTCCTCGGCCGGTTCGAGGCCGAACCGACGCAGGATGCGGTTGGCGGTGTTGTTGAGATGGCTGATGAAGGGGCGGAAGACGGCGGTGAAGACCCGTTGCGGCGTGGCGACCGCCTTGGCGACCTTCAGCGGCGAGGAGATCGCCCAGTTCTTCGGGACGAGCTCACCCACCACCATCAGGACCACCGTGGACAGCGCGGTACCGATGACCAGCGCCACCGACCGCGACAGACTGGCGGAGAGCCCGATGGCGACCAGAGGTCCCCGGATGAGCTTGGCGATGGACGACTCGGAGAGCATGCCGACCACCAGGTTGGTGACGGTGATGCCGAGCTGCGCCCCCGAGAGCTGGAAAGTGAGGCTGCGGACGGCCTTGAGAGCGCCGGCCGCGCCGCGCTCGCCCCGCTCGACCGCTCGCTCCAGGTCGCCGCGCTCCACGGTGGTCAGGGAGAACTCGGCGGCGACGAAGGCGCCGCAGGCGATCGAGAGCAGCACGGCCACGAGCAGCAGAAGGACTTCGGTCATCGGTTCACCTCCGTCCCATGATCGGGCAGTGGGTGGAGGATCGCGCGATGTCCGCGAATCCGGCGGGTTCGGCTACTGGGAGGCTCGCCCATGGGCGGACGCTCACACCTTTCTCGGCTGGGGCGGGACGTACCGATCGGCGCACCGATCACCGCACTGGAGTCCCGGAGGCGGCACGGGGCCCGGTCCTGCGCAGGTCTCCGTACTGATCACTGTGCCCGTCGGACAGAGATACATAGTAAAGGATCGGCAAAGTGATCGGTCGGCCCCGCCCACGCACCCGCCCACGCACCCGCCCACGGACCCGTCTCCGCGTCGATGAAGCCCAGGTCCGACCGCTCTGTCCGCCGGTCCGCCCGTCCGCCGGTCCGCCCGTCCGCCGGTCCGCCCGTCCGCCGGTCTGCCTGCCCGGCCCCACCGCCCGGACCGGCCCGCCGCCGTTCCGCAACAGGGCCACGAGCCGGCCCCCCGCCCCCGAGGCCCTGCCCCGAGGCCGGGCGGGACCGTCAGCGGGACAGGTGCTTCACCCAGCGGCTCCAATGGGACTCGCGTTCGTATCCGGCCGCTCTCCAGGCGTGGTGGGCGCGCTCATTGGCGTCGAGGACCATCGCGTCCCCGCGCCGTCCCCCGAGGCGCACGAACCGTTCCTCCGCGGCTGACAGCAGGGCGGTGGCCACGCCGCGTCGACGCTCTTCCGGGTGGACGGCGAGCCGGTAGAGGTGGCACCGCCATCCGTCGAACCCGGCGATCACCGTGCCCGCGAGCCGGCCGTCGCGTTCCGCCAGGATGAGGCACTCGGGGTCCCGTGCCATCAGACGCTCCATCCCGTCCCGGTCGTCGCTGATGCTCGTTCCCTCAGCGGCCTCCTTCCAGAAGGCGAGGATCGCGTCCAGATCCTCGGGGTTGGCGGTGCGTAGGGAAAGGTCGCTCATCGGAAGATCGCTCACGCCTGCATCCCACCACCGGGGAACGGCGGGAGTCGAGCAGTTTTCGGCGCTCGTCCGCCCCGGTGCCCGGCGTCGCCCGGACCGTCCGACCGGTCCCCTTGCTCGGGCGGTCCGGGCGACGCTAGCTTGGGGAGATGTCCAGAACCCAGCTGAACGTCCGAGCGAGCCAGGCCGCCGTCGCAGCCGAGACCGCACGGCGGAGGAGGGCGACCATGACCCACTCCCTGGACGAACGCGCGGAACCGGACACGCGGGATGCGGGGCGCGCCTTCGTCGAGGCGGCAGCCGACTTCATGCAGCGGTACGAATCGGTCTTCGCCGAGGAGTTCGGTACGGAGCGCGTCGAGCGCTGAGCGCGCCGGTCGCAGCCCGTATCGCCCAATCCGCAGCCCGCAGCCCGCAGCCCCGTGATCGGGCGCGCTCCGGGCGCTGTCAGCGCTTGTTGCCCGCGTGGAGCCAGGCGATGTGGTCGGTGGTGGCTCGCTCGGTGTCGTCCGCGGGCCGGTGGCCGGTGTCCTCCTTCAGGCGGCCGATGTCGAGGACCGGCTGCCGCACGTCGCTGCCCGTGGGCAGGTCGAGCCGGGCCTCCGGGGCCACCTTCCCGATCGCTGCGATGACCTGTGCGTTGGTCGTGGCCGGCCGGATCCGACGTTGTACGTGCGGTGGTTCAACCGGTCGGCGAGTTGGAGGAGGGTGATCGCCCTGCCGAAGCCTCCGGTGACGAGGGCCATGGCGTGTCCCTTTGGTGGTGGGAGTCCTGGCTGCCGGGCGCCGACGGACGCGCGCTCTTCCGTCCGGGGTGTGGGGCGGTCTGGCCGACCGTGTTCCGGTCTGCGATCATGAGTGAAGCGGAACCTCGCTCCGCAACGATACGGAACACGGTTCCGCTTTGCGGGGTGGGGGTGGACGCGGGAGGAGTGTCGCGGTGGGTGACAGCAGTCGGGACACGGGGGTAGTGGCCGGATCCAAGCGCAAGGATGTCCGGCGCAACCAGCAGGCCCTCCTGGACGCGGCGGCGGCGGCCTTCGTCGCCGCGGGTGTGGACGCGCCGGTGCGGGACATCGCGGCCAGGGCCGGTGTGGGCGTGGGTACGGTCTATCGCCACTTTCCCACCCGGGCCGACCTGGTCATCGCCGTCTACCGGCACCAGGTCGACGCCTGTGCGGCAGCCGGCCCGGAACTGCTGGCGGCCGGCCCGACACCCCATGCCGCCCTGGGGCGGTGGGTCGATCTCTTCGTCGACTTCCTGGTCACCAAGCACGGTCTGGCTGCCGCGATGCAGGGAGACAAGGCCGGTCACGAGACGCTGCACGGTTACTTCCTGGAACGCCTCCTGCCGGTGTGCGCCGAACTCCTCGACGCCGCGGTCTCATCCGGAGAGATCCGTGCCGACCTCGACGCGTACCACCTCATGCGCGGCATCGGGAACCTCTGTGTGGGCTCCGACGGCGACTCCCGCTACGACGCGCGCCGACTGGTCGCCCTCCTCGTCGCGGGGCTGCGGCAGCCGTCCTGACCGGGAGTCGGCAGGCGGGGAGGGCGGCCAGGGGCAACCGCCCGCAGGGGGTTCGCTCCGTGCCCGCGGCTGAGGAATACTGGCTGCTCCGGAACCGACGGGTTCCCGCGCGCGGACCGAGCTCCTCCGACTTCCTCGGGTGCCGAGCGCCTTCCCCTTCCCGAGACGGTCTCCCTGTATGGAACACGACGAGTCACCCGAATCACCGTCACCCGGCCCCGAGAGCCTGCGGATTGATCTCTCCTGGCTGCTCATGGTGGCCGAGCACCGGACGCCGGGCGATCCGCACGTCGCCGACTGGGGCGCCCTCGTCGCCGCCGTCAGCCGGCACGAGGCGGAGATCTTCGGCAGCCCGGTCTACGCCGGCCCGCACGCCCGGGCGGCCTCGCTTCTCCAACTGCTGCTGCACGTACCGGCATTGGAGCACTCCAACGCGATGTTCGCCTCGGCCGTGGCCTACGGCTACCTGGTCGCCTCCGGGCTTCGCGTCCACACGTCCCCCGACCGCGTGCGCGACCTGGCCCGCCTGGTGAAGGAGGGCAAGGCCGGAGTGCGCGACATCGCCGAGGAGTTGCACGCGTGGTGCGGCTGAACCCCCACGCCCGGCCCCCGGGGCTTGGCCCAGGGGCCGGGCTCCACGCGCCGCTCCCGGGCTCACCGCTCCCGGGCTCACCGCTCCCGGGCTCACCGCTCCCGGGCTCACCGCTCCCGGGCTCACCGCTCCCGGGCTCACCGCACTCGAGCCGGCTCGCCGCAGCACCCCGCACCCCCACTCCCGCGCACCCCACTCCCGCGCACCAGGCCCCGACTCACCGCATCCCGCGCACTCCGCCCAGCTCCGGGGCGAGCCAACTCGCCGCCCGGGCTCGGAAGTCGGCGGGGCGCAGCGAACCCGCCCCGGCCGGCAGCACGCCCAGGAGGGGAGCACCGGCGGCGACCGGGAGGTCCTCCACGTTGCACCGGGTGGCCAGATCCGGTTCGGCCGGCATGCTGCCGATCACCACACCCGGACAGGCCAGGCCCCGGGCGCGCAACGCCTCCGCCGTCAGCGCGGTGGAGTTGAGCGTGCCGAGCCCGGCAGCCGCCACCAGCAGGACCGGCGCTTCCAGCAGCCGGGCCGCGTCCGCCAGCGTGGCCCCCTCGTCGTCGTACCGCACGAGCAGCCCGCCCGCCCCCTCGACCAGCACCAGATCGTGCTCCGTCGCGAGCTTCTGCGCGGCGTCGGCGATCTCGTGCGGGCGTACGGGGGCGAGCCCGCAGCGCCGGGCGGCCGTCGCGGGTGCCAACGGCTCCGGATAGCGGGCCAGTTCGAGCGCCGTCACCTCACCGCCGGCGAGCCGCACCACCTCGGCCGCGTCACCGTGCTCTCCCGGAGCGACGCCCGTCTGCGCGGGTTTGAGCACCGCCACCCGGCCGCCCGAAGCCGCCGCCACGGCCGCTGTCACGATCGTCTTGCCGATCTCGGTGCCCGTACCGGACACCACCAGAATCGTCATGGTCACCCTTCCCGCGCCGCAGCGCACACGGCACGGCAGATCCGTGCCACGTCCTCGTCGTCCGTCACGTACGGCGGCATGGTGTACACGAGGTCCCGGAACGGCCGCAGCCATACCCCCTCGCGCACCGCCGCCCGGGTCGCGGCCTCCATGTCCACCTCGTGGTCGAGTTGTACGACCCCGATCGCGCCCAGCACCCGCACATCCACGACCCCCGGCAGCCCGGCGGCCCCGGCCAGACCGGTCCGCAGCCCGGCGCCGATCCGCGCGACCTCGCCCTGCCAGTCCTGGCCGAGCAACAGGTCGACGGAGGCGCAGGCGACCGCCGCGGCGAGCGGGTTGCCCATGAAGGTCGGGCCGTGTGCCAGTACGGGAACCTCGCCGCGCGAGATGCCCTCGGCCACGCCGGTCGTGCACAGGGTCGCCGCCATCGTGAGGTAGCCGCCGGTCAGTGCCTTGCCGACGCACATCACGTCCGGGGAGATCCCGGCGTGCTCCGCGGCGAACAGCCGCCCCGTGCGGCCGAATCCGGTCGCGATCTCGTCGAGGACGAGCAGCACGTCGTGCGCGTCGCACGCCTCCCTGAGCACCCGCAGGTACCCGGGCGAGTGGAACCGCATCCCCCCGGCCCCCTGGACGACGGGCTCCACGATCACCGCGGCCAGCTCGTGGGCGTGGTGGGCGATCAGCTCGCGCAGATGCCCGGCGTAGTCCGCGTCCACCTCCGCGTCGAAGCCGTCCGGCGGGGCGTCCGCGAAGATCTGCCGGGGGAGTACCCCCGACCAGAGCTCGTGCATCCCACCCTCGGGGTCGCACACCGACATCGGCTGCCAGGTGTCGCCGTGGTAGCCGCCGCGCCAGGTCAGGAGCCTCTGCTTGGCGGGCCGGCCCGCCGAACGCCAGTACTGGAGGCACATCTTCACCGCCACTTCGACGGAGACCGAGCCCGAGTCGGCGAGAAAGACGTGCTGGAGGGGGGCCGGTGTGATCTCCACCAGCCGGGCGGCCAGCCGGACGGCGGGCTCGTGGGTGAGCCCGCCGAACATCACATGGCTCATCCGCTCCAGCTGTCCACGCGCTGCCCCGTTGAGGACCGGGTGGTTGTAACCGTGCACCGCCGACCACCAGGAGGACATCCCGTCCACCAACTCGCCCTGCCCGAGGACCGGTTCGGCGAGCCGCAGTCGGACACCGGAAGCCGACTCCACGATCAGCGGCTCCTGCCGGCCGGGCATGGGCCCGTACGGATGCCAGACATGGGCCCGGTCCAGCGAGCGCAGCCGTTCGGGCGTCAGGACGGGGGCGGGCGGGGACGTCCGTACGGGGGAGCCGACGTCCCCGGAGGCATCGGCGGAAGCGGACCGGCCACCGGTAGCGGACCGATCACCGGTAGCGGACCGGCCACCGGAAGCGGACCGGCCACCGGAAGCGGACCGGCCACCGGGGGCCGGCTGGGCGGAGTGGGCCGGCCCCGGAACGTACGCCTCAGGCATTGGGAGCGAGATCCGTACCCGCACCCCGTCGGCGCACGGCCACCAGGTCCGTACGCGCCCCCTGATCCCCGCGCGCCGCCTGATCCCCGCGCGCCGCCAGGTCCGTACGCGCCGCGGCGGCGGAGACGGAGCCCGCGCCCGACGCCTCCGCGGGGGCGTCGGAGGGCACCTCCTGCGCCGCGACGGGCCCGCCGCACGGGGCGCAACCGCCGCCCTCAGCCGCGCCGCCGCAGCCGTCGGAGTCCGCATGCCCCCCGCATCCCGCGCCCGCGCCGGCCGTGGCCCGGTGGCCGGGCAGCGTCGTGGTGTCCGCGCCCTCCACCTCGAACCCGGCGTCGGCGATCATGTCGAGATCCGCCTGCCCCGCCTGCCCCTCACTGGTCAGATAGTCACCCAGGAAGATCGAGTTGACCAGGTGCAGCGCGAGCGGCTGCATCGACCGCAGGTGTACCTCACGGCCACCGGCGAGCCGCACCTCCACGTCCGGGCAGACGAACCGCACCATCGCGAGAATCCGCAGGCACCGCTGGGGCGTCAGGTTCCACTCCTTGGCGAGCGGAGTGCCCTCGAACGGGATCAGGAAGTTCACCGGCACGGAGTCGGGGTCGAGCCCGCGGAGGGCGAAGACCACGTCGATCAGGTCCTCGTCGCTCTCGCCCATGCCCGCGATCAGCCCGGAGCAGGCGGACAGCCCCGCCCCCTGGGCATGCCGCACGGTCTCCACCCGGTCGGCATAGGTGTGGGTGGTGGTGATGTCGCCGTAGGTGGCCTCGGAGGTGTTGAGGTTGTGGTTGTAGGCGTCCGCACCCGCCGAACGCAGCTTCTCCGCCTGCCCGTCGGAGAGCAGGCCGAGACAGGCGCACACCTCGACGCCCTCGTTCTCGTCCTTGATCGCCTCGATGGTCCGGGAGACCCGCTCCACGTCACGGTCGGTGGGGCCCCGGCCGCTCGCCACCAGGCAGACCCGCTTGGCGCCCCCGGCCACCCCGGCGGCTGCCGCGCGTGACGCCTCGTCGGGCTTCAGCCAGGAGTACTTGAGAATGCCCGCCTCGGAGCCGAGCCGCTGCGAGCAGTACGAGCAGTCCTCCGGGCACAGGCCCGACTTGAGGTTGACCAGGTAGTTGAGTTTCACCCGGCGGCCGAACCACTGCCGTCGCACTCTGCCCGCGGCGGCCACCAGGTCGAGCAGTTCGTCGTCGGAGGTCGCCAGTACGGCGAGCGCTTCTTCACGGGTCGGCAGTTCGCGCCGCAACCCCTTGTCCACCAGCGTGCTCAACAGGTCCATGGCGTCGATCCTGACGCACACCACGGCCATCGGCCAAGGAGGAACCCGACAGGAGAGAGAGGGAGCATGTGTGTGTATTGCCACACCCTGACCGGCTGCGCCCCCGGCTACCCTCTGTGAGCTGCCTACAAAAGGGACCCCCCGATGGCCTTCACCCCGTTCGACTGGACCGAGGAGGAGTCCGGCCGCCGCGCCGCCGCCGGACTCGTCCGCACGCTGCGCCCGCGACCTGCCGGAACCGAGGTACTGGACCTCGCGAGCAACGACTACCTCGGGCTCACCCGGCACCCCGAGGTGACCGGGGCGGCGGCCGGGGCGGCCCGGAAGTGGGGTGCGGGCGCCACGGGCTCACGCCTGGTCACCGGCTCCACCGACCTCCACGCGGAACTCGAAAGCGAACTCGCCGACTTCTGCGGCTTCGAGGCAGCCCTGGTGTTCTCCTCCGGCTACGCGGCGAACCTGGCCGCGCTCACCGCTCTCTCCCGCGCCGACGGCCTCATCGTCTCCGACGCGGCCAACCACGCCTCGATCGTGGACGGTTGCCGACTGGCCCGCGCGCGGACCGAGGTGGTGGCGCACGCCGACCCCGAGGCGGTCCGCAAGGCGCTGGAGTCCCGCACCGGACCGGCGCTGGTGGTCTCCGACTCGGTCTTCTCCGTCGACGGGGACGCCGCCCCGCTCGCCGCCCTCGCCGCCGTCTGCCGGAGCACGGGCGCCGGACTGGTCGTCGACGACGCGCACGGTCTCGGGGTGCTCGGAGCGGGCGGCCGGGGCGCCCCGGCCGCCTGCGGGCTGGCGGGCGACGAGGGGCTGGTGGCCACGCTCACCCTCTCCAAGTCCCTGGGCAGCCAGGGCGGCGCGATCCTGGGACCCGCGTCGGTGATCCGTCATCTCGTCAACACGGCCCGTACGTTCATCTTCGACACCGGGCTGGCACCCGCCTCCGCCGGGGCCGCGCTCGCGAGCCTCGCGGTGCTGCGCAGGGAGCCGGAACGCGCCGTCCGGGTGCGCGAGGTCGCCACCCGGATGTACGAGCGGCTGACTGCGGAGGGGCTGAGTGCGGCCCGCCCGGACGCCGCCGTCGTCTCCGTGCGGGCGCCTTCCCCCGAGTCGGCGGTCCGCTGGGCGGCGGACTGCCGGGAGGCCGGCCTCGCGGTGGGATGCTTCCGCCCGCCGTCGGTCCCGGACGGCGTCTCGCGCCTGCGGCTCACCGCCCGGGCCGACCTGACGGACGACCGCGTCGACACCGCCCTGGACACGATCGTCCGTACGGCTCCGAGGGGCACCGCCTGACCGGAGAGCGGAGGCCCGCCCGGGGCGCCGCGGCCGGTGCGCTCGCGGCGGTCCCGGGTCCGGTGCGCTCAGCCCCGCGCCCCGTCCGTGCCGGGGTCCTGGAGACCGGACACGAACGCGCTCCAGGCGGGTGCGGAGAAGGACAGACGGGCCCGGTCCACGTCCTTGGAATCGCGCACGGAGAGCAGGGTCGGTCCGACTACCGCCGTCTCCACGCAGTTGTTCATACCGGTGCTGCGACTGCTGCGGCGCCACGGGACGGCGGGCGGTGCCGGGCGTTCGGGCATGGTGCTCCTTCGGGTCGGTGGACGCTGCCGGGCCGACGGCGCTACGCGCGGCCCGCGTCCTGGCGGCCGATCGCCGTGATGAGGTCCCGCGACCGCTCGGGCGAGAGTGCGCGTTCCCGCATGGTGCGGAAGGCGGAACCGTACGCCTCCAGATCTTCTTTCCGCTCCAGATAGTGACTACGCGTCAAGTGGTCGAGAACGACCACATCCAGAGCCGAAGTTGTCGGAAAAGAGAAGATGACGAAGGGGCCGGTCAGTCCGACGTACCCACCGGCGCTGAACGGAACCAACTGGATCTCCACGTGCGGAAGTTCCGACATGTGCGCGAGATGGTCGAGCTGGGCGCGCATCACGCGCCGCCCGCCCACCTCGCGCCGCAGCACCGCCTCGTCGAGCACGGCGGTGAGCCGGAGCGGGGCCTCGCACCGCAGCACCGACTGGCGGGCGAGCCGTACCTCGACCAGGGCGTCCAGATGGTCCCCCGCTATGCCGTCCAGTGCGGACTCGGTGACCGACCGCGCGTAGTCGGCGGTCTGGAGCAGTCCGGGGACCACCGAGGTCTCCAGCGTCCTCGCGGTCTCGGCCTGCGCCTCCAGAGCGATGAAGTCGCGGTACTGCGGCGGAATGACGCCCCGGTAGGCGTGCCACCAGCCCGTGTCCCGGCCGTCCGCCGACCCGGCCAGTGCCGAGAGGAGGGTGCGCAGTTCGGGATCGACGACGGCGTACGCGTCGAGCAGCCGGCCGACGTCGGCCGGGGACACGCCGCTCGCGCCCGTCTCGATCCTGCTCACCTTCGACTGGTGCCAGCCGAGCAGCGAGGCCGCCTGTTGGCTGGTGAGTCCCGACGAGTGGCGCAGACTCCTCAGCTCTTCCCCGAGTTTGCGACGGCGCACGACGGGGCCGTTGCCCATTCCGGTCTCCTTCCGCCGGGCGCGGCACGGCCGACCGCTCCGTCGGCCGACCTGGAAGCCAGTGTGCCGAATGTTCGAGCTCCGGTGAGCCGGAGTTCACCGCATTGAGCGATAGATATATGCATATCTCGGCAGATCGTGCTTGCGCGGGGTCCGGCGGTGGCACTCTGGCGCCAGGCACAATCCGGGCCGATAGGGGTCGGCCGGGCGGAAAGGGACGGCGTCGCCATGGCAGATCATCAGGAAGCACATGTCACCCTGCCGAGCGATCCGGTGTCGGTGTCCGCGGCCCGCAGACACGTGGCCCGCGTACTCGCGGAGTGGGGCATGCGCGACGACACGGAGGACACCGGGACGATCCTGCTGATCGTCTCGGAGCTCGCGACCAACGCGGTCCTGCACACACTCGGCCAGTCGCCCACGTTCACGGTGCGGCTGGTGCTCGACCGGGACGAGGAACTGAGGCTGGAGGTGACGGACAGCCACCCCCGGTGGCCCAGAAGGCTGCCCCCGGCCGTACAACGGGACAACGGGCGCGGCCTGGCGATCATCCGGGTCCTGGCCAGGGAGTGCGGCGGCCGGTTCGGCGTCACTCCGACCGAGGACGGCGGCAAGACCGTGTGGGTCGTGCTGCCGTGGTCCGTACCGGTGCGGGGCTGACGCCGCACCCGGCCCGGACGGGGCGGCCGTGCGACCCGGCGGGGTCGTCGCGCGTCGCCGCGTCCGGGCCGGGCGCCGCACACCGGCGGCACGGGCCCGGTGTACGTCAGCGCACCCGTCCGTACCAGACCCGCTTCGTCCAGATCCGCTCCAGCCGCACCACGGCACCGGTCTTCGGGGAGTGCCAGATCTTGCCGTTTCCGGCGTAGATGCCCACGTGGTACACGCTGCGACCGCTGTGGAAGAAGACCAGGTCGCCCCTCCTGCGCTGCGAGGAGGTGATGTGGCGCGTCTTGTTGTACTGCTGCTGCGCCGTGCGGGGCAGCTTCTTGCCGACCCGCTTGAACGAGTAGAGCGTCAGCCCGGAGCAGTCGAACCGCCGGGGGCCGGTGGCGCCCCACTGATAGGGGGAGCCCTTCTTGGACGCGGCGACCCGGAGCGCCTTCGTCGACTGGGCGGCGGCCTCGGCGTCGGAGACCAGGCCGGGGGCCAGCATGGTCGAGCTGAGGGCCAGAGTGAGGACCGAGGCCGTACCGGCCCGGGTGAGCAGAGACGGGACATGAACCTGCGCAGTCATGCGCAACCCTTCGTCAGCCGCCTGTGAAAGATGACCTGTCGGGTTCGGGCTGGCGAAGTCGCCCGGCCGCATGTCGCGGCTTCACCCCGAGGGACGGCCGGTTGCCCGGTCGGCCCGTAGTGCTCGGGTCCTCCACTCCTGCCGATCCACTCCTGTCGACCCGTCATCCGCTCGGCGGCAGGACTCGGCGTCCGCGCGGACCGCCCCGTCGGGGTGGCGGGGGCTTGTCGTCCCAGGGATCTTGACCCAGGCCGTGCGGGATTTTCGAGGTGGCAGAGGAGGTGAGGACGGTCGGCCGACGTTGCGCCGGGAGAGTGGGGGAGCGTCCGGCGCGGCCGGGGGCGCGCACCCCGGGCGCCTCCACCGCGGCTGCGCAGTGCGGTACTTGGGGCACGGGGAGGGCACCGGGGAGCGCAAATCGGGAGGGAGGCCCGGCGGGCCGAAACCCTGCGCCGAACGGGCGGAAAATCGGAAATTCATCACGGGCGTGTCGCCGGAAGCGGAGAAACGGCTCCGGTCCGGCCCGGATCCCGTGCGGGGTCGCCGTCGCCGAGTCCTACGGGGTCCTCCGGCGGATCGGGTGGCCGTCCGGGCCGGCGGTGAGCCAGGACCCGTCCCCGAGCGGCTGGATGTCGTAGGGATTCTCGCCGTGTGCGTCGAAGACGCCTCGGACCTCGCCGGTCCGCGCGTCGACGCGGGTGTGGCGGAACCACTCCTCCATGTCCTCGGTCTCGCCGACGACGGTGACGACGACGGTGTCCGGGTCCAGGTAGCCGCCGCTCCACTCCACGAAGACCTCGTCCGGATCGTGCCCGAGGGCCTCGACGGAGAGGGAGAACGTCACTTCGCCGCCGGGGTACGCGTGGACGGCCATGTCGGTCTGGGAGTGGTCGACCGTCATGAAGTGCCGCCCGTCCGGCGACAGACCGATGAGAACCCTGTCGTCCCAGGGATAGCGGAAGAGGTTCATCCGCCCACCCGACACCGACGCCCGGTGGATGACCGATCCGTCCTGTCCCTCGCCCACGTCGAGGAGGACTTCGCCGCTCGCCCGGTGCGCGAGCTGGGTACCACCGTGCCCGACCGTGTCCAGATCCGCCTGCCCGAGTACCGCTCCGGTTCCCGCGTCCAGGGCGACCCACTGGTCCGGGCGGTCGCGCCCGGCCATGGCGTCGGGCCGGTAGACCCAGACCGTGAGTCCGTCGGACGAGAGGGCGCAGCCGGGGCGGTGCCCGAACCGCTCGTCCGACTCGGGTTCGAACTCCGACCGCCAGAGTTCGGTCCCCGCGGCCGTTACGCAGACGGCAGCGCTCAGAGTCGTGTAGAAGACCTGATGAAGGCCGGTGGGAGCGGTGTGCTCGACGACCTCGTCCCCGGCCGACGGCCGGAAGACCCTGGCGGGCGACAGAGCACCCCAGGCGTCGGCGGTCGGCTCGTAGGCGCATATGTCCCCGCCGACGAGCCGGGTGAGGGGCCGCAGGGGCCCGGTGGAGCGATTCATGTTCAGGAGCGTACGGAACATGATCGGCCGACATCGCCGTGGCCGGGGCCGGGGCCGAGGCGGGGGCGCCGGTCGCCTTCCGGCGCGGACCGGGCCCGTCAACTCGCTCTCCCGGGCGGTACGGAGACCCGCCCCGCCCGCCGCTCCCCGTCCAGCGCGCGCAGCGCCCGGGCCAGCGTGGCCGCGTGGATCCGGTCCTCGCCGCGCTCGTGCATCAGCGCCAAGGCGTCCCGCAGTGTCGCGGCGTGCGAGGCCAGCGCCTGGGCGGCCCGCAGCGCCGCGTAGGTGTCGCTGCCCCGGGCCGGGTTGATCCGGCCCACCTGGTCGAGGACGGCGAGGTAACGGTCGATGAACTCGGCCTCCGCGTGGGTCAGTGCGGGCAGGGACGGCAACTCCGGCGGCAGCATGGGGACTCACCTCGTGGGGCGCTGTGGCGGGTACGCGGTGCGGTGCTCCCCGACGCGGCCGGACGGGCCGTGAGCGCGGTGGTTGCGGCGTCGAGGACGAAGGGGTCACGGCCGATGTCACCGGCGATGCCGTCGGCGACCCGCCCGACGGCCGCCCCCCACCGGTCCGGGCAGGGCGGGCTGCTGGATTACTACCCGTGCGACCGCCGGACCATGTCGGCCCCCGGACGCCCCCGGGCCGGTACGCGGTGCGCGCCCCGGCCCGGTGCGCGCCGTATACGAGGCGAGGAGGGTGCGGGCAGGCCGGCGGGACCGTTCCGGGGACGGTCCGGCCCGCCGGGGCCGTGCCCCCGTACCGGACGGTGTCGCCACGTGACCGGCCCAGTTAACGCGACGGAAAAACTTCCGCCCTAACGTGCGGTGTCTGGCCGGTGTGCCCGCATCGGCGGGCGACGAGCTGTCGTCGTCCGAGGCGGCTCCGCCGCGTCCAGGGACCCGACCGGGCGCGAGACGATGAGGTGGAAGCGTGCAACTCACCCCGCACGAGCAGGAGCGCCTGCTCATCCATGTGGCCGCCGACGTCGCCGGGAGACGCCGGGCGCGCGGGCTCCGGCTCAACCACCCGGAGGCGGTCGCGCTGATCACGTCGCACATCCTGGAGGGCGCGCGCGACGGGCGGACCGTCGCCGAACTCATGGCGTCCGGACGGAAGGTGCTCACCCGCGCCGACGTCATGGACGGCATCCCCGAGATGATCCACGACGTCCAGGTGGAGGCCACCTTCCCGGACGGCACCAAACTCGTCACCGTCCACGATCCGATCGTCTGAGGGGCGCCGTGATTCCCGGAGAGATCCTGTACGCGGACGGGGCCGTGCCGATCAACGAGGGCCGGCCGGTCACCCGGATCACCGTCCTCAACGCGGCCGACCGCCCCGTCCAGGTCGGCTCGCACTACCACTTCGCCGAGGCCAATCCCGGCCTCGACTTCGACCGGGGGGCCGCCCACGGCCTGCGGCTGAACATCGCCGCCGGGACGGCCGTGCGCTTCGAGCCCGGCATCCCCGTGGACGTCGAACTCGTCCCGCTCGCAGGCGCCCGCGTCGTCCCCGGCCTGCGTGGCGAAACCGGAGGTGCCCTCGATGGCTGAACTCGACCGTGCCGTCTACGCCGACCTGTTCGGCCCCACCACCGGCGACCGCATCCGGCTCGCCGACACCTCCCTGCTCGTGGAGATCGAGGAGGACCGCTCGGGCGGCCCCGGACGGGCCGGCGACGAGGCGGTGTTCGGCGGCGGCAAGGTGATCCGGGAGTCCATGGGACAGGCCCGCACCAGCCGCGCCGAGGGCGCCCCCGACACGGTCATCACCGGTGCGGTCGTCATCGACCACTGGGGGATCGTCAAGGCGGACGTCGGCATCCGCGACGGGCGCATCACCGGCATCGGCAAGGCCGGAAATCCCGACACCATGGACGGCGTCCACCCCGGGCTCGTCATCGGGCCCGAGACGGAGATCATCGCGGGGAACGGCAAGATCCTCACGGCGGGTGCCATCGACGCGCACGTCCACTTCATCTCGCCGACCCTGGTGGACCAGGCGCTGTCGTCCGGGATCACCACCCTCGTCGGCGGCGGAACCGGGCCCGCCGAGGGCACCAAGGCGACCACCGTCACCCCCGGCTCCTGGCACCTCGCCCGGATGTTCGCGTCGCTGGAGGCGTACCCCGTCAACATCGGGCTCCTCGGCAAGGGCAACACCATGTCCCACGAGGCCATGCGCGCCCAACTGCGCGGCGGTGCGCTCGGGTTCAAGATCCACGAGGACTGGGGGGCGACGCCCGCCGTCATCGACGCCTGCCTGCGGGTCTGCGAGGAGAGCGGCGCCCAGCTCGCCATCCACACGGACACCCTCAACGAGGCCGGTTTCGTGGCGGACACCCTCGCCGCCATCGCGGGCCGCACGATCCACGCGTACCACACCGAGGGGGCCGGAGGCGGGCACGCGCCCGACATCATCACCGTCGTCTCGGAGCCGTACGTCCTGCCCAGCTCCACCAACCCGACCCGCCCGCACACCGTCAACACCATCGAGGAACACCTCGACATGCTGATGGTCTGCCACCACCTCAACCCGGCCGTTCCCGAGGACCTCGCGTTCGCCGAGTCCCGTATCCGGCCCTCCACCATCGCCGCCGAGGACATCCTGCACGACCTCGGCGCCATCTCGATCATCTCCTCCGACTCCCAGGCCATGGGGCGGATCGGCGAGGTCGTCCTGCGTACCTGGCAGACCGCGCACGTCATGAAGGCGCGCCGGGGCGCACTCCCCGGCGACGGTGCGGCCGACAACCACCGGGTGCGTCGCTATGTCGCCAAGTACACGATCAACCCGGCGGTGGCGCAGGGGCTCGACCGCGAGATCGGCTCGGTCGAGACCGGCAAGCTCGCCGACCTCGTCCTCTGGGACCCCGCCTTCTTCGGGGTGAAGCCCCAACTGGTCATCAAGGGAGGGCAGATCGCGTACGCGCAGATGGGCGACGCCAACGCGTCCATCCCGACACCCCAACCGGTCCTGCCGAGGCCGATGTTCGGTGCCACCGGCAGGGCTCCCGCCTCCAACTCCTTCAACTTCGTCTCGGCGGCGGCGATCGAGGACGGTCTGCCCGAACGCCTCGGACTCGGCAAGCGGTTCGTGCCGATCGCCGGCACCCGGGGCGTCACCAAGGCGGACATGCGGGAGAACGACGCTCTGCCCCGCGTCGAGGTCGACCCGGACAGCTTCGCCGTGACGATCGACGGAGACCTCGTCGAACCCGCACCGGCCAGGGAACTGCCCATGGCCCAGCGTTACTTCCTCTTCTGATCGGGCGGGACCCATGTCACGCGCAGCCCTGCTCGTCCTCGCCGACGGCCGGTTCCCCGCCGGAGGCCATGCCCACTCCGGCGGGGCCGAACCGGCCGTCACGGCGGGACGCGTCCGCGACGCGGGCGACCTCGCCGACTTCTGCCGGGGCCGTCTGCACACCACCGGGCTCACCGCCGCCGCGCTCGCCGCGGCGGCGGCCCTGGGCCACGACCCGCTCGCCCTCGACGAGGCGGCGGACGCCCGTACGCCCTCACCCGCCCTGCGGGCCACCGCCCGCAAGCTCGGCCGCCAGCTGATGAGGGCGGCCAGGTCCACCTGGCCGAGCCCGGCCCTGGACGCGCTCGCGACCGCCCGGCCCCGCGGCGCCCACCAGCCCGTCGTCCTCGGACTCACCGCGGCCTCGGCCGGCCTGACCCCCGAGGACGCCGCGTACTGCGCCGCGTACGAAGCGGTCGGCGGGCCCGCCACCGCCGTCGTCCGGCTGCTCTCGCTCGACCCCTTCGAGGCCACCGCCGTCCTCGCCCGGCTCGCCCCCGAACTCGACCGCGTCGCCGAACGGGCCACCGTGGCCGCCCGGCAGGGCATCGACGCCCTGCCCGCCGCCTCCGCCCCGCTGCTCGACATCGCCGCCGAGACCCATGCCACGTGGCCGGTCCGCCTCTTCGCCTCGTGACGCACTCCCCGGGTGATGTCCGGCCCTGATCCGCCGGACATCACCCAGCGCCCACGCACCCCACGCCCCCAGGAGCCGCACCATGCATCTCGACCACTCGCACGACGGACCCGCCGCGGTCGGCGCGGACGCCGCACGGCCGGACGGCACGCGCCGCGCCCTGCGCATCGGACTGGGCGGACCGGTCGGTTCCGGCAAGACCGCCACCGTCGCCGCCCTCTGCCGGACCCTGCGCGACCAGTTCTCCATCGCCGTGGTCACCAACGACATCTACACCCGTGAGGATGCGGAGTTCCTGCTCCGCAATGCGGTCCTCCCGCCCGAGCGCATCCAGGCCGTCGAAACCGGCGCCTGTCCCCACACCGCCATCCGCGACGACATCTCCGCCAACCTCGAAGCGGTCGAGGACCTGGAGGACAGCGTCGGCCCGCTCGACCTCATCCTGGTCGAGTCGGGCGGCGACAACCTCACCGCCACCTTCTCCAAGGGGCTCGTCGACGCCCAGGTGTTCGTCATCGACGTGGCCGGCGGCGACGACATCCCGCGCAAGGGGGGACCCGGCGTGACCACCGCCGACCTGCTCGTCGTCAACAAGACGGACCTCGCCCCGTACGTCGGTTCCGACCTGGGCCGGATGGCCGAGGACGCCGCCAAGCAGCGTGGCGAACTGCCCGTCGTCTTCACCTCGTTGACCTCCGCCGACGGAGTCGCCCCGGTGGCCGGCTGGGTGCGCTCACAGCTCGCCGCCTGGTCCTCGTGAGCGTCACCGCGACCGCCCGCGTCCGCGCCGTCGCGGACGGGCGGGGCGCCACCGCGCTGCCGGTGCTGGAGAGCGAGGGCCCCCTCGCGCTCCGCCGGACCCGCGCCCCCGCCCCGTACGCGGGGGTCACGGTCGTCGGCGCCATGAGCGCACCCCTCGGCGGCGACCGCCTCGCCGTCGAGGTGGAGGCCGGGGACGGGGCACGGCTCACCGTCGGCGCCGCCGCCGCCACCGTGGCACTCCCCGGCCCCGGGCCCGCCCGCTACGACGTCCGGCTGACCGCGGGCGACGAGGCGGAGCTGCACTGGCTCCCCGAGCCGCTGATCTCCGCCCGGGGCAGCGACCTGCGGATGGCCACCACCGTCCACCTCGCCCCCACCGCACGGCTGGTGCTCCGGGAGGAGCAGGTGCTCGGCCGCCACGGCGAACCCACCGGCGCCCTGACCACCCGCCTCACCGTCCGGCGCGCCGGACGCCCCCTGCTCGACCAGGAGCTCTCCTACGGTCCCGGCGCCGCCGGGGGGTGGGACGGGCCCGCCGTGCTGGGCGGCCACCGTGCTGTCGGGCAACTGCTCCTGGTCAGACCGGAGTTCGAGGAGAAACCAGTGGCCTCCCGTCTGCTCGGCCCCACTGCCGTACTGACCCCGCTGGCAGGTCCCGCCGCACTCGTCACGGCCGTCGCAGAGGACGCGCGCCTGCTGCGCGCCGTCCTGGACGATGCCCTTGCTCTCGTACTGGAAGGTTCAACAGCCTCTGCAATGAGCTGATTCAACGGCAAAACCTCTCAA
Source organism: Streptomyces sp. NPDC060184 (assembly GCF_042728795.1). NCBI lineage: Bacteria > Bacillati > Actinomycetota > Actinomycetes > Kitasatosporales > Streptomycetaceae > Streptomyces > Streptomyces sp. NPDC060184. The sequence goes on from NZ_JBHWYX010000061.1 coordinate 32,354, forward strand.
GTCCGCTGAGCAGTACAGCGGTTACCGGTTATCGGTTCGGCAAAGAAAGGGTGGTGCGCCCTGTTCTCAGGAAGCTCACAGGGGAAATGATCCACGGGAAACGTAGATCCGCGCCGCTCCACGCGGCGCGACACCCCTGGGGGAGGTTCCACTTGAGACGCACTGCAGTGCTCGGCGCGGCCGGCACTCTGATCGCGGGGACGCTCATAGCGGGCATGACGGCCGTACCGGCGTCCGGAGCGGACAACCGGCACACCGGCGCGGCCGAGGCGCGTGGTGCCGCGATCGCCGCGGAACGCGCGGCGCGCACGGGCATCGACTGGGCGGACTGTCCCGCCGACTACGCGCTCCCCAAGCCCATCCAGTGCGGCTGGGTGACCGTCCCGCTCGACTACGCGAAGCCGTACGGAAAGCAGATCAAGCTCTCCGTCGACCGCCACGTGAGCACCGGGACACCCGCCGAGCGCCAAGGCGCCCTCGTCTACAACCCCGGCGGCCCCGGCGGCTCCGGCCTGCGCTTCCCGACCCGGATCACCAACAAGAACCCGATCTGGACCAAGGTCGCCGCCGCCTACGACTTCGTCGGCTTCGACCCGCGCGGCGTGGGCCACTCCGCCCCCATCTCCTGCGCCGACCCGCAGGAGTACGTCGCGGTACCCAAGGCCGACCCGGTCCCCGACACCGAGGCCGACAAGCTGGCCCAGCGCAAGCTCGCCGCCGAGTACGCGGCCGGCTGCGCCGAGCGCAGCGGCGATCTGCTGCCGCAGATGACGACCCTCAACACCGCGCGCGACCTGGACGTGATCCGGGCGGCGCTCGGCGAGAAGAAGCTGAACTACCTGGGCGTCTCCTACGGCACCTACCTGGGGGCGGTCTACGGCACGCTCTTCCCGGGACACCTGCGCCGCATGGTCGTGGACAGCGTCGTCAACCCGGCGCAGAGCAACATCTGGTACGAGGCCAACCTCAACCAGGACGTCGCCTTCGAGACCCGCTGGGAGGACTGGCAGGCGTGGGTCGCCCGCCACGACGACGTCTACCACATCGGCGACACCCCGCAGAAGGTCGAGCAGGCCTGGCTCACCCTGCGCGCCGCCGCGAAGAAGAACCCCATCGGCGGCGTCGTCGGCCCCGCCGAACTCACCGGCTTCTTCCAGAGCGCCCCGTACTACGACTCCTCCTGGGCACCCGTGGCACGGACCTGGAGCGCCTACCTCGCCGGCGACACCCAGGCGCTCGTCGACGCCATCGCCCCCGACCTGAGCGACACCGCGGGCAACATCGCCACCGAGAACAGCAACGCCGTCTACACGGCGGTCGAGTGCGCGGACGCGCAGTGGCCGGTCAGCTGGCGCACCTGGGACCGGGACAACACCCGGCTGCACCGCGACTACCCGTTCCTGACCTGGGCCAACGCATGGATGAACCTCCCCTGCACCACCTGGCCGACCAAGCGCCAGACCCCTCTGGACGTGAAGACGGGCAAGGGCCTCCCGCCCGTCCTGATCGTGCAGTCCACGCGTGACGCCGCCACCCCGTACGAGGGAGCGGTCGAGCTGCACCAGCGGTTCAAGGGCTCCCGGCTGATCACCGAGAAGGACGCCGGATCGCACGGGGTCACCGGCCTCGTGAACACCTGCGTCAACGACCGGGTGGACACCTACCTGCTCACCGGCCGCACCGACCGGCACGACGTGACGTGCGCCCCGCACGCCACGCCCGTGCCGTAACCACAGGTCCCGCCTCGAAACGGGGTGCGGGTGGCCGGGACACGTCCTCGGCCACCCGCACCCCGGGGCCGTACGGAGTCCGGGAACCTCAGCGCTGCGGGCCGGGCCGTTTCGCGGCAGCGACACCGGCGGCCTTCACCTTCGCCGCGTACTCGTCCACGTACTCCTGCCCGGACAGGTTCAGGATCGCGTACATGATCTCGTCCGTGACGGCCCGGATCGCCGCCTTCTGGCCGTCCATCCCGGCGTACCGGGAGAAGTCCAGCGGCTCCCCGAAACGGATCGTGACCCGCCGGATGCTGGGCACCTTCTGTCCGGGCGGCTGGATCTCGAAGGTGCCGACCATCGCGCAGGGGATCACCGGGACCCCCGCCCTGATGGCCATCACCGCGACCCCCACCTTGCCCTTGTAGAGGCGCCCGTCGTGCGAGCGGGTGCCCTCCGGGTAGATGCCGAGCAGCTCGCCCTTGGCGAGGACGCCGAGTCCTTCACGGATGGCCGCCGCGCCCGCCTCCTTGCCCGACCGGTCCACCGGGATCTGGCCGATGCTGTGGAAGAACGCCGCCGTCAGCTTTCCCTTGATCCCGGGGCCGGTGAAGTACTCGGCCTTCGCCAGGAAGGTGATGCGGCGCTTCAGCATGGCCGGCATCAGGAAGTGGTCCGAGAAGGACAGGTGGTTGCCCGCGACGATCGCGGCCCCCTCGGCGGGGATGTGGTCGAGCCCTTCGATGCGGGGCCGGAAGAGCAGCCGCAGCAGCGGGCCGAGCACGGCGTACTTCAGTACGTAGTAGAACACGGAGGGTGAACCTCGTTCTGCCGGATCGGCCTCGGGCTGCTTCGTACCGGACACCCTTCCAAGGGCGCGGGGCCCGCCAGTCTAGGTGGTGGCCGGCCCTGATCCGCCGGACACCACCTGGGCGGGCGCCCCGCCCGCCCCCGTCAGGCGTCCCGGACGGCCAGCATGCCGAGCGTGCACAGCCCCAGCACCACCCAGCCGAACCAGAGCCAGCCGTTGCTCCCCAGCGCCACCGTGTACGCCGTCACCGCCACCAGGGCCGCGACGGTGATGACTCCCATGGACTTCGTCGATCCGGACATGCGCGCACGCTCCTCGTCGGCCGCGCGGCCGTTGCGTCCATGGTCGCCCCGCGGGCGGGTGCGGCGCTACCGTCCACGCGCCTGCAAAGAGGCGAGATACGCGTTGTAAGCCGCCAGCTCCTGGTCGTCGTTCCGGTCCGCCGCCCGGTCCTCGCGCTTCGCGAGCCGCTGGTCGGAGCGGTACCACTGGAAGACCAGCGCGATCAGCACCAGCACGGACGGCACCTCGCTGAAGGCCCAGGCGATGCCGCCCGCCCAGCTCTGGTCGCTCAGCGCGTCGACGCCCAGCGAGGCCGGGGGATGCTTGTACGACTCGACCATCGGCTGGGACGCCATCATCAGCGCGATGCCGAAGAACGCGTGGAACGGCATCCCCGCGAACAGCTCCAGCATCCGCATCACGTAACCGGGCCGGTGCGGCCCGGGGTCGATCCCCATGATCGGCCAGAAGAAGACGAGCCCGACCGCGAGGAAGTGCACCATCATCGCCAGGTGCCCAGGCGTCGAGCCCATGAGGAAGTCGAAGAGCGGGGTGAAGTACAGGGCGTAGAGGCTGGCGATGAACAGCGGGATCGTGAAGACCGGATGCGTGATGATCTTCATGTAGCGGCTGTGCAGCAGCATCAGCAGCAGTTCGCGCGGGCCCTTGCCGCCCCGCCGCCGCGCCACCGGCAGCGCCCGCAGCGCGAGGGTCACCGGAGCGCCGAGCAGCAACAGGATCGGCGAGAGCATGCTGATCACCATGTGCTGGATCATGTGCACGCTGAACATGACCATGCCGTAGTCGTTCAGCCGGGTGCACATCACCAGGGCGATGCTGAGCACCCCGACGACGAAGAAGACGATCCGGTTGACCGGCCACTCGTCCCCGCGGCGCCGCAGCCGCACCACGGCCCAGCCGTACAGGGCCAGCGCCGCGAGGCAGCCGACCAGGAAGAACGGGTCCGCCGAGAACGCGAGCCCGCGGCCCAGTGTGAACGGCGGCAGATCCATGTTCATGCCGTGCCCGCCGTGATCCATCTGTTCACTCCTGCTGGGGGACGTCCCCGATTCGTGCCGGTTGTCCGGTCCAGACTAGGACTGCCCCCGACCGCACTCGCGGCCGGGGGCAGTCCCGGGGGTGTCGTGGCCGCTCCTCGCCGAAAGCCGGAGCGGGGTCGGGGGAGGCGTCAGAGGACGCACTCCACCTCGGCGTACCGCTCGGCCGGAACGGTCTTGAGGGTCTCCACCGCCGAGGTCAGCGGCACCATCGTGATGTCCGTGCCCTGCAGCGCCGTCATCATGCCGAACTCGCCGCGGTGCGCGGCCTCCACCGCGTGCCAGCCGAACCGGGTGGCCAGCACCCGGTCGTACGCCGTCGGGGTACCACCGCGCTGCACGTGGCCGAGAATGACCGGGCGGGCCTCCTTGCCGAGACGCTGTTCCAGTTCGACCGAGAGCTGGGACGCTATCCCCGCGAAGCGCTCGTGCCCGTAGATGTCCTGGGAACCGGTGGCGAAGTCCATCGTGCCGTCCTGCGGCTTGGCGCCCTCGGCGACCACCACGATGGCGAACTTCTTGCCGGCCGAGAAGCGCTCCCCGACGACCCTGGTCAGCTCGTCGATGTGGAACGGACGCTCCGGCACCACGATGGCGTGCGCGCCGGCCGCCATGCCCGAGTGCAGGGCGATCCAGCCGGTGTGACGGCCCATGACCTCCACGATCAGCACCCGCTGGTGCGATTCGGCAGTCGTCTTCAGCCGGTCCAGCGCCTCGGTGGCCACACCCACCGCGGTGTCGAAGCCGAAGGTGACGTCGGTGGAGGCGATGTCGTTGTCGATGGTCTTCGGTACGCCGACGATCGGCAGCCCCGCCTCGGAGAGGAGGTTGGCCGCCTTCAGCGTGCCCTCGCCGCCGATCGGGATGATCGCGTCCAGACCCAGGTCGGCGACGTGCCCCTTGGCGCGCTCCACGCCACCGCGCAGGTGCGCGGGCTGGACCCGGGACGAACCGAGGATGGTGCCGCCGAGGGCGAGGATGCCGCCGACCGCGTCCAGGTCGAGCTTGCGGTAGTCGCATTCCAGCAGGCCGCGCCAGCCGTCGTGGAAGCCGATGACCTCGTCGCCGTGGTCGACAACCGCCCGGTGCACGACGGAGCGGATGACTGCGTTGAGGCCGGGGCAGTCGCCGCCGGACGTGAGGACACCAATGCGCATTGCCCGAGGAACCTTTGCAACGTGGGCCGACGACCGGACCGCGTCGTCCGGCTGAATACCCGCCACCCTACCGGCGCAGGGTGGCGGGACCGAACCCACTGTCCGCCTGCTGGACTCCGCTCAGTTGAGCCGGAATCGCCTCAGGCGAAACACGGTGTGTACCTCAGCTGAAACAAGGCGGATACATCAGGCCGGCTGGGTCGTCGCGGCGATCCGCTCCGACCTCAGCGCCTCGTACCAGTGGTCGTTCACCGGCGGCAGTGCGTTGACGTCGAGGGCCAGCTTCAGCAGCAGATCGGCGATCTGCGGATTGCGCGCCAGCACCGGACCGTGCATGTACGTCCCGAACACGGTGTCGCTGTACGCGCCTTCGGTGCCGTCCCCGGTGCCGTTGCCGCGGCCCACCCGGACCCGGGCGAACGGACGCGCCGTCGGACCGAGGTGGGTGACGCCCTGGTGGTTCTCGAAACCGGTGAGCGGCGGCAGACCGAGGTTCGGGTCGATGTCGCCGAGCACGTCACCGACGCACCGCGCGCCCTCGCCGCGGGTCGTCACCACGTCGAGCAGCCCGAGCCCGGGCTCCCGCTCCCCGAGGTCGTTGATGAACTCGTGGCCCAGGATCTGGTAACCCGCGCAGACCGAGAAGATGATCGCGCCGTTCGACGCGGCCCGGCTCAGCCCGCCGTCGCGGCGCAGCCGCTCCGCCGCCAGCCGCTGCGGCCGGTCCTCACCGCCGCCGATGAGGTAGATGTCACCGGACGTGGGGATCGGCTGGTCGCTGCGTACGTCGACCCGCTGCACGTCGAGACCGCGCTGCCGTGCCCGCCGCTCGACGACGAGGGCGTTGCCCTGGTCGCCGTAGGTGCTGAGGAGGTCGGGGTAGACCCAGACCAGACGCAGACCGTTGTTGCTCATGCTTCGTCCTCTCCGGAGGCCCTGGCGGGGATCAGTTGCCGACACGACGGCGCAGATCCTGGAAGGCGGTGTAGTTGGCGATGACCTCGATGCGGCCGGGCGGGGCCAGCTGGACGGCCTCGTCCAGGGTCTCGCAGACGCGGAAGTCCAGACCGGCCACTTCGAGCCGGACGGCGAGGTCCATCTTGCGGTCCCCGAGCACGAAGATCGGGTGACCGGACAGCTGCGTGTAGTCGACGTCCCACAGCCACGAGGTGTCCGTGCCGTCCGCGCCGCGCGCGTTCACGGACAGGATCACCGGCGTCGGCGGCGGGTCGATGAGCGAGAACGTCTCAAGCCAGCCGGCCGGGTTCTTCGCCAGCAGCAGCCGCAGGTCGCGGTTGTGGAACGAGACCACGTCGTAGCGGCCCGCCACGGCCTGCACCTGGTACATCCGCTCCAGGGCCACCTGCGGGGGCACGCCGAAGACGGCGGCCACGGCGGCCGACGACGTCGCGTTCGCCTTGTTCGCGCGACCGGGCAGCTGGAGGTGGATCGGCCACGCGGAGCCGTGCGGGTCGAGCACGTAGTCGCCGTTGAGCGCCCAGCTCGGCGCCGGACGGCGGAAACCGCACTGACCGCAGAACCAGTCGTCCCCGGGACGCTGCATCACACCGCCGCAGGAGGGGCAGGACCAGGCGTCGTCCTTCCACGCCTGGCCGGCCGCCACCCACACGACGTTCTGGGAGGACGAGGCCGCCCAGACGATCAGCGGGTCGTCCGCGTTGGCGATGATGACGGCCTTCGAGCCCGCCAGTCCCTCGCGCCAGTGCTCCGCCAGCATGCGCGTCTCCGCGGCGCGGTCGAGCTGGTCGCGCGAGAGGTTGAGCAGTGCGATCGCCTTGGGCGTGGTGTCGCGCGCCACTCCGGCGAGGTACTTCTCGTCGACCTCGATCACGCCGAACCGGGCGTCCGAGCCGCCGGCCAGCGCCGAGGTGATGCCCGCGGGCATGTTCGCGCCGAGCGCGTTCGAGACGACGGGCCCGGCGGCCCGCAGCGCCTCGGCGATCAGCCGGGTGGTGGTCGTCTTGCCGTTCGTCGCCGACACGAGGATCACGTCCAGGTGCTGCGCCAGTCGCCCCAGCAGGTCGGGGTCGAGCTTGAGCGCCACCCGGCCGCCGATCACCGATCCGCTGCCACGCCCCGCCGCGCGCGACACCGCCGCCGCGGCCTTGCCCGCCGTCACGGCCAGCTTGGCCCGCGGCGACAACGGCTCCGTGTTGCCTGCCATCGTCCTAGATCCTCCTTGCATCGGTCCACGCCCAGCCTATCGATGTCCGGAGCGACGGCCGCACCGCGGCACCACGGAACGGGGCGGTCAAGGCGGACCGTACCCTTACGGCCATGCGAAACCGCCCGATCCCCGGCAGTTCCGGAATCATTCGTACCGTGAGCACCCTCGGCGACCCCGTCCTCCACCGTGCCTGCGAGGACGTCACCGATTTCGGTCCCTCCCTCGCCCGGCTGGTGGAGGACATGTTCGCCACCATGTACGCGGCCCGCGGGGTCGGCCTCGCGGCCAACCAGATCGGTGTGCCGCTCAGGGTGTTCGTGTACGACTGCCCGGACGACGACGACGTCCGTCACCTCGGCCACGTGGTCAACCCCCGGCTGGTGGAGGCGGACGGCATCACCGTACGCGGCCCGGAGGGGTGTCTGTCGCTGCCGGGCATCGAGGCCGGGACCCCGCGCTTCGACCGGGCGGTGGTACGCGGACGCGACGTCACCGGCGACGAGGTGGAGATCACCGGTACGGGTTGGTTCGCGCGCTGCCTCCAGCACGAATGCGACCACCTGGACGGCACGGTCTACACCGACCGGCTGACCGGACTGCGCCGGGCGCGGGCGCTGCGCAAGGCCCGCCGGGCCCCCTGGGCCGCCCAGGACCGAACCACGTCCTGAGCACCGCCGCACACGCCCTAGAAGCCGGGTGCGCCCGGCCGGTCGCCCACCTCGGCCAGTCGGCCCCAGAGCAGGTCGGCGAGGTTGCGCACCAGCCGTTCGCGCGGGACGGGCCGGTCGCCGAGCCACCAGTCGCCCGCCGCGTGCATCATCCCGACGATGCCGTGTCCCCAGATGCGGGCCGTCTCCTCGCCGTCCGCGCCGAGGTCCACCCGCTCCGCGATCACCTGCCCGAGCTCCTCGCCCAGGCGCCGCAGCAGGGGGACGGAGTGGCGGCCCGTGTCGAACCCCTGCTCGGGGGCGGGGGTGTCGTCCGACGGGTGCATGAGGAAGCGGTAGACCTGCGGACGGGTCTCGATGGCCGCGAGGTAGGTGTCGAGGGTGTTCTCCACCCGCCGGCGGCGTTCGGCCGGGGCATCGAGCGCCGCACGCAGGTTGCTGAGCAGGGCGTCGGTGTGGCGCTGTGCGAGGGCGCGGTAGAGGCCGCCCTTGTCGCCGAAGTGGCGGTAGAGGATCGGCTTGGTGATGCCCGCCTCGGCGGCGATGGCGTTCATGGAGGCCCTGGGGCCGTCCCTGAGCACCACCCGGTCGGCCGCCTCCAGCAGCTCCCTGCGCCGCTGCTCGGCCGCCGTCCGCTGCCGATCGGCCTGTCGTGCGGTCTCCATCTGTCGCCCTTTCCCCACCCCTGACACCTCTGGCCTGGCGCTTTGTGCGCGCCCGGGCAACGTAACACCCCGCCTTCGAAGGGTGCCGACCGGTCCAGGTGTGGTTGACAGCGGCTACTTGCCGGTAACAGACTGCTGTTACCGTAAGTAACTCGATGTCGGGCAGTGCATGGAGGGGAACATGGCGGAGTTCACGCTTGAGCTCAACGACGACCAGAAGCAGGTGCGCGACTGGCTCCACGGTTTCGCAGCCGATGTGATCCGGCCGGCGGCGTCGGAGTGGGACGAGCGTGAGGAGACTCCCTGGCCCGTCATCCAGGAGGCTGCCAAGGTCGGCATCTACTCGCTCGACTTCTACGCCCAGCAGTTCTTCGACCCCACCGGCCTCGGCATCCCGGTGGCGATGGAGGAGCTCTTCTGGGGCGACGCGGGCATCGCCCTGTCGATCGTCGGTACGGGCCTGGCGGCCGTCGGCGTGCTGGCCAACGGCACCGAGGAGCAGATCGGCACCTGGATCCCGCAGATGTACGGCGACGCCGACGACGTCAAGCTCGCGGCCTTCTGCTCGTCCGAGCCCGACGCCGGCTCCGACGTCGCCTCGATGCGCACCCGTGCCGTCTACGACGCCGCCAAGGACGAGTGGGTGCTCAACGGCACCAAGACCTGGGCGACCAACGGCGGCATCGCCAACGTCCACGTCGTGGTGGCCGTCGTCGACGCCGAACTCGGCTCGAAGGGCCACGCCTCCTTCATCGTGCCGCCGGGCACCCCCGGTCTCTCCCAGGGGCAGAAGTTCAAGAAGCACGGCATCCGGGCCTCCCACACCGCCGAGGTGGTCCTGGAGGACGTCCGCGTCCCCGGCCACTGCCTCCTCGGCGGCAAGGAGAAGCTCGACGAGCGCCTGGCCCGTGCCCGCGAGCGGGCGAAGTCCGGCGGCGAGCGCGTGAAGAACGCCGCGATGGCCACCTTCGAGGCGTCCCGCCCGGCCGTCGGCGCCATGGCGGTCGGCACCGCCCGCGCCGCGTACGAGGTCGCCCTCGACTACGCCAGGACGCGCACCCAGTTCGGCCGCCCGATCATCGACAACCAGGGCATCGCCTTCCAGCTCGCCGACATGCGCACCCGGATCGACGCGGCCCGGCTGCTCGTCTGGCGCGCCTCCTGGATGGCCACCACCAACAAGCCCTTCACCTCGGCCGAGGGGTCGATGTCGAAGCTCTTCGCCAGCGAGACCGCCAAGCAGGTCACCGCCCAGGCCGTCCAGATCCTCGGCGGCAACGGCTTCACCCGCGAGTACCCGGTGGAGCGGATGCACCGCGACGCGGCGATCTACACCATCTTCGAGGGCACCAGCGAGATCCAGCGCCTGGTGATCGCCCGCACTCTCTCCGGCATGCCGATCCGCTGACCCACCGGGACGGCCGGGGCGCCGGGGGCACGTCCCCCCCGTCC
>NZ_JBHWYX010000062.1:0-39878 GCF_042728795.1 Streptomyces sp. NPDC060184
ACTGCAGGGGGGACCCTGTGGGAGAGTAGGACGCCGCCGAACAATTTTTCCGGGAGACCCCCGTGCCTTGTGGCACGGGGGTTTTCTGCGTTCTGAGCGTCTAGGCTCGAACCATGCGCTACGAACTGGTCATCTTCGACAACGACGGCGTGCTCGTCGACAGCGAGCCGATCTCCAACACGATCCTCGCCGCGTACCTGACCGAGCTCGGTCACCCCACGACGTACGAGGATTCCCTCCGCGACTACATGGGGTCCGCCGTGCACCGGGTGCACGATCTGGTCCTGGAGCGGACGGGCGGGAAATTGCCCGACGACTTCGAGACGACGCTCAACGCCAGGCTGTTCGCGGCCTTCCAGGAAGAACTCGTCGTCGTCCCCGGAGTCGAGGACGTGCTGGGTGCGCTCGTCGCTGACGGGGTGGACTACTGCGTCGCCTCCTCCAGCAGCCACGAGCGGATTCGGGTCAGCCTCCACAAGACCGGGCTGGACCAGTGGTTCGAGGAGGAGTGGATTTACAGCGCGGAGGACGTCGGCCGCGGCAAGCCGGCGCCCGACCTGTTCCTCCACGCGGCACGCTCGATGGGCGTCTCCCCCGAGCGGTGCGTCGTGATCGAGGACAGCCCGCTCGGCGTCGAAGCGGCCAGGGCGGCGGGCATGGACGTCTACGGATTCACCTCGATGATGCCCGCGGACCGGCTCACCGGAGTGACCGGGCACTTCTCCGACATGGCCCAACTCCCTGGATTGCTCGCCTGATCCGTCTACCCACGGGTAGATCCTGGCCCTACGCTCCCGCCATGACAGAAGCGCGGTTGCGGTACGGCAGGGGTTCGTTGGCGTTCAGCTTCTTCGTGCAAGGGGTGACCTTCGCACTGCTGGTGACGCGTATCCCCGCCATCCAGGACCAGTACGGGATATCCGACGGGCTGCTGCCCGTCTTCCTGGCCGCCGTGCCGATCCTCGCCGGGGTCGGCAGCGTGGTCACCGAGAAGGTGGTCGCGCGGGTGCGGCCCGGGACCGTCCTGCGCTGGGCGCAGCCCCTGGTCATGCTGGCCCTGCTCGGGGTCGGTGCGGGCGACGCGGTGTGGCACGTGGCCGTCGCGCTCGCTCTCTTCGGGCTCTCCGTGGGGGCGCTCGACGCCTCCATGAACATGATGGGCGTGAGCCTCCAGCGGGCCTACGGCCGCAGCATCATGCTCGGCTTCCACGCGGTGTTCAGCCTCGGCGGGATCGTCGGGGCCTCGCTCTCCTGGGCCGGGGCGCACTGGGACCTCTCGCTCCTCGTCTCGTACCTCCCGGCTGTCGTCGTCCTGCTGCCGGCCGCGCTGATCGGCAGCCGGTGGTACGCGCAGGGCCTTGCCGCGGGGACGGGAGACACGGGGACGGGAGAGACGGAGAAGGACGGGGCCGCGGGGGTCTCCGTGCCGTTCCGGCTGCTGCTGCCGCTCTGCCTGGTGATGTGCTTCGCGTACATAGGTGACTCGACGGTCTCCAACTGGAGTGCCAAGTACCTCCAGGACGTGCTGGGGAGTTCGGAGCAGCTGTCGACGGTCCCGTACAACGTCTACATGGTGACGACGCTGCTGGGTCGGGCCGTCGGAGACTTCGGGGTGCGGCGGGCCGGGGCGGCGGCCGTGGTGCGGGCGGGTTCGGTGGTGGCGGCCGTCGGGTTCGGGGTGGTGGCGGTGGCGCCGGACCCGTGGACCGGGATGGCGGGGTTCACCCTGCTGGGGTTCGGGCTCTGTGTGATCGTGCCGCAGACCTTCGCGGCGGCGGGGCGGCTGTTCCCCGGCGCGAGCGATGTCGCGGTCGCCCGGCTGAACATCTTCAACTACGTCGGTTTCCTGGTCGGTTCGCCGCTCGTGGGGGCGCTCGGCGACGCGTGGAACTACCGCGGGGCGATGGTGGTTCCGATGGTCCTGGTGCTGGTGACGCTCGTGTACGCCCGGTCGTTCGGCGGGGGCGGGGCCCGATACGGTGGCGGGCATGAGCGGGCGCGCACGGTTGATGTGGGATGACGCGGTAACGGGATACGACTTCGGGCACAGCCATCCGATGGACCCGGTCCGTCTGGCCCTGACGATGGGGCTGGTGCGGGCGTTCGGACTGGACGGGGCCGTGGACGTGCGGTCGGCCAGGGCCGCGGGGGACTCCACGCTGCGGCTCGTGCACCGGGCGGACTACGTGGCGGCGGTACGGGCCGCCTCGGCGGATCCCGCCGGCGCCGACCGGAACTACGGGCTCGGGACCATCGACGACCCCGCCTTCGCGGGGATGCACGAGGTCTCCGCGCTCATCGCCGGGCTCTCCGTGGGGGCCGCCGAGGCCGTGTGGCGGGGGGAGACCGCGCACGCGGTCAACTTCACCGGCGGGCTGCACCACGCGATGCCGGGGGCCGCCGCAGGGTTCTGCGTCTACAACGACCCGGCGCTCGCCATCGCCCGGCTGCTGGAGCTCGGCGCCGAGCGCGTCGCCTACGTGGACGTGGACGTGCACCACGGCGACGGGGTCCAGGCGGCGTTCTGGGACGACCCCCGGGTGCTGACGGTGTCGCTGCACGAGCACCCGCGCACCCTCTTCCCGCACAGCGGCTTCCCGCAGGAGACCGGTGGCGCGGCCGGTGAGGGCGGGGCGGTCAACGTGGCGCTGCCCGCAGGGACGGGCGACGCGGGGTGGCTGCGGGCCTTCCATGCCGTGGTGCCGGAGCTGATCGAGGACTTCCGGCCCCAGGTGCTGGTGAGCCAGCACGGGACGGACACCCACTTCGAGGACCCCCTTGCCCACCTGGCGGTCACGCTGGACGCCCAGCGGGCCGTCATGGAGGCCTGCCACGAACTCGCGCACGCGCACGCCGAGGACGGGCGCTGGGTGGCGCTGGGCGGCGGCGGGTACGCCGTCGTCGACGTGGTGCCGCGCTCCTGGACCCACCTGGTGGGGATCGCCGCGCACCGGCCGGTGGATCCGGAGTCGGTGATCCCGGCGTCCTGGCGGGAGGAGGTCCACGCGCGCACCGGGCAGCCGGGGCCGGAGCGGATGACGGACGGCCGCACCCCCCGCTGGCAGCCCTGGGAGTCCGGTTACGACCCGGTGGACCGGCTGGACCAGGCGGTGCTGGCGACACGTCGTGCCGCGTACCCGCTGCGTGGCCTGCTCGCCTGAACAGGGCCGTACCGCACCGTAGGTGACGGTGTGTCGGAAACGGGATGCGGTCCGGGTGTTACGCCAACGGTGCGGCGGTCGCGGGGTTTTGGCACGCGCCCGGGGCCGGTACGGCAGCATGGCGCGGGTGTTGAGCACCGGGGCGCTGCGCGCCCATCTGCTGGCGGCCCGCTTGGCGGGGCCCGTCGCCACCTCGCGCGAGAACAGTCTGCGCAGCTATCGGCTGTTCGCGGCCCAGGATCCCCGGGTGACCCTGGGCGTCCGCCCCGAGGGGGTCTGGGGCGAGCGGGAGGTGCTGGGGCTGATGGCCGAGCGGTGCGGGGTCTCGGGCGATCCTCGGCAGGTGTCGGGGGCCGACACCATCGATCCGGAGCGCACTCTCGCCGGGCTGGACGCGTTCGCCGAGCGGCTCGCCGAGGTGGCCGCGCGGCGGGGTTCCGTCCTGTTCGGCACGGGGCACCCGGAGCGTCTGACCGGGTTCTACGCCGGGCTGGCAGACGCTCTGTCGGCGGCCGGCTGTAGGGTCCTCACCCCCGCACGGGGCCGCAGTGTCGACATAACGACTCGATTCGGCGTACGTCCGCACCGGCTCGATTACGTACGCGGCGTCGCGTTCGTGCGGGAACCCGGCGCGTGCGGCGGACCCGGCGGACCCGGGGCGCACACCCACTCCCCGCTGCCCGTGCGAGCCGCCCTGGAGAGCGCGGCACAGGATGCGGGCGGGCTGCCGGACCTGGTGATCGGCGACCACGGATGGGCCTGCGGCGCAGGTCAGCTGGGTATCGAGGCGATGGGGCCGGCCGACGTGAACGACCCGGCGCTCTTCGTCGGCGAGGCGGAGGGCCGGGTCTCGGTCGCCGTACCCGTGGACGACGCCGTGGCGGCGGAGCACTACCTCCCGCTGACGCGCTATGTGCTCAATCGGGCCCGTCTGTCACAGTAGGCGCCCGATCGCCTCACCTCTTCCCCACTCGCATCACCCGCCCCTAATCTGGGCAGTGAGCGCACAACGACGAAGAGTCACCGGAGGGGAAGCCGGTGCGCGTCGCCTGCGGAAGGTACAGGTGGGTCATGGCTGCTGGCAGCGAGAGACCTCTGAACGAGGTCAAGTTTCTGACCGTGGCGGAAGTCGCCTCGGTCATGAGAGTGTCGAAGATGACCGTGTACCGCTTGGTGCACAGCGGTCATCTGCCGGCGATCCGGGTGGGCAGGTCGTTCCGGGTGCCCGAGCAAGCGGTTCACGAGTACCTCCGCGAATCCTTTGTGGGGGTCGAGTCCGCCTGACGTCTTTCCCTCGGATTACGTCCCTCACCAAGTGGCGGGTAGGCTAGGCCGACGTAGGTCGTGTGGGCCCAGACGCCCCGCACCAGGATGAGAAGTGAGCGAGGGTAGTCGTGGGCTCTGTTATCAAGAAGCGGCGCAAGCGGATGGCCAAGAAGAAGCACCGCAAGCTGCTCAAGCGCACGCGCGTTCAGCGTCGCAACAAGAAGTAAGCGAACGCAGTTCGTGCCTCCGCAGCCCCTCCGCCGTCATGGCGGAGGGGCTGCGGTCTTTTCCGGCCCGGTTTCCGCCGGGGGCCGGACGGTGCGGCTTTTCCGGTGCCGTTTCCGGTCCCGGGCGCGACGAGTTCGTCAAACCCCGCTCCGGGGAACCCGCAGGGAAACATCCACCCGCTACGGTGACCGGCAGAGGACGGCCCTTTTCCGCGGGCGTCCCGCCTCACGGACCGACGGAAGGCGCTGATCTTGGGGAAGGTCGTGCTCGTCACAGGAGCGGCCCGGCAGCTGGGAGGCCGCTTCGTGCGGCGCGTCCAGCGCGAGCCCGGTGTGGACCGGGTGATCGCCGTCGACGCCACGGAGCCCGAGCACCGCCTCGGCGACGCGGTGTTCGTACGCGCCGACATCCGGCAGCCCGCCATCGCGCGGGTGCTCGCGGAACACTCCGTGGACACGGTGGTCCACCTGAACGTCTCCGGCAAGGCGCTCGGCGCGACCGGCCGGACGGTGATCAAGGAAACCAACGTCATCGGCACCATGCAGCTGCTCGGTGCCTGCCAGAAGTCGCCCACCGTCCAGCGCCTGGTGGTGAAGTCCAGCACCAGCGTCTACGGCTCCGCCCCGCGCGACCCGGCCGTCTTCACCGAGACGACCCCGCCGAAGTCGCTGGCGAGCGGAGGCTTCGCCAAGGACGCGGTCGAGGTCGAGGGGTACGTACGCGGCTTCGCCCGGCGCCGCCCGGACGTCGCGGTCTGCGTGCTGCGCTTCGCCAACATCCTCGGCCCGATGCCGGACTCGCCGCTCGCGGACTACCTCGCGCTGCCCGTGCTGCCGACCGTCCTCGGGTACGACCCCCGGCTCCAGTTCGTCCACGAGGACGACGTCGTCGACGTCCTGGGCATCGCGGCGGGCGAACCCCGGCGCGGAACCCTCAACAGCGGCACCTTCAACATCGCGGGCGACGGGGTGCTGCTGCTCTCGCAGTGCGCGCGGCGCCTCGGGCGGCCGACGGTCCCGGTGCTGCTGCCGGCCGTCACCTGGGTCGGCTCGGCGCTCCGCGCGGTCGGCATGACGGACTTCTCGCCGGAGCAGATCCGGCTGCTCACCCACGGCAGGGTGGTCTCCACCACGCAGATGTACGAGACGCTGGGCTTCCGCCCCCGCTTCACCACGGCGGAGACCTTCGCGGAGTACGCCCGCAGCCGCGGCCCCGGGCTGCTGCCGCCGGAGACGGTGGGCCGCGCGGTCGACCGCCTCGCGGCGCTGCCGCTCGCGGGCCCGGCACGCCGGAGCCGGCCGGCCGTCCCGACGGCGGCCCGGACGACGCAGACGCAGACGACGCACGGCGCCAGGTAGAGGAGCGCATCGACGATGGCGGACGCCAAGGTCATTCCGTTCGACGACGACCGGTCCCGGTCCCCGGGCGCGGGCGGGTCACGCTCCGCGCGCCGCCGTACCGGCTCCGGCGCCCCCTCGGCCTCCGGGCGCATCGAGGGGACCGCGGCGCCCGTGAGCGCCCTGCCGGGCGCCCAGGTGCCCGGACAGGGGCGCGCGGGCACCGAGCAGCCCCAGGACGCGCACCGCCCCGAGGAGGGGACGGCGGGGGCGGCGGCGCAGGAGGAGCGGGAGACGCGCGGGAGCACGGCGCGCGGCGACTGGGACCGTCGGATCGCGGGCGGACTGGCCTTCCTGCGGCGGCGGGTGACCGGTGATTACGAGGTGGACGAGTTCGGCTACGACGAGGAGCTGACCGACCAGGTCCTGATGTCGCTGCTGCGGCCCCTCGCGGACAAGTACTTCCGCGTCGAGGTGAAGGGGATCGAGAACATCCCGGCCGACGGCGGAGCGCTCGTCGTCGCCAACCACTCCGGGACCCTGCCGCTCGACGGGCTGATGCTCCAGGTCGCCGTGCACGACCACCACCCGGCCGAACGCCACCTGCGGCTGCTCGCCGCCGACCTCGTCTTCCGGCTGCCGGTCGTCAACGAACTCGCCCGGAAGGCCGGGCACACCCTGGCCTGCGCGGAGGACGCCCAGCGGCTCCTGGAACTCGGCGAGATCGTCGGGGTGATGCCGGAGGGCTTCAAGGGACTCGGCAAACCCTTCGGCGACCGGTACAAGCTCCAGCGCTTCGGCCGGGGCGGGTTCGTCTCCACCGCGCTGCGCGCCGGGGTCCCGATCGTGCCGTGCTCGATCGTCGGCGCCGAGGAGATCTACCCCATGCTCGGGAACGCGAAGACCGTCGCCCGGCTGCTGGGCTTCCCTTACTTCCCGGTCACCCCGACCTTCCCCTGGCTCGGCCCGCTCGGCATGGTGCCGCTGCCGACGAAGTGGACCATCCAGTTCGGCGAGCCCATCCCGACCGACGGCTACCCGCCGGAGGCGGCGGAGGACCCGATGCTGATGTTCAACCTCACCGACCAGGTGCGCGAGCAGATCCAGCACACCCTCTACAAGCTGCTGGTGCAGCGCCGCTCGGTGTTCTTCTGAGCCGCTGCCTCTGAGCCGCTGTTCTCGTGAGCCGCTGTTCTCGTGGGCCGTACCCGGGTGTGACCGCACACAGCCCGAAGGGGCGGGCGTCCGGTGTCGATCCGGATGCCCGCCCCGTACGCCGGACGGCGGCGCTACCCGTCCGCGTCCTCCGCGCTGATGCCCAGGCCGGGGAGGAGGCCGGGCAGCAGCGGCGGAAGGGTGACGTCCGGCGTGATGGAGCTGTCGGGACCCGCCGATCCGGCGGAGCCGTCCGAGCTCGACGGCGTACCGGCGTCGTCCGTGGGCAGGCCGTCCAGCAGGCCGCTCGTGCCGCCGCCGAGAAGGCCCTCCGACGACTCCGGCGACGCCGAACCCGAGGGCGCGGGGGAGCCGTCCTCGGCCGAGGACGCGGAGGAGGGTGCCGACGAGGGCGCGGTGGAGGGAGCGGTCCGCGAGGAGCCTCCGTCACGCCGGGGCACCCCGGACCGCTCCGAGGCGCCGCCGACGCTCTTGTCCGACGTGCGCGGCAGCAGCGACTCCAGCGGCGCGACCTCTTCGTCTATGGCCGCCAGCACCGAGCTCACCTTGTTCCCGACGTCGGCGAGCTGGACGGGCAGCCTGTCCCGCAGACTGCTCCAGGTGTCGCGGTGCGAACGGGAGAACGAGTCCAGGGTCTGGATGGGCCCGAGGGTGCCCTCGCGTTCGTACGCGGCGTGGAGCAGCCGGTGTCCCTCGGAGGCGTCGTGCGACATCCCGCTGAGGGCGCGCCGGATCTCGCCCAGCGACTCGTGGTCGAGGTGGCCGGAACGCCCGCGCTCCATCAGGCGGCGCGCCTCGCTGAGCCGGGTCGAGGCCTGGTCGAGGAAGGCCTCGCCGCGGTCGGTGTCGCTGTCGGCCATGGAGCGCTGGATGTCCTCCATGCCCCGCTTGAGGCCGTACAGCGAGTCACCGGGGAGGGCGTCGGAGCTGGCGGCGGCCACGCCGCCGAACGCGCCCGCCGCGACACCCACGGTCAGCCCGCCGGCGGTGAGGCCCTTCGCCCAGCGGGAGCGGGGGCGGAGCTTGCGGAGCGGGGAGGCCCGGTGGGCTCCCCTGGGGCGCTGCTCGGGCAGCGTAGGGCCCGTGGACGCACCGGCGTCGGCGACCTCGGCAAACATCGCCTCCATGGCGGCGACGAGCTGGGCTCGCTGCACCACTTTGACTTCGGGATCGAACTGCGGCGACGGCAGTTCACCGAGGCCGTTCGCCAGGGCCAACAGTGCTCCGTGGTCGGCCTGTTCGGCCGGTTCCTCGGGCTGTACGGCCGCCGCACCCTGGGGGGACTGTTCCTCCAGGGCCTGGGCGAAGGCGTTCGCCCGCCGGTGTGCCGAAACGTTTGCGATCACTGGCGGCACCTCCTCTCGTCATGACGGTCGACTCCCCTGAGGGTCCGGAAGGTTGTACACCCGGAGTTGATGCCACTCGATGGAGTGAGTGACGCCGGTCGAGGTGTAGCTACAGGGGGCCTGCATCCGGCACAACGAGCGGCGCGGCACTTGGGTTACGGACGAAAGATGATCGGACCAGTGCGTCATGCACGTGACAGGCCGGACGGCGGAACCGCCCCCTGCCGGGGCCGGTCGGCGGCGGGCCGCGTCAGCGGGCGTCGTCCGGCAGGAGGCGGGCGAGCGTGCGCACGGCCCGGTACTGGAGGGTCTTGATCGCGCCCTCGTTCTTGCCCATCACGCGCGCCGTCTCGGCGACCGAGAGCCCCTGCAGGAACCGGAGCGTGACGCACTCCTGCTGCTGCGGGTTGAGGCGCCGCACGGCTTGGAGCAGGGCGGCGTTGGAGAGGGACTCCAGCACGGAGTCCTCGGGGGACCGCTCGACCTCGTTGGCGTCGAGCATCTCGCCGGTGGTCACCTCCAGCCGGAAGCGGCTGGACTTGAAGTGGTCGGCGACGAGGTTGCGCGCGATGGTGACCAGCCAGGCGCCGAAGTCGCGGCCCTGCCAGGTGAAGGTGGAGATGCGGCGCAGCGCGCGGAGGAAGGTCTCGCTGGTGAGGTCCTCCGCCGTGGCCTTGCCGCCCACGCGGTAGTAGATGTACCGGTACACGGTGTCGCTGTACTGGTCGTAGAGGCGGCCGAAGGCGTCGGCCTCACCGGCCTGTGCGCGCTCGACGAGGTCCATCATGCGCGCGCTGTCGCTGTCGGCGGTCGGGCGGCGCACGGTGGAGGCCGACGCGGATGCCGCCGACGGCGAGGCGGAGGACGAGGCCGAGGCGGCACGGTTGCCGCGTCTTCCGACCACCGCACCGCGTTCCGCCAGGGCATAGCAAGGACCGGCAGGTGCGGGTGCAGAGGTGGCGAGCGCGGGTACGGCGTACGCGGTGGGGACGAAGCCGCGCAAGCGGTCGAGGACCGTTGCACGCAGCGTAGCCAGGCCCGAGGCGTCAACCCCGACGTGTGGGTACACGGGACTCCCAGAGGCAGAGCTTCCATCACGAGCAGTTCGAAAGCCGTCACCTTTTGTAGGGGGTGGCGGGCTCCATCATGCGTTTGAGGAGAATAACGCTTCGTACAGGCGGCACTACACCGAGTTGCTAAAATCACCGGTTGCGTCAGTTCTCATACCGCTCGGTGACTATTGCGATCGCGGATGGTGACCGGTTATTGATCGAATTGCTTCGCGATCTGTCCCTGCGCGGTACCGGTTGTGGTCGGTCACCGTCCGCCGGGCCGTCGCGGGCCGGGCGGCGCGGGGGCTCTGGCGACTTCCCGCCCGGAGCCGCGCTCCCGGGCGGTCCCGGGCGTGGCCCTGCCCGGTCGCGTCCGCGTCGAGGGGGAGTGCGGGGCGCACAAGGGCGCGCGGGCGGAGTGTTCGGAGGGGGCCGCCCAGGCGCACAGATGTCCGCCCCGAGGGCTGTTCCCGATCGCCGCCCACGGAGGTGCGCGCGGGCGTCGCGCTTCTGTACGGACGCGGGCACGAGAACGCCGAGGGGCGTCCCCCCCGGCACGGACGCGCGGGCACGCGAACGCCCGCGCGCACCGGGCGTTCGGCGGGCGAACGGCGGGCGGGCACGGGCGGTGCGGTCGGCCGGGACGGCCGGGCCGGGCGGACCCGCCCGCGGCGGCGGGTCCGTCAGCGGCGGTGGGTCAGCGGCGGCGGCGGTGCAGGGCGACGGCGGCGACCGTGCCGCCGGCCAGCGCGCCGACCCCGGCGGCGGCCGGAAGCGCGACCTGGGCGGCCTTGCGGCCGGTGCGGTAGTCGCGCAGCCGCCAGTCGTGGGCGCGGGCGTGCTTGCGGAGCTTGGCGTCGGGGTTGATGGCGTAGGGGTGGCCGACCAGCGAGAGCATCGGGATGTCGTTGTGCGAGTCGCTGTACGCGGCGCAGCGCCGCAGGTCCAGGCCCTCGCCCGCCGCCAGGGCGCGGACCGCCTCGGCCTTCGCGGGGCCGTGCAGCGGTTCGCCGACCAGGCGGCCGGTGTAGACGCCGTCGACGGACTCGGCGACCGTGCCGAGCGCGCCGGTGAGGCCGAGCCGGCGGGCGATGATCGTGGCGGTCTCCACCGGGGCGGCGGTGACCAGCCAGACCTTCTGGCCCGCGTCGAGGTGGGCTTGGGCGAGGGCGCGGGTGCCGGGCCAGATGCGGTCGGCCATGTACTCGTCGTAGATCTCCTCGCCGATGGACATCAGCTCGGAGACGCGGTGTCCCTTGACGATGGAGAGCGCGCTGTCGCGGGCGTCCTGCATGTGTTCCGGGTCTTCCACGCCGGCCAGCCGGAACCACGCCTGCTGCCAGGCGAACCGGGTCAGTTCGCGGCGCTGGAAGAACTTCCGCTTGTAGAGGCCCCGCCCGAAGTGGAAGAGCGCGGCGCCCTGCATCACGGTGTTGTCGAGGTCGAAGAAGGCGGCGGCGCGGTCGTCGCCCGCCACCGGGAATGCCGGTTCCTCGGGCGCGCCCCGGTCCGTTTCGAGGAGGGTGTCGCCGTCCCCGTCCAGCGTCGCCTTGCGGGCGGCCTCGGCCGCCGCCTCACCCGCCAGCACGCTCCGTGCGGTCGCGGGGCGCCTGCGAGGTGTGAGCCATCCAAGAGAGGCCATGCGGCGAGCATAACCACTTCGCCAGGGACTTCTTGTCCTGTCGGGTTCCGTGGACGTGAACTCTCCGGGGCCCGGCCGTGACGCACAGGTGCGGGGCGGGGCGTCCGGCCGCGCCGCGCCGCTCGGCGCCCGCGCCGCGGGGGCGTTCGCGCGCCGCCGGGCCCGTGCCCCGGCGGTGCGGAAAACGGTGCGCGGTGGTGTCGTCGCGGGGCGCGGCGGGCGGAGAATGGGGGCATGAGTGCCCTGCTGCGTCGTACGAAGAAGAAGCCCTCCGACCGGGTCGTCACGCTCCTCGGGAAGCCCGGCTGTCACCTCTGCGAGGACGCCAGGGCGGTGGTGGACGCGGTGTGCGCGGAGACGGGCGCGGCGCTGGAGGAGAAGGACATCACGCGGGACGAGGCGTTGTACGCGCGGTACTGGGAGCAGATCCCGGTGGTGCTGATCGACGGGGAGCAGCACACCTTCTGGCGCGTCGACCCGAAGCGCCTGCGTACGGCACTGGGTGCCTGATCGCTGCGCCGATCGGCCGCCGACGCGGCACTGGGTGCCTGAGTCAACGATTTTCGCGTACCATCATGGGCGTTTTGAGTGGTCTCGGGGGCTTGGTCATGAGGAGTGTGTTCGGTTTTGCCCCCTTCGAACCCGCAACGGGTTGATGCGATCCGTGGTTCCGGGATCGGGCGGCGAATTCGCGTGACCCCGGTCACTTTGACCGGACAAAACGGACACAATCTTTGTGCACGTGTTCACAAAGACATAGCCTGCATTCGACGGGGCGGTCTTGGGACATACGGCCGCCTACAGCCCCGCTCATCCCGCAGGAGCACCGTGGCAACTGGCCGAACTCACCGACCGGCGACCCGAAGCCGAGGAATTCCCGAGGCCACTGTCGCCCGACTCCCCCTGTATCTGCGCGCACTCACCGCGCTGTCCGAGCGTTCCGTTCCGACGGTCTCCTCCGAGGAACTCGCCACGGCCGCGGGGGTCAATTCCGCGAAGCTCCGCAAGGACTTCAGCTACCTGGGGTCCTACGGCACCCGGGGCGTCGGGTACGACGTCGAGTACCTCGTCTACCAGATCTCCCGCGAGCTCGGTCTCACCCAGGACTGGCCGGTCGCCATCGTCGGCATCGGAAACCTCGGCGCCGCCCTCGCCAACTACGGCGGGTTCGCCTCCCGCGGCTTCCGGGTCGCCGCGCTGATCGACGCCGACCCCGCGATGGCCGGTACGCCGGTCGCCGGGATTCCCGTCCAGCACACCGACGACATGGACCGCATCCTCACCGACAACGGTGTGTCCATCGGCGTGATCACCACCCCGCCCGGCGCCGCCCAGCAGGTCTGCGACCGCCTCGTGGCGGCCGGTGTCACCTCGATCCTCAACTTCGCGCCGACCGTCCTCTCCGTTCCCGAGGGCGTCGACGTGCGCAAGGTCGACCTCTCCATCGAGCTCCAGATCCTCGCGTTCCACGAGCAGCGCAAGGCCGGCGAGGACGGCACCGCCGACGAGGCCGACGAGGCCGCGCCGCCGATGCGTGCGACCCCCGTGAACCGGAAGGGACCCGACGGGGACATGCCCGCCGTGATGCCGGCATGAGCCTTCTCGTCGTCGGACTGAGTCACCGCAGCGCCCCCGTCTCCGTACTGGAGCGGGCCTCGCTCGCCCAGGACGCCCAGGTCAAGCTGTTGCAGGACACCCTCGCCGCGGAACCCGCGGCCGAGGCCACCGTGCTGGCCACCTGCAACCGCATCGAGCTCTACGCCGACGTGGACAAGTTCCACGCGGGCGTCGCCGAACTGTCGACGCTGCTCGCGCGGCACAGCCAGGTCGGGCTGGACGAGCTCACCCCCCATCTCTACGTGCACTACGAGGACCGCGCCGTCCACCACCTGCTGTCGGTGGCCTGCGGGCTGGACTCGATGGTCGTGGGCGAGGGCCAGATCCTCGGCCAGATCAAGGACGCGCTCGCCCTGGGGCAGGAGCTCCACACGGCGGGCCGGCTGCTGAACGACCTGTTCCAGCAGGCCCTGCGGGTCGGCAAGCGCGCCCACAGCGAGACCGGGATCGACCGCGCCGGACAGTCGCTGGTCACCTTCGGCCTGGAGCAGCTCGCCGCCGGTCAGGACGTCGACGCCTGGGCCCGGGGCAAGCGCGCCCTGGTCATCGGGGCCGGTTCGATGTCCTCGCTGGCCGCCGCGACCCTGGCCCGTACCGGCGTCGGCGAGATCGTCGTCGCCAACCGGACCCGGGCCCGTGCCGACCGCCTGGTGGAGATCCTCGGCCAGGCGACGGGGCCCGGACTGCGCGCCCGCGCGGTGGAGATGGCCGCCGTCGGCGAGGAACTGACACGTGCCGACATCGTGGTGTCCTGTACCGGTTCGACCGGACTGGTGCTGACCGCCGAGGCGATCGCCAGGGCCGTCGGCGCGGAGTACGAGGCCGTGACCGCGACGGCTCCGAAGGCCGCGGCCGGTACGCCCGTGGACGCGCTGGACCAGCACGCCGCCTGGGTGGAGAACGGCTCCGAGGACGGCTCCCCGGCCCCGTACGGCACCCCCGCCGCGCCGCGCCGCGTCACCGTCCCCGCGCAGAACAAGGGACCCGTGCGGCTCGCGGTCCTCGACCTCGCGATGCCGCGGGACGTGGACGGCGCCGCGCACCGCATCGACGGCGTGCGCCTCGTCGACATCGAATCGCTCGCCGAGGCGTCCGCGGACGCCCCGATGGCCGCCGACGTCGACCGGGTGCGGGGCATCGTCTCCGACGAGGTGGCCGCCTTCGGCGCCGCCCAGCGCGCCGCGCACATCACCCCGACCGTCGTCGCCCTGCGCACGATGGCCGCCGACGTGGTGGCCGGCGAGATCGCCCGGCTCGACGGACGGCTGCCCGACCTCGACGAGAAGCAGCGCGCGGAGATCACGCAGACCGTGCGCCGTGTCGTCGACAAGCTCCTGCACGCGCCGACCGTGCGGGTCAAGCAGCTGGCGAGCGAGCCCGGCGGCGCCGGGTACGCGGACGCGCTGCGAGAACTCTTCGACCTCGACCCGCAGACGGTGGCCGCCGTCTCCCGGGCAGACCTGAACGACCCGAATAGAGGGCGGTCATGACCGACAGCTCACCCCAGGGTGGGGCCAACAACACGCCGCTGCGGCTCGGCACCCGGCGCAGCAAACTCGCCATGGCCCAGTCGGGCCTGGTCGCCGAGGCGGTCGGCGAGGTGACCGGGCGCGCCGTCGAGCTCGTCGAGATCACCACGTACGGCGACGTCTCGCGCGAGGACCTGGCGCAGATCGGCGGCACCGGCGTGTTCGTCGCCGCGCTGCGCGAGGCGCTGCTGCGGGGCGAGGTGGACTTCGCGGTCCACAGCCTCAAGGACCTGCCGACCGCGCAGCCCGAGGGCCTGGTGCTGGCCGCCGTGCCGCTCCGCGAGGACCCGCGCGACGTGCTGGTGGCACGCGACGGGCTGACCTTCGAGGAGCTGCCGGCCGGTGCCCGTGTCGGTACCGGTTCGCCGCGCCGCATGGCCCAGCTGAACGCGTACGCCAGGTCGCACGGCCTCTCCATAACGACCGTGCCGATCCGCGGCAACGTGGATACGCGCATCGGATTTGTACGGAACGGGGAGCTGGACGCGGTGGTTCTCGCCGCGGCCGGTCTCAGCCGTCTCGGCCGGACGGACGAGGTGACCGACTTCCTGTCGCCGGACACCGTCCTGCCCGCTCCCGGTCAGGGAGCACTGGCGATCGAGTGCGCGGCAACGAGCACCGATCTCGCCGCCGCGCTCGCGGAGCTCGACGACCCGTACACCCGGGTCGCGGTCACCGCCGAGCGTTCCCTGCTCGCCGCCCTGGAGGCCGGCTGCTCCGCACCCGTGGGTGCGCTGGCCGACCTCCTGGTCGACGGTCAGGCTGTCAACGAACTGCGCCTGCGCGGTGTCGTCGGTTCCGTCGACGGTTCCTCGCTGGTGCAGCTGTCCACCACCGGTCCCGTTCCCACGTCGCAGGACGACGCGGCGGCCCTCGGACGCGAACTCGCGTCGGAGATGCTCGCCAAGGGTGCGGCCGGTCTTATGGGGGAGCGAGCACTTTGAGCCCCACCGGCCCCGCCGTGTCCGACTTTCCGCTGCTGTCCGCGCAGGGACACGTCACTTTCCTCGGCGCCGGTCCCGGCGACCCGGGTCTGCTGACGCTGCGCGCCGTCGAGGCGCTCGCGAGCGCCGACGTTCTTGTCGCAGAGCCCGAGGTGCTCGACGTCGTGCGCACACATGCGCGGGCAGGCGTGAGCACCCCTGAGCTGACCGTTGTTGACATCACGTCAACAGCCGCCGGTGTGCCTGTACTCAGGGACGCCGCCAATATTGTCATGGAGGCCGCGAAGGGCGGCAGGCGGGTCGTCCGTGCTGTCGCGGGCGACCCGGGCCTGGACGGTGGCGCGGGGGCGGAGATGCTCGCGTGCGCCGCCGCCGGGGTGCCGTTCGAGGTCGTCCCGGGTGTCGCCAACGCCGTCGGCGTGC
Organism: Streptomyces sp. NPDC060184; assembly: GCF_042728795.1. Lineage (NCBI taxonomy): Bacteria > Bacillati > Actinomycetota > Actinomycetes > Kitasatosporales > Streptomycetaceae > Streptomyces > Streptomyces sp. NPDC060184. The sequence continues at coordinate 15,722 of NZ_JBHWYX010000062.1, forward strand.
CCGCGTACGCCGGTGTGCCGCTGCGCGACGCGCAGGGTACGGACGTGCGGTTCGTGGACGCCCGTACCGCGACCGACCGCTGCTGGAGCGAGGTCGGCGCGAGCGACGCGACCGCCGTCGTCTCGACCACGCTGGACTCCGTCGCGGCGGCGGCGGGCGAGCTCGTCTCGGCGGGCCGCAAGCCCGACACCCCGCTGACCGTCACCGTCGCGGGCACCACCACCCGCCAGCGGACGTGGACGGCGACGCTGGGCACCATCGCGCAGCTCTTCAAGCAGACGAAGGTGCTCCCGTCGCCGGACGGGCACCAGCCGGTCATAGCCGTGGTCGGGGACCGCACCTCCACCGCCCAGCGCGACCAGCTCGCCTGGTTCGAGTCCAAGCAGCTCTTCGGCTGGAAGGTACTCGTCCCGCGGACGAAGGAGCAGGCCGCTTCCCTCTCCGACCAGCTGCGTTCCTACGGCGCCGTGCCGCACGAGGTGCCGACGATCGCCGTCGAGCCGCCGCGTACGCCGCAGCAGATGGAGCGCGCGGTCAAGGGCCTGGTCACCGGCCGGTACGAGTGGATCGCGTTCACCTCGGTGAACGCCGTGAAGGCCGTACGGGAGAAGTTCGAGGAGTACGGGCTCGACGCCCGCGCCTTCGCCGGGATCAAGGTCGCGGCCGTCGGCGAGCAGACCGCCGCCGCCCTGGTCGACTTCGGTGTGAAGCCGGACCTGGTGCCGTCGGGCGAGCAGTCCGCCGCGGGGCTCCTGGAGGACTGGCCGCCGTACGACCCGGTCTTCGACCCGATCGACCGCGTCTTCCTGCCGCGCGCCGACATCGCCACCGAGACCCTGGTGGCGGGCCTGATCGACCTGGGCTGGGAGGTCGACGACGTGACCGCGTACCGGACGGTCCGCGCCTCGCCGCCCCCGGCGGACACCCGGGAGGCGATCAAGGGCGGCGGCTTCGACGCGGTGCTCTTCACCTCGTCCTCGACCGTCCGCAACCTGGTCGGCATCGCGGGCAAGCCGCACAACGTGACGGTCATCGCCTGCATCGGCCCGGCCACCGCGAAGACCGCCGAGGAGCACGGCCTGCGGGTCGACGTCCTCGCGCCGGAACCCTCGGTGCACAAGCTGGCGGAGGCGCTGGCGGAGTTCGGCGCGCGGCGCCGGGACGCGGCCAAGGAGGCCGGCGACCCGGTGACCCGCCCGAGCGAGCGGCGCCCCGGCGCGCGACGCAGGCGTACGACGACCTGACCGGTCGGCGTGGGCGTACGGGCCCGGCGGCTCCCCTCGGGGGCTGCCGGGCCTTTCGCGTGGCCGGTGCGCGGGGCCTGCCGGGAGCCCGGTTTTACCGGCGGGGGTGTCGGCAAGTGACCGATGTGGGCGGGTCTATGGTCAAAGGATGACTGCGTACGGAAACTTCCCCGGCTCCCGCCCCCGGCGGCTGCGGACGACCCCGACGATGCGACGGATGGTCGCCGAGACCCGCCTCCACCCCGCCAACCTGATCCTGCCCGCGTTCGTCCGCGAGGGCATCGACGCGCCGGTCGAGATCTCGGCGATGCCGGGCGTGCGGCAGCACACCCTGGACAGCCTGCGGAAGGCCGCCGTGGACGCGGTGGAGGCCGGGGTCTCCGGGATCATGCTCTTCGGCGTGCCGGCCGACGAGAAGAAGGACGCCCGGGGCACGGCGGGGACGGACCCGGACGGCATCCTCCAGCAGGGCCTGCGCGCGGTGCGCGCGGAGGTCGGCGACGACCTCGTCGTGATGTCGGACCTCTGCCTGGACGAGTACACCGACCACGGCCACTGCGGTGTGCTGACCGAGGACGGCCGCGTCGACAACGACGCCACCCTGGAGCGGTACGCCGAGATGGCCCAGGTCCAGGCCGACGCGGGCGCCCACACGGTCGGCCCGAGCGGCATGATGGACGGCCAGATCGGCGTGATCCGGGACGCCCTGGACCAGACCGGGTACGAGGACGTGTCGATCCTCGCCTACACCGCGAAGTACTCCTCCGCCTTCTACGGCCCGTTCCGCGAGGCCGTCGGCTCCTCGCTCCGGGGCGACCGCAAGACGTACCAGCAGGACCCGGCGAACATCCGCGAGTCCCTGCGCGAGCTGGCGCTCGACCTGGAGGAGGGCGCCGACATGGTGATGGTCAAGCCGGCCGGACCCTACCTCGACATCCTCGCCAAGGTCGCCGACTCCGTGAACGTGCCGGTCGCGGCGTACCAGATCAGCGGCGAGTACGCGATGATCGAGGCCGCCGCGGAGAAGGGCTGGATCGACCGGGACGCGGCGATCCTGGAGAGCCTGACGGGCATCCGGCGCGCGGGCGCGTCGATGATCCTGACGTACTGGGCGACGGAGGTCGCGCAGCGGCTGGGCGGGCGTTCGGCGTAGAACCCGGAGTCCCGGGGGCCGAGTCCGGGGGCGGAGGTGTGGCCGTGCGGACACCTCCGCGGCTGCCGCCGCACCGGCTCCGACCTCCGGGCGAGTGAGGTCCCGGTCGGATACGCGCCGTTCGTCGCGGGTTGACGGCCGGGCTTGACCTGGAGCGCGCTCCAACTCGTAGCGTCCTTTACATGACCACCAGCGAACAGCAGCCGCTCGGCTCGCCCTTCTCCGCCGCCAGCACCGCCGAGGACGTCCTGGCCGGGACCGACCTCTCCGGGAAGACCGCCGTCGTGACCGGGGGCTACTCCGGGCTCGGCCTGGAGACCACCCGGGCCCTGGCAGCAGCGGGGGCCCGGGTGATCGTCCCCGCCCGCCGACCCGAAGCCGCCGATGCCGCCCTCGCCGACGTGAAGGGGCACGAGGTCGTCCCCATGGACCTGGCGGACCTCGACAGCGTGCGGGAGGCCGCCAGGCACATCAGCGCGTCCGTCACCCGGCTCGACCTCCTGATGGGGGTGGCCGGTGTCATGGCCACCCCGGAAAGGCGGGTCGGGCCCGGCTGGGAGAGCCAGCTGGCCGCCAACCACTTCGGGCACTTCACCCTCGCCTGCGAGCTCTACCCGCTCCTGGCCGGGGCCGGTGGCGCGCGGGTCGTCCTCTTCAGTTCCGCCGGGCACACCCTGAGCGACGTCCGCCGGGACGACCCGCACTTCCGCACCGGCTACGACAAGTGGCTGGCCTACGGCCAGTCCAAGACCGCCAACGCCCTGTGCGCGGTGCACCTCGACACCCTCGGGCGCAAGGACGGTGTCCGGGCGTTCGCCGTCCACCCGGGCAAGATCATCACAGGGCTGCAGCGGGAGATGGATCTTCAGGAGCAGATCGCCCTCGGATGGGTGGACGAGCACGGCGACGTCGTCGACGCCACTTTCAAGTCCCCGTCCCAGGGCGCCGCCACCGGCCTGTGGGCCGCCACCTCTCCGCTCCTCGACGGGCGCGGCGGGCTCTACCTCGAAGACTGCGAGGTCGCGCACGTCTCGGCCCCGGACGACGCCATGGACGCCGGCGGGGTCCGCGGGTACGCCGTCGATCCGGATGCCGCCGCACGGCTGTGGGAGCTGTCGCTCGCGGCGACCGGCGCCGCCCCGGTCGGCCGCTGACGCTCCTGGGCCGTGACCGTGCCGCACGGTTCCGCCGCGGACGGGGCGAGGGCCGACGCGTGCGGGGCCGCCCTCAGTCGGCCGCTCGCTGCTCCCACCCCGTGAGGATGCGGGCGGCCTCGTGGCCGAGGTGGGCGTCCTCGGAGAGCCGGCGGAGCACCTCGGCCCGGCCCTCGCTCGGACCGGCCTCACTGAGGGCGGCCAGGGCGTTGTCCCGGACGAGCGGGTCGGGGTCGCCCAGCACGGCGACGGCCAGGGCCGCGTGGACGACGGAGTCGTCGGCGTAGGAGCCCAGCGCCATCACCGCGTACTGACGGACCAGGTCCTCGTCCGGGTGTTCGACCGCCGACACCAGGACGGCGCCCGCGAGACGCCAGGTCTCCGGGTCGGACGGGGGCCACAGCCGCAGCGCCTTCGTCGCCTCCAGGCGCGCGAGGTCGTACGCCTCGTAGTCGGCGACGACCTCGATGAGGAACGACAGGATGCCCGGGTGGTCCGGCTCGGTGGAGAGCATGCCGCCGAGGTCGTAGACGATTTCGCGCCTGCGGTCGCTCTCCTGGGGCAGCGTCCCGTACTCCGTGATCAGCTTTTCCGTCCGGTTCATGGGATATGCGTTTCCCCGGACGCCAAGTTCCACGCATCCGGCCAGTTTCCGGGCCGACGGGGCCGTGAGGCGTGCGGTCCGGAGGCGCGACGGGGCCCTGAGGGGCCCACGGGTGGGACGCGGTCCGGCTTCTCCCCTCGTGGAAGCCGGACCGCGCGTTCGGGGTGGCCGGTCTCAGGCCGGTCGGTCCCGGGCCGTTCGGGATTGCCGCTCGGACCGGGTGGCCGGAGCGTGCGGTCGGACCGGGTGGCCGGGGCGGGCGGTCAGTCCCACCAGAAGGTCCAGCAGTCGCGGTTCAGCAGGTGCTTCTCGGCGTAGGCGTCGAGGTTGTACGGCGGGTTCTGGTTGATGTTGTCCGGGCAGAAGGCGTAGTGCTCGGCCGCGACCGCCCGGGCCTCGGCGAGGGTGGCCGGCGGGCGGCCGACCGACACGGTCAGGGTGTCGAAGCCGAGCATGACGATCCGGATGTCGAACCGGTCCTCCCAGGAGCGGAGCACCGCGCAGAGGCGGGCGACGTCGTTCTCGTGGTTGACCGGGCCCGACCAGCCGATGGCGGCGGGGATGTCCGCGCTGCGCCGGGCGGGCACGAGGGCGGGACGCAGGCCGGTGCCGTCCTCTTCGAGGTAGGCACTGCCGATGACGTCCGCGAGTTCGGCGGCCAGCCGGTCGGGATCACCGATGCCGACGGCGGGGACGGGGGCGAGTCCGGGCCACTCGGGGGCGTCGGACCCGGCCGGGGCGCCGGCCGCGCCGTCGGCCCTCGCTATGGAGTCGGACCCGGGCGTGCCGTCGGACTCGGCGCCTCCGTCTCCGAGTTCGTCCTCGGCGTACGGCTCCCAGTAGCTCAGGAGCACTTCCTCGGCGTCGTGGTCACCCGGGTACGAGGCGCGCTCGGGGGCGAGATCCCAGGCGCTCGGCGGCTCCTGGCGCGGGCCCTCGTCGATCAGCACGGGCAGCAGTCCGACCGGCCGTCCGGTGGCGCGCAGGGCCGCGAAGTCACCTGGGGCCGCCGCCGTGTTCCCGTACCAGAACAGGGGTTCGTGCCAGGGGCCGTCGACGGTGGCGTCCACGAGGGAACCGGACGGCAGATCCAGCCCGTGGGAGGCCAGGGACGGAAGAGGATTCGGAAGCGTCGCCATGCCGCAGACACTAAGGGGAGCCACTGACAACGCCCCCCGGCGGCGCCCGTTGACCGTGTCGCTGACAGTGGTCCAGAACGGCCTGAAGTGCTCGAACACGCCTTTCTCCGACTCTGGTTCGCGCGAGAATCCCTCTGCGGGGCATCCGTGGAGCCTTCGCCGCCGAAGAGGAGACATGGCCCCTCAACCGAAACAACCCGAGCGCCCCGAGCAGCCGCAGCGGTCCCAGAGGTCCGGGCGTCCGCTGAGGTCAGGACCGGCCCAGCAGGGCGACCAGAGACGCGGGAACGAGCGGAGCAGCCCCGGCGGCCGGCCCGACCCGGGCAGCCAGCCCACCCAGTCCGGCAAGCCCACCCAGTCCGGCAAGCCCACCCAGTCCGGTCAGTCCGGTCAGCCCAACCGGGGCAAGCGGACGAAGACTTCGCGTCTCCCGGACGGGCGGCTGCTCATCGCGGACATCGATCTGGAGCTCCCTCCGGGCCGTAGCCCGCTTCAACGGGCCCTGCGTACAGCTGACATCAACCTCCCGCCCGCGCGGTCCAGGGCGGGCGCCCGGGCGCCCGCGGGCGGGCCCGCCGATGAGTCGGTGGCTGCGGCGGCCCCCGCGAACGGAGTCGCCACGGTGGAAGTCGCCACGGGGGATGCAGCTGCGGGGGATGACGCCGCGGAGGGGTGAACGGCGTGGCCGGCGCGCCCCGTTCAGTCCGCCTTCGGGGTCGTCGCGTACGTGAACGGGCCGACGACGCCCGCGCTGTGATGGGCCGCCGCTTCGAGCGCGGCGGTGAGCCGCTGACGTGGACTCAGGTCGAGCGATGCGGTGGCGTGCAGCGCGCCGAGGGCGATCTCGTCCCCGCAGCCGACCGCCGCGTACTGGTCCGCGGGCTCGCCGACCTGGTAGTCGGAGTGGATGGTGTAGAGCCGTCCGGCTATGCCGACGAGGAACGTACCGGCCTGCTCCTGCTCCGACTCCTTGCGCGCCCAGCCGCCGTCCTTGAGGCAGGAGCGCAGGGAGTCGATGAACTTGGTGACCATGAACCGGTCCAGGTCGCCGCTCGGGTGGGGCACCTCGAACGCGTACCGCAGGAGCTGTCCCATGCGGAACGACGAGGTGAACCCCATGACGTAGGGGCCGTTGCGGAACACCTTGATGTCCCGGCGCACGGTGATCGAGAGCCCGGCGACTCCTGCCGAGTCGCCGCCGAGGTGGACACGGTTCTTGTGGACGAGCCCGACGATCGCGGTCATGCGGAGGCAACCTCACAAGGGTGCGGCAGGGCGGGTGTGCGGATGTCAGGAGAGGCTTCCCGGGGCGGATCGCCGCGAATCGCCCTGAGGCGGGGCGAGTTCGGGGCGTGGCTCCGGCCGGTCGGCGGGGCCGGCCGGTCGGCGGGCTCGTGCGGTCGGCGGGATCCGGGGCATCGGCGGGTCCTGCGTGGTGCAGTGGTTTCTGTACCTACTGGTATGTACACTCCTGCCTCATGAGCACTGCCAGGGGTACATCCCCGAGTACCGCGGAACGCCTCGTCGAGAGCACCCGGGAACTGCTCTGGGAACGCGGCTACGCCGCCACCAGCCCCAAGGCAATCCAGCAGCGGGCCGGGGCCGGGCAGGGCAGCATGTACCACCACTTCACCGGCAAGCCCGATCTGGCGCTCGCCGCCATCCTCCGTACCGCCGAGGAGATGCGGGCCAAGGCCGAGGCGCAGTTCTCGGCTCCCGGTACGGCCGTCGGGCGGATCACCTCGTACCTGCTGCGCGAGCGGGCGGTGCTCAAGGGCTGCCCGATCGGGGGGCTCACCCAGGACCCGGACCTGATGGCCGACCCCGTCCTGCGGGCGCCCGTCGAGGAAACCCTCGGCTGGCTGCGCGGACGCCTCGCCGGGATCGTGGCCGAGGGGCGGGCGAGCGGTGAACTGAACGCCGCGCTGGACCCGCACGCCACCGCGGCGACGATCGTGGCCGTGCTGCAGGGCGGCTATGTGCTGGCCCGCGCCGCCGACTCCGTGGACCCGTTCGACCAGGCGGTCGCCGGGGTGCTGGGCCTGCTGGCCGCGCACACCACGACCGCCGCCACCGGGGAGACCGCCGTCAGGTAGTGCCGGACCGCCGTCGGGCAGGCCCTGACCGCCTACAGGTAGCGCCGGTGGAGAGACCACAGCCGAAGAGCCGGCGACCGCACCGAGAGAGGCAGCACCTTCATGTACGCCAAGCAGTACGAGATCACTCTGCCCGCCGACTACGACATGGGGATCATCCGCAAGCGGGTGGCCGTGGGCGGACCCACCATGGACGACCGCGCCGGACTGGGCCTGAAGGCGTTCGTGATCCGCGAGCGCGGGGTGGACGGTTCGCCGGTCAACGCGTACGCGCCCTTCTACCTGTGGAACGACACGGGTGCGATGGCCCGGTTCCTCGTCGGCGGGGGCGGGTTCCAGAACATCGTCCGCGACTTCGGGCGCCCCGCTGCGTACCACTGGACGGGCATCGCCTGCCACGCCGGTCCGGCCCGTGAGGCGACCGTCCGGGCCGCCTCACGCCGCCTCACCGCGATCCCCGCCGACCCGGACGCCGACCCCGATGCCGAGCCCGGCCGTGAGGCCGACGGCCTCGGCCTGGCCGCGCTCATCGAGCGGGAGGCCGAGGAGCTTCGTGCGCTCGCCCACGGCGAAGGCGTGCACACCGCCGCCCTCGCCGTCGACCCGCACTCCTGGCAGCTGGTGCGGTTCGTGCTGTGGGCGGACGCCGTGGCACCGGACGAGGACGCCACCGAGCGCTACGAGGTCCTGCACCTCTCCGCTCCCGGCCTGGCCGACCTGCCGGAGGGGCGTACCTGGTAGTCGGCGGGAGGGCCGACGGCGGCGACATGCCGGGCGGGGTACGGATCACGGGGCGGGCGGCCTCGCGCGCGTAACGTCTCGGGCCACCCGAACCCGGTGCGCGGCCACCCGTGGCGCGTACCCCACCCGACCCGCGAGGCCGTCGATGCGCAAGCTCATCCTCTCCATCTCCGTCTCCCTCGACGGCTTCTTCGAGGGCCCGGACCACGACATCGACTGGCACTTCGTGGACGAGGAGTTGCACCAGCACTTCAACGACGAGCTGGGGAGGATGGGCGCGTTCATCCACGGGCGGGTGACGTACGAGCTGATGGCCGAGTTCTGGCCCACGGCGGACGCCGACCCGGCGAACGCGGGGACGGTGGCCGAATTCGCCACCATCTGGCGGGACATGCCGAAGTACGTCTACTCCCGCACCCTCACCGAGGCCGGCTGGGGCTCCACGATCGTGCGCGAGGTCGACCCCGACGCGATCCGCGCGCTGAAGGCGGAACCGGGCGGGGACCTGGTGGTCGGCGGGCCGATGCTGGCGGACGCGTTCCGGCGGCACGGGCTCATCGACGAGTACCGGATCTACGTCCACCCGGTCCTGCTCGGGCGCGGAACCCCGCTCTTCCGCGACACCGACACCCGTACGAACCTGAGCCTCGTGGAGACCCGGCGCTTCGGCAGCGGCGTGGTGCTGCTGCGGTACGAGGCGGGGAGCGGGAGCGGGAACGGCAGCTGAGCGGGGCACTGGGCAGCCTTGCCGGCGACCTCTGTTCCGGGCGGTGGGCCGAGCGCAACGGATGCCTCGCCGAAGTCGACGCGGTGGATCTCGCGCTTCGGCTGCGCGTCGCGTGAGCGGGTGCTCACGTGCGCAAGGTGATCACCGCTCTGCCAGCAGTCGGTCCAGAAGGCTCCTCGTCTCTTCCGTGTTGAGGGCCTGGGTCCGCAGCATCCCGAACTTCTGGGTGAGGATGCTGACCTCCTCAGGGCTCTCCACCACTCGGCTCCTACGCTGCCGTTCGGTGTATCCAAGGCGTTGATAGTCAGGAGTTTCCAACAGGATGAAAGGGCCGCCGAGACCGGCGTGGGTGGTTCGTCCCAGTGGCATGACTTGCAGGGATACGTGCGGCAACGTGCTGCATTCGCTCAGCAGGTGGAGGTTCTCGTAATACGTATCCTGCCCTCCGATGCGATCTCTGAGGATCGCTTCCGAGATGACGAAGCTCAGAGTAGGGGGAGTGTCGCGGCGCAGGATCTCTTGCCGGGCCATGCGAATGGCTACTTGTGACTCCAACTCCTTCGCGCTGAAGACGGGGATCTTGCAGCGCAGCACTGCCCGCGCGTAGTTCTCCGTCTGGAGCAGTCCCGGCAGCACCTGGTTCTCGAACCACGAGAGCGACAGCGCTTCTCGCTCCAGGTCGATGTACCGTCCCGCGCCCGCCGGCAGGAGGTCCACCTCCGGCAGGTACTCCACTGCCGTCGCCAAAGCGCCCTTGGTGTCGAGCAGTTCGTCGAGTCGGTCGGCCAGGTGGGGGAGGAGAGCACGTCTGCCCTGCTCGATCGAGGCGATTGTTTCGACCTGCACGCCAACCTTCGCAGCCAACTGAGCCTGGGTGAGGCCGGCCGTGAGGCGGAACAGCGCTACGAGTTTGCCGACGAGCTTCGTGGCCGAGGCATTCTTGCGCTGCGGCTTTCTGGAGTGCATGACCTGCCCATCCCCATCGAGATCCGTGCTTCACGCGCGGGCGACCCGTACAAAAAATCTGTACGGGTGCGCGCACTGCATCAATGTAGTCACCGAGGGTGACTCTGGTTGGGTGAATGAAGCAAAGGGCACCACCCCTCACCTCGCGCATCCCGTTCTCCCCGTGCGCCCCAAGCCAGCCGTCACCGTCCGCGAGCTCTTCTTCTGGCGGCGCCGGAACTCGGTCGCCGCCGTGCGGGAGTTCGTACGCCGGGCCGCCCGGGAGTGGGGGCTCGGGGAGCGAGTGGAGGATGTCGTGCTGTGTGCGAGCGAGTTGGCGACCAACGCGGTGCTGCACGGGGTTCCGGCCGGTCGGGGTTATCTCGTACGGATCGAGCGGCGGGGCGGGACGGCCGGGCTGCGGGTCGAGTTCCACGACAGCGGTGACGGCCGGGACTCGGTCCGGGTCTCCGGGCTGCCCGGCAGAGGCCGGGCCGGGGGAGGAGTCCGGGCGGGGGCTGATCATCGTCAACGCGCTCGCCGACCGCTGGGGAGTGGCGGTGCGCAGGCCCGGGAAGGTCGTCTGGTGCGAGTTCGCGGAGGGTGCGGACCGCCGGTGACGCCCTGCCTCCGCGCGCACGACCGGATACGGCCCGGCGGGTGCCGGCTCGCGCCCGGCACCCGCCGCCTCGGGGTCACCCACAGGAAGAGGATCACGTGCGCGAGAGCACGTTGAGCGTCCACTTCTGGTAGGGGCCGCCGTTGCAGGTCAGGCCGTAGACCTCGTGGTCGGCGTTGCTGTCCAGGCAGATGGAGGCCTGCGCCGAGTTGCGGCGGGAGTCACCGTCCTTGGTCCACACCGCGTCGGGGGACGGGCCCTCGCACAGTTCCTTGGTCGCGACGATGATCTCGTCGGTGATCCACGGCAGGGCCAGGCAGTTGCCGGTGGCGACCTGCTTGATGGTGCCGGCGGCGGGGCCGGTGTAGGTGAAGGTCCACTGCTGGTAGGGGTTCTTCCGCGCGGGGTCGCACGTCGAGGTGTAGACGTGGCCCCAGGCATTGCCGTCGAGGCAGAGGCCGGTCGCCTTGTTCTGGTAGGTGCCGGTGACGGTGGTCTCCGCGGCCTGGGCCTGCGTGGGCACGAGGCCGAGGGCGAGTCCTGCCAGGGCGGCGGACAGAACGGTGCGGCGGAGGGACTTCGTCGGCTTGCCCGCGGGTCCGAGGAACTTCATGCTCTGCACTCTCCGGTGTCCGGTCCGGGCGAGGTTCGCCCGGACCGTCGTCATGGATGCTGTCTCCGCTGGTACGAGCAGCGGGGCGTACGGGTTCACGCGGGACCGGTCAGAACGAGGTGGCGGTCTCGAAGTCGGACTGCCAGTAGGTGACCTGGGCCGAGCTGTCGATCCAGACCGCCTTGCCGAGGGGCACGGTCACCTGGCCGTCGTTGAAGCCGCCCTGGTTGTCCTGGAACGAAACCCGCAGCGCCTTCACGCCGAAGCCGCCCTCGCCACTGCCGTCCGCGGCCGAGGTGCGCACGGAGGCGTACGCGGACTGGCCGGGCTCCAGGACGATGACCGCCTGCGGCACGCTGTCCCTGACGTAGTCCATGACTGCCTGGGCGCCCTCGTAGCCGATGCCCGGGTAGCCGACCGCGTTGCAGGCCGTCGATCCGGTGTTGGTCACCGTCAGCAGGACGTGGTTGATCGGGCGGCTCAGGATGCTGCCCTTCACCTTGCTGTTCGTACCGTCGCAGCTCGGGTGGTTGGGCGCGTCGTCGTCGCCGTCGGTGGAGGTGCCGGAGGAGCTGCCGGACGATCCCGTGGAGGAGCTGCCGGAGCCCGAGGTGCCCGAACCGGAGGACTTGCCGGAGCCGGAAGCGGAACCCGAGGACTTCGAGCCGGATGAGCCGGAGGAGCCCGTGGAACCGGAGGAGCCCGTGGAGGCCGAGGTGTTCGCCTGGGTGGCGTTCGTGCCGTCCGTCGTGCCGGTGCCGGTGCCGGCCGCGTCCGGCAGCGGGGCGCCGTCGGCGACCGCCGGGGTGGAGGCGATGGCCCGGTCGATCGTTGCCCGGTCCTCCTCGCTGCAGGCCGTCAGGGAGAGCGCCCCGATCAGGGCGGCGACGCCGAAGACGGAGGTACGGGTGATGCGGCGGGTGCGGAGCTGACGCATGGTGAGTTCTCTCTTCCTGGAATGGCTTGGGCGGAACGGGGCGCGCCGCTTGGGCGTCCCGAGGGTGAACCGGTGTGCTGGACAATGACGTAGTCGTCAGTGCCACAGGTGTGGGAGGACCGTCGCTGATGCGGTGATCGGCACCCCTGTGGCCACGGATCCGACGAGGGCCGTGAGGCCTGGTTCGGGCATGACGATTCCGTGGGTGAGGTGGTGTGGGTGTGTGCCGTTCGCGGTCGGCGACCCGGCATGGCCACATGGTGTCCGGCTCCTCGTCCCAGCGGCAATGGATCACGGCCGACCTGGGACGCCGGAACGCCGGAACAGCCTCTGACCTGCGGAAACATGAGGTCCCTGGAACGCTCTTCCGGGACGGGAACGAAGGGGGAACGGTCGGGTGGGCACGGAAATCCAGGACTTCGCCGCAGCGCTGGCCGCGCTGAAGGAGCGGTCCGGCATGAGCTACGGGACGCTGGCCAAGCGGCTGCACATGAGCACGTCCACGGTGCACCGCTACTGCAACGGCGACGCGGTTCCGCACGAGTTCGCGCCGGTCGAGCGGCTGGCGAGGCTGTGCCGTGCGACGCCGGACGAGATGGTCGCGCTGCACCGGCAGTGGATTCTGGCGGACCAGGCGAAGAAGCAGGGCGGGGCGCGGAAGGACCAGGCGGCGCCGGGGCCCGTACCCGCCGCCACCGCCGCCGGCGCCCCCACCGCCGTCCCCGCTGCCGTCCCCTCCTGGGCGCGGACGGCCGACGCGGAAGCGGAATCCGTCGAGGACAAAGAAGCGGAACCGGGTGGGGAGCCGGACACGGAAGCGGAAGCGGGACCCGTCGCAGCCTCTGTCCCTGGCCCGGCAGTACCCGAAGCCGACGACCCGCTGGTGACGGGACGTCAGGGGAGTGCGGGTGGCCCGGGCGGCCCCGGCCGTCCGCGTTCCCGGCGTACGCGTGTCCTGCTGGCCGCCGCCGTGGTGGTCGCCCTCAGCGTGCCGTCCGTGCTCGTCGCCCGTAACCTCGCGGGCGGCTCCGACGACGGCCGGAACGCCGACGCGGCCGGGGCCACCGCCTCCGCCGTACGGAACGCCTCGCCGAGCCCGTCCCGCAAGCCGTCCGCCAAGCCCTCGGCGAGCGCCTCCGCGTCCGCCTCGGCGTCCGCGTCGCCGTCCGTCTCCGCGGCCGGGCCGACCGCCACAGCGGGCCCGGCGGAGAAGGGGGCGGGGGCGGTGGCGTCGGACGAGGTTCCGTTGCGCGCCACCATCACCTCGTACAACTGGGATTCGCCCTGCGGGCAGTACACCCTGCTGGACGAGGACCCGAACGACGTGCCGCCGCCGCCGAGCCCGCAGAGCGGCCGGGGCTGGGCGAAGGCGCTGGGCGGGGTGGACGGCGGCTCTCAGCTGCTGGAACTGACGCTCCAGGGCTCCTCGTCCGAGGCGGTCGTCGTCAGCGGTCTGCACGTGCGGGTCGTGACGCGGAGGGCGCCGCTCGCCTGGAACGCCTTCTCGATGGCCGAGGGGTGTGGCAGCAGCATTCTCCCGCAGAGTTTCGACATCGACCTCGACGACGCCCAGCCACGGACGAAGCCGGTCGCCGGGAAGCAGGGGGACGTCGTCGTCCCCGCGCAGGACTTCCCGTTCCGTACGAGCTCCACCGACGTCCAGGTGCTCGACCTCGACGCCCACGTGGAGGGGCACGACGTCTCCTACTACCTGGAGCTCGACTGGACCAGCGGGGGCCGGAGCGGCACCCTGCGCGTGGACGACCACGGCGAGCCGTTCCGTACGAGCAGCGTCAAGGCCCGCCCCGAGTACATCTACTGGCAGGACCGGGCGCAGTGGATGGACAAGGACTACGTCGATCCGTCCATGGCGGACGAGGGGGAATGACACCCGCGCGTGGAGCGGCCCGCCGATCCGGCCCACCCCACGCGGTGTGGCGCACGTCACTCCGACTTCGCGTCACGAACAGAAGAGCTGCTTGCGTCTGGTGGTCGTCCGCACGGCGGGAACGACGACACGACGGAGACGACGGAGCGATGAACACGACAGCGACGCGGCAGCACGAAGTCCTGGTCCTCGGCGCGGGTTACGCGGGGCTCTCCGCCGCGATCCAGCTCGCGGCACGCACCAGGAGGCGGGGGAATCTGCGGGTCACGCTGGTCAACCCCTACGACACCTTCACCGAGCGGCTGCGGCTGCACATGACCGCCACCGGCCAGGAGACGGCCAGGATGAGCATCCCGGAACTGCTGGACGGTACCGGCGCCGTGTTCGTGCGCGGGTGGGTCACCACCGTGGACGCCGCGGCGAAGACCGTCAGGATCGACGACGACCGGGTCCTGCACTACGACACCCTCGTCTACGGGCTGGGCAGCGTCGCGGACGCCGGTGCCGTCCCCGGGGTGGAGGACCACGCCTACACGCTCGACGGCCCGGAGGACGCCGCCCTCCTCGCCGACCGGCTGGCCCGGCCCGGTGGAGGGACCGTCGTCGTCGCCGGCAGCGGCCTGACCGGCGTGGAGGCCGCCGCGGAGATCGCCGAACGCCACCCGGAGCTCCAGGTGGTGCTGCTGGGCCGACGGGAGCCGGGAGCGAGCATGCACCCCAAGGCCAGGGCGTACGTGGACGCAGCCCTCGCCCGGCTCGGGGTGCGGGTGCGTGGCGGCGTCGACGTGGTCGAGGTGCTGGCCGACGGTGTCGAGCTCGCGGACGGCACCGTCGTACCGGCGGACGCGGTGCTGTGGACCAGCGGTACCCGCGTCCCGCCGCTGGCCGCCGTCGCCGGGCTGGCCGTCGACGAGCGCGGCCGGGTGGTCACCGACAGGGCGCTGCGCTCGGTCTCCCACCCGGACGTCTGGGCGGTGGGCGACGCGGCTGCGATCGGTCAGGGCTACGGCGTGATGCACGGGACCTGCCAGGGCGGCATGCCCACCGGCGTGCACGCGGCTCTGTCGATCCTGCGGGCGTTGGCCGGCAAGGAGCCGAAGCCCTTCCGTTTCGGTTATTACCACACGCCCGTGAGCCTGGGCCGGGAGGATGCCGTCGTGCAGTTCACCCACCCCGACGACAGCCCGCGCCGGATCGTGCTGACCGGCAAGCGGGCGGCGAAGTACAAGGAGACGGTCTCCGCCGCGCCGTGGGCGACCTTCGCCCGCATGAAGAAGATGCCCGCCTCGGGCGCGTTCTGGCCGCACGGAGGCCGCCACACCCGGATCAGGAGCGCCAAGTGAACAGGCCGCAGGACACCGAGTCGCAGGACGACGAGCGGTCGAACGCCGGGCTGCCGAACGCCGGGCTGCCGAACGCCGAGTTGCCGCAGAACGCCGAGTCGCCGAACCGCCAGCCGGAGTCGGCGGACCCCGACCAGATCGCCTTCCAGGAGTACCGGACCCTGCTGTTCTCCGTCGCCTACCGCATCCTCGGTTCGGCCGCCGACGCGGAGGACGTGGTCCAGGACGCCTGGCTCAGGTGGTCGGCGTCCGACCGTCACCAAGTGGCCGACCCCAAGGCGTACCTGACCCGGATCATCTCGCATCTGGCGATGGACCGGCTTCGCTCCACCCGCCACCAGCGCGAGACCTACGTCGGGCCGTGGCTGCCCGAGCCGATCCTCACCGCCCCCGACACCGCCGACGGGGTCGCGGCGGCGGACTCCGTCTCCACGGCCCTCCTCGTGGTCCTGGAGACGCTGAGCCCCCTGGAACGGGCGGTGTTCGTGCTGAAGGAGGTCTTCGCCTTCAGCTACGCGGAGATCGCCCGGGCGGTGGAGCGTACGGAACCGGCGGTCCGGCAGGCCGCGCACCGCGCCCGCGAGCACGTACAGGCCCGCAGGCCTCGTTTCACCGCTGATCCGGCCCGTCGGCGCGATGTCACCGAGCGCTTCTTCGCGGCGGCGACGGGCGGCGACATCAACACCCTGATGGAACTGCTCTCCCCGGACGTGACGCTGTGGACGGACGGCGGCGGCAAGGTCCGCCAGGCCCTGAAACCCGTCAACGGCCGGGAGATCGTCGCCCGTTGGTTCGGCGCGCTGGGCACCGTGTCCTACCAGGGCGTCGAGCCCGGACAGATGCGGGCGGAGCTCACCGCGGTCAACGGCGGCCCGGGCGTGGTCTTCCGCGGCCCGGACCGGGTGATCGCCACCCTGACCTTCGACTTCGACGCCGAGGGCCGCATCTCGGCCATCCACAACGTGGCCAACCCGGACAAGCTGCGCGCCGTCGCGGACGGTGTCCGGCTCGAACACCCCTGATGCGTCGCGCCGTTGTGACTCCGGGGTCCCGGCCGGGTGGCCGGGACAGGCCCGCTGACCTGCCCGGCATGACCGACCAGCACGCAGCAGCCGAGGACGCCGAGACCGCCGCAGCCGGGGCGGAGGCCGGTGCGCGGGTGGTGCGCGCCCTGTACGGCCGCCGGCTCGCCCGCGTCGACAAGGGCGGCGGGGACTTCGCGACCACCGCCGACCTGGAGGCGGAACGCGCGATCCTCGACGTGATCCGGGCCGCCCGGCCCGACGACGCGGTGCTCGGCGAGGAGGGCGGGCAGCAGGGCGCCGCCGGCGCCGTACGCCAGTGGCTGGTGGACCCCCTGTGCGGGACGCTGAACTACGCCGCGGGGACCCTGGTGGTGGCCGTCAACGTGGCGTTGCGGGAGGGGGAGTCGGGCGGCGGGGCCTCGCGCGACCTGGCTCCGTCCGGCCGCTTGGTGGCGGTGGCCGCGGTGGCGGACCCGTTCGGTGAGGAGCTGTTCCACACCGACGGCCGGAACGCCCGGGTGCGGCGCGACGGCGTCGACACCCCGCTGGAGCCTTCCTCGGCGACCCGGCTGGTGGACGTCAACCTGGACCCGCCGTTCCCGAGCGCGCCCGGATTCCGAGGGGTCGACCTGCTGGCCCACCCCGGCTTCGGCCGGTGGTTCCGGCCCCGGGTGGTGTCCTCGACGCTGGCGGTCGCCTGGGTCGCGGCGGGCAGGCGTGCCGCGTACGTCACCGACGGCGGCGACCTGACCGAGAGCGTCCACTTCGCCGCCGGGATCGCCCTCTGCCGGGCCGCCGGCTGCGTGGTCACCGACCTTTACGGCGCCCCGCTCGGCCCGGCGGCCCGAGGACTCGTGGTGGCCGCCGACGCGGAATCGCACGGGCGGCTGATCTCGATGATCCGGGGCTGAGACGGCCCGAAGGGCGGATGCGGGCGCTGCGCGCCACCACCGACGGGAGGGCCGCACACCCCTTCCGCCACCACCGCCGGGAGGGCCGCGCGGCAGCCCTCCCGCTCAGACGGCGCCCGGGCGCGGGCCGTCCCCCTGCCAGGCAGTCTCGTCCGCCTCCCGGAAGGAGACGACCGCCTCGCCGTTCTCCCGTGCCCACGCGGTGAGCATCCTGATCGGCTCTTCCAGGGTCCGCCCGAGAGCGGTCAGGCTGTACTCCACGCGCGGCGGTGCCTCCGCGTACGCGTGCCGCTCGACGAGCCCGTTGGCCTGGAGGCGGCGCAGCGTCTGGGTCAGTACCTTGCGCGAGATGCCGCCGCTCAGTTCGACCAACTCGCCGTGGCGCAACGGGCCGTCGGTCAGTGCGAAGAGCGTGACCATGGACCATTTGCTCGCGATGATCTCCATGGCGAGGAGAGCGGGGCAGTCGGCGAGGAAGAGGTTTCCGGGGCGCAGGCTCACGCCTCGAAGGTTACCTGGAGGTTCCTGACGGCTGCCTATCGTCGGTGAGGTGCGCACGCCTCTCATCCGCCTCCCGCACGATCGAGGTAACCCGTGTTCATCTCCCTTGCCGTCACAACTGCCGTCATGTCGGCACTGCTTCTCGTATCGGCCGGTGCCAAGTCTCTGCGGACGCGCCACATCACCGAGCAGATGTCCACCCTCGGAGTGCCGCAACGCATGATGGCGTTCCTGATAGCCGCCCAGGTCGCCGGCGCCGCGGGTGCGGTCGCAGGGCTCTGGTGGGCCCCCCTCGGCATAGCTGCCGCGATCGGTCTGACGCTCTACTTCGCGGGCGCCGTCGCCTTCCACCTGCGTGTCGGCGACCGTACGGGTGCGCTTCCGGCGGCCGTCCTCACCGCGGCCTCCGTCGCCCTGGTCGTGCTGCGCGCCGCGACGCTCTGACCCGTCGCCCGCAGGAGTGGCCCGCCCCATCCCGGGCATCCGGAACGACGGCCGACCGTACTCCCGGCGGCCACCGGCCACGGCTTCGGCCACGGGCCACCGCACTGGCCACCGCCCCCCGGTACCCGCCGGGGGTGCGGGGCCGTCGCTCTCGTCCTCCGGAAGGTGATCCATGACCAGCAGCACGCTCGACGCCGCACCCTCCGGCAGCGGCGAGGCCCGGGGAAGCGGGCAGAGCATCGACCCCGCGCTCTCCGTCGAGCGGGTCCAGCGCCTCAGACGGCGGCTGGAACGGCTCATCGGGATCGCCGCGACCGAGGGGAACGACCTGCTCCCGCTCCGGAACGGCGACGAGATATTCGGCGCGATGCTCGGGGCGATACGGGGTGCCGAGCACACCGTGGACATGATGACCTTCGTGTACTGGCGAGGGGAGATCGCCGAGAAGTTCGCCGAAGCGCTCTCCGAACGCGCCCGGGCCGGGGTAAGGGTGCGGCTGCTGCTCGACGGGTTCGGCAGCCGGCTCATCGAGAAGGACCAGCTGGCGATGATGAGCGAGGCGGGCGTGCACGTCGCCTGGTTCCGGAAGCCGCTCTACCTCTCGCCGCTCAAGCAGAACCACCGCTGCCACCGCAAGGTCCTCGTCGTGGACGAGCGCACCGCCTTCACCGGCGGGGTCGGGATAGCCGAGGAGTGGTGCGGGGACGCCCGCAACGAACACGAGTGGCGCGACACCCACGTGCGGCTGCGCGGCCCCGCCGTGGACGGGCTCGCCGCCGCGTTCGCGCAGAACTGGGCCGAGTGCCACGAGGAGCTCTTCGACGCCGAGGACCGGTTCGTCCCGGGCGCTCCCGAGGGTGACGCGATCGTGCAGGTGGTACGCGGCTCCGCCAGCTTCGGCTGGCAGGACATGCAGACCCTGATCCGGGTCGTCCTCGAATCCGCCGAGGAACGTGTCCGCCTCACCACCGCGTACTTCGCGCCCGACGAGTTCTTCACCGAACTGCTCTGCGCCACCGCCCGGCGCGGCGTGGAGGTGGAGATCCTGCTGCCGGGCCCGTACACCGACAAACGGGTCTGCCAGCTCGCGGGCCAGCGGTTCTACGAGGACCTGACCGCGTGCGGGGTGAAGATCCACCAGTACCAGCCGACGATGATGCACACCAAGACCCTCACCGTGGACCGGGTCGCCGCCCTCATCGGCTCCACCAACTTCAACCGGCGCTCCCTCGACCACGACGAGGAGGTGATGCTCGCCGTGCTGGACCCGGAGTTCACCGCCGTGCTCGACGGCCATTTCGAGCAGGACCGGGCGGCGAGCGAGCTGATCGACGGCCGCCGCTGGCGCCGCCGCTCGCTGGTGCAGCGGCTCCGTGAGGCTTCGGTGTACCCGATCCGCCGGTACCTCTGACCCCGGCCTGTGATCCCGTCCTGAACCCGGCCCGGATCCCGTCCTGACCCCGTCCTGACCCCGTCCGGTCCGGACGGAAGGCACCAGGTGTGGCGCGGGCCGCGCGGGGCAGACGAAAGGCCCCAGCCGCCGTACGACCGGGGCCGTCCGGGGCGCCGCCCGCCCCAGCCCCCGCCCCCCGTCGTACGTCACCTGAAGGGAGTGGCCCATGAGCGCGTTCGCCGACACTTCACGGGAAACGACGGCGGCGGTGATCACCGAGCCCTTGCCCGATCTCCAGCTCCAGCTGTTGATCCAGCTCCTCGACCGTGAACTCCGCTCCAGCCTGCCGCTGACCCTCACCCTCTCCGGCGGGGTGCTGCACGGTGACCTGATCGGCCACGAGGAGTGGAAGGCGGAGTGGGCGCGGAGCCTGCGCCAGGTGGAGGGCGAGGGCGCGAACCTCCTCGCGGAGTTCCCCGAGACGGTCGACCAGGGGCTGAGCGAGTTCGGCGCCGAGGAGGACCCGGGGCTGCCGCGCTGGATCCACCTGCGGGACGTCACCCTCAGCGTCGGCGGGGTCAGCCCGGTGCTGCTGCCGCTCTGGCGCGGGCGGCTGGCGGACGTGTCGGGATGGGCGCTGGGACGGCCGCAGTAGCGGGTCAGATGTCGCATCTGGGGCGTGGCGGACGAGAACCAGCGCCTTCCATGGCTGTTCGCGCCGTTCGAGCACGTCGGGCCTCTGGAGTTCGGCATGACGCACGAGCAGGCGGAGGCGGCGGGCCGGGGCGCACCAGCAGCCCGAACCGCGCACCCCACCCATGCCGAAGGCCCGGCGGATCAGGTGATCCACCGGGCCCTCGTACGTCAGGCGCGCACCGCCGTCAGAGCCGCTCGGGCGTCCGGATGCCCAGCAGCTCCATGCCCGTGTGCAGGGTGCGGGCGGTCAGCTCCACGAGGAAGAGCCGGTTCTCGACGACCTCGGGGGCGTTGTCCTCGCTGAGGACCTGGCACTGGTCGTAGAAGGTCGTCAGGTGCGAGGCGAGCTGGTAGAGGTACGCGGCCAGCTTGTGGGGCTCGTACCCCGCCGCGACCTCGTCCAGGGTCTCGCCGAACCGGTCCAGGTGCAGGCCGAGCGAGCGCTCCGCCGGGGCCAGCTCCAGCTCCGGGTGGGCGACGGGCTCCGCGTCCCCGGCCTTGCGCAGGATCGACCGGATACGGGCGTAGGCGTACTGGAGGTAGACCGAGGTGTCGCCGTTGAGCGAGACCATCTGGTCCAGGTCGAACTTGTAGTCGCGCACGGCGGACGTGGACAGGTCGGCGTACTTCACCGCGCCGATGCCGACGTACCGGCCGTTCTCGACGATCTCCTCCTCGGAAAGGCCCACCTTCTCGGCCTTCTCCCGCACCACGGCCGTCGCCCGGGAGACCGCCTCGTCGAGAAGGTCCTCCAGCCGGACGGTGACGCCCTCACGGGTCTTGAACGGCTTGCCGTCCTTGCCGAGGACCGTGCCGAAGGCCAGCTGGTGCGCCTTGACGCCCTCGCCCAGCCAGCCGGCCCGGCGGGCGGTCTCGAAGACCATCTTGAAGTGCAGCGACTGCCGGGCGTCCACGACGTACAGCAGGGTGTCCGCCTTGAGGTTCTGCACCCGGTCGCGGATCGCGGAGAGGTCGGTCGCCGCGTAGCCGTAACCGCCGTTGGTCTTCTTGACGATCAGCGGGACCTGGTTGCCGTCCGGGCCCTTCACGTCCTCGAAGAAGACGCAGAGCGCACCCTCGGAGCGCACGGCGACGCCGGTCTCCTCCAGGATCCGGCAGGTCTCCTCCAGCATGTCGTTGTAGCCCGACTCGCCGACGATGTCGGGGTCGGAGATCTCCATGTCGAGCTTGTCGAAGACGGAGTAGAAGTAGACCTTCGACTCGTCCACGAACCGCTGCCACATGGCGAGCGTCTCCGGGTCACCGGCCTGGAGCGCGACCACCCGGTCCCGGGCGCGGGCCTTGAACTCCTCGTCGGAGTCGAAGAGCGCGCGGGACGCCTTGTAGAGCCGGTTCAGCGAGGACATCGCGGCCTCGCCCTCCGAGGCGGCGCCGGTGCCTTCGGTCTCGTGACCGAGCTGGTCCGGGTGCTCCACGAGGTACTGGATGAGCATGCCGAACTGGGTGCCCCAGTCGCCGATGTGGTGGCGCCGGACCACGGACTCGCCGGTGAACTCCAGGATGCGCACCATCGCGTCGCCGATGACCGCGGACCGCAGGTGGCCGACGTGCATCTCCTTGGCGACGTTCGGCTGGGCGTAGTCGATGACCGTCGTCCCCGCGTCCGGCGCGGACGGCACGCCGAGGCGGCCCTCGGCGTCGGCGGCCCGCTCGGCGAGCGTCTCCAGGATCGCCCGGTCGGTGAGGGTGATGTTGAGGAAGCCGGGTCCGGAGACCTCGATCTCCTTGATCAGCCCGCCCGCCGGGATCGCGGCCGTGACCTGCGACGCCAGCTCACGGGGGTTGCCCTTGAGCTTCTTGGCCAGCGCCAGGATGCCGTTGGCCTGGAAGTCGGCCCGGTCGCTTCGTCGCAGCAGCGGGTCGGCGGCGCCGGCGTCCGGCAGGGCTGCCGTCAGGGCGTCCGCCAGCTGCTGCTGGAGCGTGGAAGCGAGGGAAGGGACCGAGGCCATGTGCCGGCTGCCGTTTCCGTAGGGGGTGATGGGTTTCCCCAAGTATCCCACGGGCCGTGGGCGCGTTCGCAAAGGCATTTGCGCGTGCCGGTGGCCGCCCCGCGGCCCGCGGCGGATCGCGGGGGCGGCTCCCGGAGAAGTCATTTTCGCGCTCCGCCGTGTACCTGGGAGAATGACAGGGCCCCCGAAGATTCCTGTACGAGAGAAGGGCGTGCCGACCGTGGCCGAGAGTCAGACAAGCACCGAGACCGACTGGGTCTCCCGCTTCGCGGACGATGTCATCGCCGAATCGGAGCGTCGCGCGCCTGGCAAACCGGTCGTCGTCGCGTCCGGCCTGTCCCCGTCCGGCCCGATCCACCTCGGCAACCTCCGCGAGGTCATGACCCCGCACCTGGTCGCCGACGAGATCCGCCGCCGCGGGTACGAGGTCCGCCACCTGATCTCGTGGGACGACTACGACCGGTACCGCAAGGTCCCGAACGGCGTCCCCGGCATCGACGCGTCCTGGGCCGAGCACATCGGCAAGCCGCTGACCTCGGTGCCCGCCCCGGCCGGGTCCGCGTACCCGAACTGGGCCGAGCACTTCAAGGCCGCCATGGTCGAGGCGCTGGCCGAGCTGGGCGTCGAGTACGACCCGATCAGCCAGACCGAGCAGTACACCGCGGGCGTCTACCGCGAGCAGGTTCTGCACGCGATGAAGCACCGCGCGGACATCGACGCCGTCCTCGACCGCTACCGGACGAAGAAGGACCCGGCCGCCGCGGGCAAGGGCAAGCAGCAGCAGAAGAAGGTCGACGAGGCCGAGCTGGAGGCCGCCGAGGGCTCCGGCGCGGCGGACGAGGACGACGGCAGCGGCAGCTCCGCCGGGTACTTCCCGTACAAGCCGTACTGCGGCAACTGCGGCAAGGACTTCACCGTCGTCACCTCCTACGACGACGACACCACCGAGCTGAACTACACCTGCTCGGAGTGCGGCTTCGCCGAGACCGTGCGGCTCAACGAGTTCAACCGCGGCAAGCTGGTCTGGAAGGTCGACTGGCCGATGCGCTGGGCGTACGAGGGCGTGATCTTCGAGCCCAGCGGCGTGGACCACTCCTCGCCGGGCTCCTCGTTCGTCGTCGGCGGCCAGATCGTCCGCGAGGTCTTCGACGGCGTCCAGCCGATCGGCCCGATGTACGCCTTCGTCGGCATCTCCGGCATGGCGAAGATGTCCTCCTCCAAGGGCGGGGTGCCGACCCCGGCCGACGCCCTGAAGATCATGGAGGCGCCGCTGCTGCGCTGGCTGTACGCCCGCCGCAGGCCCAACCAGTCCTTCAAGATCGCCTTCGACCAGGAGATCAACCGGCTCTACGACGAGTGGGACTCCCTGGAGCGCAAGGTCGCCGAGGGCACCGCGCTCCCGGCCGACCTCGCCGCCCACGGCCGCGCCGTCCGCACGGCCGCCGGTGAGCTGCCGCGCACCCCGCGCCCGCTGCCGTACCGCACGCTGGCCTCCGTCGCCGACATCACCGCCGGCGCCGACGACCAGACCCTGCGCATCCTCAGCGAGCTCGACCCGGAGAACCCGCTCACCTCGCTCGACGCGGTGCGCCCCCGCCTCGACCGCGCCGAGAACTGGATCACCACCCAGGTCCCGGCCGAGGCCCGCACCATCGTCCGCGGCGAGCCGGACGCCGAACTCCTCGGCTCCCTCGACGAGCAGGGGCGCGAGTCGCTGCGCCTGCTGCTGGAGGGCCTGGACAGCCACTGGTCGCTGGACGGGCTCACCACGCTCGTCTACGGCGTGCCGAAGGTGCTCGCCGGGCTGGAGCCGGACGCCAAGCCGACGCCCGAACTCAAGGTGGCCCAGCGGGCGTTCTTCGCGCTGCTCTACCGCCTGCTCGTCAGCCGGGACACCGGCCCGCGCCTGCCCACCCTGCTCCTCGCCGTCGGCGCGGACCGGGTGCGGGCGCTGCTCGGGGCGTAGGGACACGCAGGACGCGCGGAAGGGGCCGCCGCCCGGAGAGATCCGGGC
>NZ_JBHWYX010000063.1:0-4768 GCF_042728795.1 Streptomyces sp. NPDC060184
CTCCCCTCCCGGAGCGGCCACCCGACGGGGCCGCCGCGGTGCGCGCCGCCCCGCGCCGCACGGAGCGGCGGGCCGCTCCGTGCCGTGAGGTGTTCCGGGGCTTGTGCGCGGGGAGAATCAACCTAGGCGCTCCGTGACGGTTTGTCTTCGGAGAGTCACCGTTTCGAGGTAGCGCGCGCAGGCCGCGCGACCCCGGCCGGCGCGCCCGCGGCCACGCGGGACGAGACGAGAAGTCGCGCGGAGGCGTGAAGAGATACGGAGAGGTGGAGGCGAGCCTCGCGGTGTGCGCGGGGCAGGGGCGGGCGCCCCGGCGGGAAGCCGGGCAACGAACAAGGCCCCCTCACGTGAAGTGAGAGGGCCTTGACTCTGCGTGCGCCGCCAGGGACTCGAACCCCGGACCCGCTGATTAAGAGTCAGCTGCTCTAACCAACTGAGCTAGCGGCGCCTGCTGACCTGGAGAACATTACCGGATTCCGCAGCATGCTCTTGACCATTTCCCATGACGCCACGCCCTGTCGCATGGTCGTTTTTTCTCTTTGATCCGTCAAAATGCGATTTGTCACGAGAGTTGAGACACTGACGCCCGCCGTCGACTGCCTCAAAAAATCTTGACGAGTCCGGAGGGGAATCGACATGACCGTCCCGGTCTTCACGGAGTACGAACCCACGGCCGACTGCGGCTGCGCCGGCTGCGCCCTCCAGCGCCGTACGGCGGCGGCCCGGACCCTGCCGCCCCGCATGGGCGGCCATCCCGCCGCGCACGGAGCGCGCCGCGCGCTGGTGCTGGCCACGGCCGCCGGGGTGGTCCTCTCCGCCGGTGCCGCCGAGGCCGCCGCCCCGGCGGGCCACGCCACCGGACCCGTCCGCGCCGACGACGCGACCGCTCCCGGGCCCGGCACCCCGCAGGGGCAGGCCGGACCGCTCATGGGCGGCGGGGCCTCGGGGCCGCCCACCGCGGCGGCGCCCCTGGCCCTGCGGACCACCACGCGCAGCGAGATCATCGCCCGCGCCAAGACCTGGGTGGCCGCGAAGGTGCCGTACGACATGGAGAAGTTCTGGTCGGACGGATACCGCCAGGACTGCTCCGGCTACGTCTCGATGGCCTGGGACCTGGGCGGCAACGAGTGGACCGGCAGCCTCTCCTCGTACGGCACGCGGATCGCGCGCTCGCAGCTGGAGCCGGGCGACATCCTCCTCTTCCACAACCCGGCCGACCCCAACAAGGGGTCGCACGTCACGATCTTCGGCGGCTGGACCAACAGCGCCCGCACCCAGTACATGGCGTACGAGCAGACGCCCCCGGCCACCCGCAAGAAGGCCACGCCCCTCGCGTACTGGAGCAACTCCGACAAGTACGTGGCCTACCGCTACAGGGGGCTCGCCGGGGGTGCGCGCGGCGGCTCGTCGGCGGCCTTTCCCGGCGCCGCCACGTTCGGGCCCGGGGCCCGCAACGCCCATGTCACGCGGCTCGGCGAAATGCTGGTGGCGCGGGGCGGGAAACGTTTCTACATCCAGGGCCCCGGGCCCGTCTGGAGCGAGGCCGACCGGCGCGCGACCCGGGCGTTCCAGCAGGCGCAGGGGTGGAAGGGCGCGAACGCGGACGGCCTCCCCGGCCCGGACACCTGGCGCCGGCTCGTCAACGGCACCGGGAAGAGCATTCCGGCCACCGGTGCGGGAGGCGCGCCGAAGACGGTTCCGGCCTTCCCCGGACGGGGCTATTTCAAGCCGGGTCAGTCGAACGCCCATGTCGAGCGGCTCGGCCGGCAGTTGGTGAAGAAGGGATTCGGCAGGCACTACGTGTCGGGTCCCGGCCGCCGCTGGACCGAGGCGGACCGGCGCAACGTGGAGGCGTTCCAGCGCGCCCAGGGCTGGCGTGGCCGCGTGGCGGACGGCTACCCGGGCCCGGACACCTGGCGGCGGCTCTTCTCCTGAGGGAGCCGACGGGCCCGCGCGGCCCGACGGGCCCGAGGCCGCCCGGCGGATCGGCGGATGGACAGCTCCGGGATCGCCGGAGCGCGGAAAAGGGAACGGTGGGGCGTGTACGGAGACGAGGAAGACCGCGTGGGGGCGGGCCGGGCAGCGGGAGGGGGAGCGGGAGACGGTCCGGACGCGGGAGCGGCCCGGGGACCGGACCGGGACCCCGGCCGCGCCGGGGACGGCGATCCGCGTACGGAGGGCGGCGATCCGCGTACGGAGGGCGGGCCGGGGCCGGAGGGGCCCTGTGTCGACGTGGTGCTGGAGCTCGCGCACGGCGGGACGGAGCCCACCTCGATGCGCACCGTCTCGGCCACCGTCTCGGTACCGGCGGGCGAAGGGCCAGGGGGCGAAGGGCCAGGGGGCGGGGCGGACGCGGGCGAGGGGCCGGGCGACGGCGTGCCGTCCGGTGAGGTGCCCGGCCGTGAGGTGCCCGGCCGTGAGACGCCCGCGGGTGAGGTGCCCGCGGGCGAGGCGGCCCTCGGTGAGGTGCCCGCTCCGGCCGACGGTCTCCGCGAGGAGTTCCGGTGGGGCACCGGCCGTCGCCGCTCGGTCATCGCCGGGGACACCACCGCCACCATCCCGGTGCACCTGCTCTTCCGCGACGAACCCCGCGACCCCGACGACGACCGCACCGGGTTCCTGCCGCGCGCCGGGGTCGGGGACCCGCACCGCACCGCCGGTGTCGCCTCGCTGCCCGTCACGGTGGCCCGGCACACGCTCCCGGCCGACCGGTCCGGAGCCGGGGTGCGGCGTCCTCCCGTGCCGCGCTCGCCCCAGGTGAGGCCGCCGACCCGGCCCGCGCCCGTCGCCGACCCCCGGCTGCGCGAGCGCCCCGGTCCGGCGCTGCCCGGCTGGGTGGCCGTGCTCACCGGGGCCGCCGGCTGCGCCGCCGCGCTCGTCGTCCTCTGGTGGGCCGGCGCGCTGCCGGGGCAGGCACAGACCCGGCTCGGCATCGGGCCGCGCCCGTACCAGGGCATCGGCATCGGCCTCTGGGCGGTGCTCGCGGTGCTGGTGACCGTGGTGCTCTTCGCGTTCGGGGGACTCGGGCGCGGGCGGGTCGGGTACGCCCTGGTGCTGACCCTCTTCGGCGACTACCGGGGGAGCGTCCGGCGTACCGGGCTCTTCTGGGTCTCCCCGCTCCTGCTCCGCCGCCGCACCGACGTACGGCTGCGGCACTGGCGGAGCGAGCCGATGTCCGCCGTCGACGCGAACGGTACGGCGCTGCGCGTCACCGTCCTCGTCGTCTGGCGGGTCGAGGACACCGTCCGGGCGGTCCTGGGGGTCGCCGACCACGAGACGTACCTGCGGGAACAGGTCGAGGCGGCGATGGCCCGGGTCCTCTCGCAACTGCCCGCCGACGCCTTCCACGAGGACGCCCCGACGCTGCGGAACGCCGAGGCGGTCGGGGACGCGCTGACCCGGATGCTGAAGGCGGACTGCGAGCCGGTCGGGGTGGAGGTGTACTCGGCGCAGCCGACCGGGATCGAGTACGCCCCCGAGGTCGCTGCGGCCATGCAGCGCCGCCGGGTCGCGGCGCTCGACGCGAGGCACCGGGACAGCGTGCTGACCTCCGTGGTGGACGCGGTCGACGACACCGTCAACCGGCTCACCACGCGCGGGCTCGTCGCGCTCGACGACTACGAACGCAAGTCCCTGGTAAGGGACTTGACGGTGGCCTTCTACACGGGGAGGGGTGGGGGCGAAGGGATCTGAGGGGCCCGGGGGGTGGGTGCGGCGGCGCAGCATAGCGAAGCGGAATGTCGTCACGCAGTGGTCTGGACATGTTCACGGCACGTCAATACTGTGGAGCTTGGTCTAGACCGCACGACCGCGCGCTTCACGAGCAGTGCTCACCCGAAGTCCCCATGTCCCTGAGGAGCGAAGCATGCGTAAGAGGACGAGCGCGGCCGTGGTCGGCCTGGCGATTCTGGGCGCTTCGGCGCTCGCCACCAGCAGCGCCAGCAGCCACGGCTACACCGACAACCCCATCAGCCGCCAGAAGCTCTGTGCCAACGGCACGGTCACCAACTGCGGCAACATCCAGTGGGAGCCGCAGAGCGTCGAGGGCCCGAAGGGCTTCCCGACCGCGGGTCCGGCGGACGGGGCGATCTGCTCCGCCAACCACAGCGAGTTCGCGCAGCTCGACGACCCGCGCGGCGGCAACTGGCCCACCACGCAGGTCACCGGCGGCCAGTCGTTCAACTTCCGCTGGCAGTTCACCGCCCGTCACGCCACGACGGACTTCCGGTACTACATCACCAAGCAGGGCTGGGACCCGACGAAGCCGCTCACCCGGGCCTCGCTGGACTCGCAGCCGTTCCTGACGGTGCCGTACAACAACCAGCAGCCGCCGGCCACGCTGACCCAGACGGGCACCATCCCCAGCGGGAAGACCGGCCACCACCTCATCCTGGCGGTGTGGACGATCGCGGACACCGCGAACGCCTTCTACTCCTGCTCGGACGTGAAGTTCTGATCCCGGCGCCGGAGGCGGGTGGGAGCTCGACGGCCCCCGTACCGGCACGGGTGCGAGAAGCGCCGGTCCGAGAGACACCGGCGTGAGAGGGGAGGGGAGCGCGACCGGCGACGGCCGGACGTGATGCCCCGGAGATGAAGCGCGGCCGTTCGGGCGGGACGGCCGAGCCCACGGAACACCCGAAGAACAGCAGAACGCAGTGGGGCGGTCTCCGGTACCGGAGACCCCCCCCCGCGGCGGTGGGGGGGCCCCCCGGGCACGCACCCCCCCCCCCCCGATTTTAATAGAACATGAGGAAACAACAAAGCAATAGGC
>NZ_JBHWYX010000063.1:4778-37972 GCF_042728795.1 Streptomyces sp. NPDC060184
CGACCCCCCGCAACCCCATTACACCTCCCGACCGCTGTGGGGCGGTCTCCGGTACCGGAGACCGCCCCACTGTCGTGTCGTGCGCCGCCAGGGACTCGAACCCCGGACCCGCTGATTAAGAGTCAGCTGCTCTAACCAACTGAGCTAGCGGCGCCTGCTGACTCGAAAATAATACCTGGTCCGGAGGGGTGCTGATGACACCCCCCTCCGGGAGGTCAGAGCGCCAGTGACAGCAGGACCGGCGCGGCCTGCTGGTTCAGGAGCTCGGCGGCCTCGCGCAGCCGGTAGGTGTCGCCGACCGGGAGCGACAGCGCCAGGCAGCCCGCCGAGCCGCCCGCGGTCAGCGGGACCGCCGCGCAGACCGTGCCCACCGCGTACTCCTGGAGATCCAGCATCGGGACCGTCGCGGGGTGGTGGTCGAGGGTGGCCAGCAGCACCTTCTCGTCCGTGATGGTGCGGGAGGTGAGCCGCGCCGTGCGGTGGCGCGCGATGTGGTCGCGCCGGGCGTCCTGGTCCAGCTGGGCCAGCAGGCACTTGCCGACCGCGCTGGCGTGCGCCGCCGAGCGGAAGTCCACCCACTCGCTGACCGCCGGGGTGAGCGGGCCGTCCAGCACCTGGACCACCGTGACCTCGCCGTCGACGTACCGGCTCATGTAGACCGCCGCACCGACCGTGTCGCGCAGCTGCGCCAGGATCTTCTGGAGCCGTTCCTCCAGGGCGAGGCGCCGGGTGGGGCCCGAGCCGAGAAGGAGCAGCGAGGCGCCGAGGACGTACGCGCCGTCCGCGATCTGCTCGACGTACCCCTCGCGGCGCAGCGTCAGCAGCAGGGAGGTGAGGCGGGCGGGCATCAGTCCGGTCTCGCGCAGGAGCTGTGTTTCGGTCACGCCGTCGCCGTGGTGGGAGACCGTCTCGAGCACGCGGAAAGCGTGCTGCACCGCGTGGAACGGCGCCGTTGGTTCCGGTCGCAAAGTCACGGTGCCCCCTGCCCAAGGTCCGACCGCAAAAGCCGTGCGTCCACGATAGTGGCCAAGAAGTGCCCATGGCAGGGCTGTTGACCACTTCTTGTCCCTTCTGGGTCGTCCCTGGTCTGGGGTGCACCCATGTGGCATATGCCAGAGACATGAACACTTCTGGCAAGTGCCAGGTCACGGCCGGTGCGCGGGCGTTCGCATGCCGGAGGAATTCCTGTGGAAAACCAAAGATTTTTTCGGCCACGGGATTCGACCACCTGTCCTTCGTCGAACATCAGCGCCGACTTCGGGGCGGTGCGGCCGGACAGCCTCCGGCTCTCCCTGTGGGTGCGACGGCGGATGTCGGGAACACTGGAGAGAGACGAAGACGAACAGAGTGAAGAGACAGGGACGACCGCGAGCCGGTCGCACCGTCCGCGAGCGGCCCGCCCCGCCCCTGTCCCGGACCACCGGGTCCGGGCGAACAGGAAGGGTGGACATGACGACCGTCGGACTTCTCTACCCGGGCGAATGCGCCGAGGACGACTTCCCGCGGATCGAGATCACGCTGGACAGCGACATCAGACTGCCCCTGTTCCGCACCGGGATCGGCGACGACGTCCGCCGGGTGGAGGCCCTGCGCGAACTGGGCTCGGCCGAGCGGCTCGACGCGGGTGTGGAGGAGCTCCGGCTGGCCGGTGCCGACTCGCTGGTGTGGGCCTGCACGGGCGGCAGCTTCGTCCTCGGCCGGGACGGCGCCCAGGCGCAGATCTCGGCGCTGGCGCGTTCCGCGGGACTCCCCGCGTCCAGCACGTCCTTCGCCTTCGTGCACGCCGTGCGGGAGCTCGGGGTGCGACGGGTCGCGGTCGCCGCGACCTACCCGGACGACGTCGCCGCGCTGTTCAGCGACTTCCTGACGGCCTCGGGAGTCGAGGTGGTCGCCACCCGGGGCAGCGGGATCATCACCGGCGCCGAGGTGGCCCGCTGGGACCTGGACCTCGTCCGCGAGCTCGCCATCGCGGGCGACCACCCGGACGCGGAGGCGGTCCTGCTCCCCGACACCGCCCTGCACACCGCGGCGCACGTCCCCGAGCTGGAGCGGCTTCTCGGCAAGCCGGTCCTCGCGGCCAACCCGGTCACCGTCTGGGAGGGGCTGCGGCTCACCGACCGCCACATCTGGGCCCCCGGACTCGGCGCCCTCTTCGCCACCCGGGAGCCCCCGCTCGGCACCGTCGAACCGCGCGGACTCGAAGTCCGGGAGTGAGGGCCAGGGAGTTCCGGGAGTCACGTACGGGGTGCCGTACGCGGCGTGCCCGCAACGCATCCGGGGGGCTCCGCCCGGAATAAGCGGAGCCTCCCTCCTGTTGCACGGGTTCGATACGCATACGTATGACCAGTGGCACCGGGAGAGCGACACGTGGACGAGAACCGAGGCGACGAGATCCGCAACGACGGCGACGGCGCCGCAGACGGAACCGCCGACGGCCGGGCCGACACCGTCAGGGGCACGGCGGGCGGCACCGCCCCGGTGCCGCTGTCCGTGCTCGACCTGGTGACCGTGGGCAAGGGCCGCACCGCGAGCGAGGCGCTCCGCACCAGCGTCGACATCGCGAAGCTGGCCGAACGGCGCGGTTTCCACCGCTTCTGGGTCGCCGAGCACCACTCCATGCCGGGCGTCGCCTCGTCCTCCCCGGCCGTCATCCTGGCCCATCTCGCCGCCCACACCGACCGCATCCGGCTCGGTTCGGGCGGCGTGATGCTGCCCAACCACGCCCCGCTCGTCATCGCCGAGCAGTTCGGCACCCTGGAGGCGATGGCCCCCGGCCGGATCGACCTCGGCCTCGGCCGCGCCCCCGGCACGGACGGCGCCACCGCCGCCGCGCTGCGCCGGACCGACCGACTCAACGAGGGCGCCGACGACTTCCCGCAGCAGCTCGCCGAGCTGACCCGCTTCCTGGACGACGACTTCCCGGACGGCCACCCCTACTCCCGTATCCACGCCGTCCCCGGGCCCGTGCAGGCCACTTCCGACGGCGGGGTGCAGTCCCCGGCCAGGCCCCCGATCTGGCTCCTCGGTTCCTCCGGCTTCTCCGCCCGGCTGGCCGGCATGCTCGGACTGCCCTTCGCCTTCGCGCACCACTTCTCGGCCCGGAACACCATCCCGGCCCTGGACCTGTACCGGGAGTCCTTCCGGCCGTCCGCCGTGCTCGACGCCCCGTACGCGCTGATCGGCGCCGCCGCGCTCGCCGCCGAGACCGAGGCCGAGGCGCGCCGCCAGGTGCTCACGGGGGCGCTCAGCATGCTGCGGCTGCGCACCGGCCGGCCGGGCCTGGTGCCCACCCCGGAGGAGGCCGAGGCGCACACCTTCGGCCCGCTGGAGAGCGACTTCGTGGACGAATGGCTCGGCAACATCGTGTACGGCACGTCCGAGCAGGTCCGCGCGGGCCTGGACGACCTGGCCAAGCGGACCGGCGCCGACGAACTGATGATCACCGCCAACGCGCACGGCGGCGAGGCCCGGCTGCGCAGCTACGAGCTCATCGCCGACGCGTACGGCCTGCCCACGCTCTGATCGCGCCCGCGCGTCCGGGGCCCCGTGGTCAAGGGGCCCCGGACACGGCCACCCCGCCCGCGGCGATCAGCTCGGCGATCCGCTCCGGCGCGACCGCCCGTGAGTACAACCAGCCCTGCCCGGTGTCGCAGCCGATCCGGCGCAGCCGCTCGGCCTGCTCCGCCGTCTCCACGCACTCCGCCGTCACCGTCAGCCCCAGCCGGTGCGCCAGCTCCACCAGCGCCTCCACGATGGTCTCGTCGGCCGGGCTCGGATGCCTGCCTCCGTCGTCGTACCGGAAACCGCGCACGAAGGAGCCGTCCAGCTTGAGCACGGAGACGGGGAGCCGACTGAGGTAGGCGAGGTTGGAGTAGCCGGTGCCGAAGTCGTCGATGGCGATCCGTACGCCCATGTCGCTCAGCGCCTGGAGCGCCCGCAGCGGGCGGCCCGCCGAGCCCATGACGGCGGACTCCGTCAGCTCCAGTTGCAGCAGCCCGGGATCGAGGCCGGTCTCGGCGAGGACGTCCCGGACCTCCGCGACCAGGTCGGTGTCCCAGACCTGCCGTACGGCGACGTTGACGCTGACGAACAGCGCCGGCCCGTCCGGATGGTCCAGCTGCCAGCGGCGGGCCTGCCGGCAGGCCGTACGCAGCACCCAGCGGCCGAGCCGCACGATCGAGCCGTCCTCCTCGGCGATGGCGACGAAGCGGTTCGGTCCGAGCACCCCGAACTGCGGATGGTTCCACCGCACCAGCGCCTCGACGCCCCGCATCACACCGTCGGCCATGCCGACCAGCGGCTGGTACTCCAGGGCGAACTCGCCGCGGTCCACGGCCGGCCTGAGGGTCGAGGAGAGCGCCTGCCGGGTCATCCGGTGGGCGTTGCGTTCGGAGTCGAAGAGGGTCCAGCGGGCCTTGCCGTCCGCCTTCGCCCAGTAGAGCGTGGTGTCGGCGGCCTGCATCAGCCCGGTGGGGGAGGTGCCCGCCGAGGCGCGTTCCACCACCCCGATCGAGGCGGAGACCGAGAGCAGCTGCCCCGCCAGGTCGAACGGCTGCTGCACGGCCGTGAGCAGCGCGTCCGCCAGGTCCAGCAGCTGCTGGGTGCCCTGCGACTCCTCGACCAGCACGGCGAACTCGTCGCCCCCGAGCCGCGCCACGAAGTGGCTGCCGCCCGGGTGGTACGGGTCGCGCCCGGCGACGTCGCCGAGCCGTCCGGCCACGGCGGCGAGCAGCCGGTCGCCGGTCCGGTGCCCCAGGGTGTCGTTGACGGCCTTGAAGCCGTCCAGGTCCAGGTAGCAGAGGCCGATCCGGCCGGGGCGCGGCAGCAGCGAACTGTCCTGGAACGGCGACAGCTCCAGCGCGGCCGACAGCCGTTCGAAGAAGAGGGTCCGGTTGGGCAGCCGGGTCACCGCGTCGTGCATCTGGAGGTGGCGCAGCCGCTGCTGGAGCTCGTGCCGGTCGGTGATGTCGGCGACCGTCAGCAGTGCCCGGCCCGGGTCGCCCGCCACGGGATCGGCCATCGGGACGACGGTGATCTCGGCCCAGAGCGGCCGGCCGTCCCGGTGCTTGAGCCGACGGGTGCAGCGGAACCGGGAACGCCGTCCCCGCAGCACCTCGCGGTAGGCACGCCAGGCATGGTCGTCGGGGGTGAGACCGACGAGGGCGGCGACGGGCCGTCCGGTGAGTCCGGCGGCGGGGGTCCCGGTCATCCGGGCGAGTGCCTCGTTGGCGTGGACGACCGTCCCGGCGTCGTCCACCACGGCCATGGCGAACGTGGCGCTGCGGAAGGCGGACCGGTAGGCGGCCGACGCGGTCTCCGGGCGGTGACGTTCCGTGTCCGTCTCCGGGGGTGCGCCGGGGGATGTGCCTGCCGGGGGCCTGTGCCCTTCGGAGGTTCCGCTCACCGCTCGCTCCCGCTGTGCAGATCGTCGTGAACAAGTGTGGCCGGACGGGCCACCGGGTGGGCGCACCGGGCCGGGGGTGCGAACCACGCGGGAAAACGTGAGGAAGCATAGAGGGTGGGGTGTCGGCGCTTCCAGCCCGGCCCGCTCGCCGCTGCCCGCCGGTCCGGTCCCGGCTGACGCGTACGCGCCCGGTGGCCGTCCTCCGCAAGGTTCGGGCATCGCTCCGCACGGTTTGCCGCTTTGCCCGCCACTGTTCCCTTCTGTGCGCCTGTGTTCCCCGACGACGCCTCACTGTCGGATTCCGAGGAGTGAATGACCGTATGTGACGGTACGTGATCGGAGTCCGCCGGAGAAGGGGTTTCGGGCGGACGTCCGCGGGCGGGGCGGGGGCGGCTGCGGCGGCGGGGCGGGGTGGGGCGGGCTCCCGCGGGCTCCCGCGGTGGGGCCGGGCGTGCCCTGACCCGTGTGGGGCAGCCCAGCGGGCGGGGTGCGGTGATCGGGCACAGGGTGGAGCGAGATGTTCCGCATCCCAGCCGGAGGTAGATGTGCCGCGTCAGCACGGACCCGGGGGGGTGGAGAAGCCGAGTCCGCGCGGAGTGGCGGCGGCGCTGACCGCACTCATGGCCCTGGCCGCCATGTCGCTCGTCGCCGGTCCTGCGGCTGCCGCCTACGCGGGCGTCAAGCCGTGCGCGCTGCCCCGGACCGCGGCCCACCACTCGCTGGGTCTGGACAGCTGGAACGGCGCCTACCCCCGCCCCGCCCGGCACCTCGACGCGGTCATGATCTTCCTGTCCTTCCCCGACGCCGACCCGGTCGTCACGCCGGACGTGCTCACCGCCGACTACTTCCCCTCCACGACCGCCTTCTTCCGGAAGGCCAGCTACGGCGCCTTCACCCTGGGCGCACACCCGCAGAAGCGCTGGGTCCGGATGCCGCACCCGTCCACCTGGTACGGCATAGAGCGGGACTGGGACTCCGGGCGCCGGACGTCCTACCTGCGCGACGCGATCCGGGCCGCCGACGGGCAGGTCGACTTCTCCGCGTACGACATCGTCTACCTGGTCGCCGACCCCGACGCGCCCGGCGTCGACTCCGACGCCACCAAGGTCGTCAACTTCGACCGGCCGATCACCGCCGACGGCAAGGACATCAAGCGGGTCGTCACCGTCTTCGAGCAGCACCCGCCCGACCGCAACGTCCTGGCCCACGAGACCGGGCACGTCTTCGACCTCGCCGACCTCTACCACCGCCCCACGGACGGCAAGGGCGACTGGGACACGCACGTCGGCGACTGGGACGTCATGGGCAGCCAGTTCGGGCTGGCGCCGGACCTCTTCGGCTGGCACAAGTGGAAGCTCGGCTGGCTCGGCGACCGGCAGGTGGTCTGCGTCCAGGGCAGCGCGGACGTGACCCTGGAACCGGTCGCCGCCGCCCCCGTCCCCGGCGGCACCATGGGCACCCGGCTCGCCGTCGTCAGGACCGGCGAGGACAGCGCGCTCGCCGTCGAGGCCCGCGGCGCCACCGGGAACGACCGGTCGACCTGCACCGAGGGCGTGCTGGTCTACCGGGTGCGCAGCGCCACGGCCTCCGGCAGCGGCCCGGTGGAGGTGCTGGACACGCACCCGGACACGGAGGCCTGCTGGGACCGCTCGGTCTACCCGCCGCTCGCGGACGCCCCGCTCTCGGTCGGGGAGACGTACAGCGTGCCGGGGGAGCGGATCCGCGTGGAGGTCGCCGACAGGACGCCGTCGGGCTCCTGGACGGTACGGATCACCACCGGCACCTGAGACCCGGGCCGGGCGCCCTGGGCCTGGCCGGGGCGCCGGGACGCGGGGGCGCGGGGCCTTCCGCAGCGGAAACCCCGCCGAGACACGAAGAAGCCCCCCGCTTCCGCGAGGGGCTTCTTCCGTCGGTGCGCCGCCAGGGACTCGAACCCCGGACCCGCTGATTAAGAGTCAGCTGCTCTAACCAACTGAGCTAGCGGCGCCTGCTGACGTCGTAGACATTAGCATCCAGATCCGCCGGAGGAAAAATCGAGTAATCGGACACCGGCGGGACGGCGCTCCGGGCGGCCCTCACACAGGCCCAGCGCAGCACGTCGGGACCGGGCAGCCAAGGGGTGCGGGTGTCGGGGGCGACCACCCACTGCGGCCCCGGGGCGGTGGGGTCGCAGGTCAGCGGCGGTACGGTCACCGCGTCGCCGGTGCCGTGGCAGAGCACCGGGGGCAGCGCGCGCGGGCCGGACGCCGGGCCGGCGCCGCCGGTGCCCCACTCTTCCCAGGCCAGCAGCGAGGGGAGCCGCTGGGCGGTGCCGGGCGCCGCGAAGAGCAGGGTCCGGCCGCGGTGGGTGGCGACCGGACCGGAGCCGGGCCCCTCCGCCCAGAGTCGCTCCAGCATCCGCCGCCCGAACAGTGACGGGACGCTCACCACGTCGAACGCGGTGCCGCAGGGCAGGACCCCCGGCGAGGCGGGGCTCGCCTGCCAGCGGGCGAGCGTGGTGCGCGGGTTCGCCGTGGAGCTCGCGAGCCAGACGGCCCCGGCGGAGGTGACCTCGGCAGGCTGGTGCGGGGCCTGGCTCCGCAGCGGAGGGAGGGTGCCGACGCCGGAGCGCGGTTCGCGGGTCTGCAGGGACGTTTCGTCTTCCAGCCATGCGGTCATGGAGACAGGTCTACCGGGCGTGACGGGGCTGACGCCGAGAGTCGTCGAATCCAGGACAGGACACCACCTTGCCGGGTATCTTGCCCGCGGGCATATGCCAGAAGCTGCACCCGGAGTGACCGTGCCGGGGGCGGGAGCCGGGGGACTTCTCCGTACCGCATGTCACGCGTGACGCATGTGCCTCCCGTGCCAGGTGTGACCCGGGTGCGCGCGGCCCGGGCGGGGCTCGCGGACAGGACTCGCGGGCGGGGCCCACTGGCGGGGCTCACGCGCAGGACTCACGGGCGGGGCTCACCGGCGCGGCTCACGGGCAGGACTCACGGGCGGGGCGACTTCAGCAGCGAACGGCCGAACTCGATCATCTTCTCCGCGTAGTCCTCGGTCCACTCCGCGCGCTCCGCGACATCGGCGGGCGTCAGCCGGTCGAAGCGGCGGGGGTCGGCGAGCTGGGCGGCGGCGACGGCCTGGAACTCGATGCTCCGGTCGGTGGCGGCCCGGAACGCGTGCGTCAGCTCGGTCGCGCGGGTCAGCAGCTCCGCCGGATCGTCCATCGACTCCAGGTTGAAGAAGTGGTCGGGGTCAGCCGCCGCCTCCGCGGGTTCGAAGAGCAGGGGGGCGGGGCGCAGCCTCGGCTGCGCGTTCCGTTCGGCTTGTGCCATGTGCGTTTTCCTCCTTCGGGAAGGCCGGACGGCCACCCTCCATTGTCCAACCCCGCGCAAGTCCGGTGTCCCGGGCCGCGAGAGCCCGGCCCCGCCGGTCCGTCCCCCGTGGCCAACGTGTCCGGTGCACCGAACGATTCCGCGGTCATGGGCATGCCGGTGTGTCCGGAAGGAGCCGTGGCCCCGGGTTCGGTCCGCGTGGTGTGTGCCGCGGTGGCCCCGAACAAGTCTTTCCTGGCCGACCGGCCGGAAAACACCGCCCGGAAGCGTCCGGTCCGTGCGCTCTCCCTCAACCGCCCCAGGACACCCGGTACTTCGACCAGTGCTCCCAGGTGGACTGCATGGCCTCCCAGCCGTCCGGGAACTTCACCTCCACGCCGAGCTGCACCGGTTCCGCCGACGGATGCTCGTCCAGCAGGTCCGCGACTCCCGCCCGGCACACCACGACGCAGGCGTGCCGGTGGCGGGAGGCCAGCACGCAGAGCCGGCCCGTCTCCAGGTGGAAGGCGGTGGCGTCGGGCCGCCCGGAGAGCGGATGCAGCACCACCGTGACGTCGAACTCCCGCCCCTGGAGCCGGTTCGCGGTGTCCACGGCGACGCCCGTGACCCCCAGCCCGGCGAGGGCCGCGCGCACCGCCGCCGCCTGGTCGCGGTGGGCGGTGCCGACGGCGATCCGGTCCGCCGTCACCGGCACCGGGTCCGTCGCGCGCTCACTGGTCGCGGTGGTGCCCCGGTCCAGCAGCCTGCGGACCACCAGCGCCACCGCGCGCACCGCCTCCGGGTCGGTGCGCGGGGTGTGGCGGGCGGGCAGCTCCAGCAGGCCCCAGCCCGACTCCGCCGCCACGTCCAGCACCCGGTCGGGCCCCGAGCCGTCCGACGCCTCGGCGAACGCCAGCGTCCGGTCGCCGTGGTCGGTGCCGCTGCGGAACGGGGTGTACGGGTAGAAGGCGTCCGACACCAGGGGCGCCGCCGAGGCGGGCAGCCGCCAGGAGACCGGCAACCGGTGCTGCGGCAGACCCGGGTTGTGCGCCAGCAGGGTGAAGACCGCGCTCGCCGACGGGTCGTGGCTCAGCCCCGCCCACTGGTCGGCGCCCACGATCGAGAACGGGTCCAACTGCCCCGGGTCGCCCACGAAGAGCGCCCGCCGGAAGAGACCGGCCACGGCGAGCAGCGCGTCCGAGCGCATCTGGTACGCCTCGTCGACGATCGCGTGCTCCCACGGCTCGACGTTCTTCACGTGCGCCCACTTCGCGGCCGTCGAGAGGACCACGTCGAGCCCGGCCAGGTCGGCCGCCTTCGCGGACGTGCGGACGTTGTCCAGGCCGTCCAGCACCTTGTCGTACGGGTCAAAGTCGCTGCTGTGCAGCCGCCCCACCGGCAGGCCGGGCTCCTTCTCCGCGAGCCGCACCACCAGGTCGTCGACCTGCGCGTTGGTCTGCGCGATCACCATCAAGGGGCGACCGGCGGCGGCGAGTTCCAGTGCGGCGCGGACCACCAGGGTGGACTTGCCCGCGCCCGGCGGGGAGTTCACCACGACACCCCGGGCATCGCCGTGCAGGGTGTCGTGGAGGATCGCGCCGGTCGCCCGCGCCGCCGCCGCGCCCGGGTCGAACCGCGCGGTCCCGGCGGACTCCTCGGCCATCCGTACGTCGGTCACAGCACGTCCTCCGGGGTCACGGCGTCGGGCAGTTCGGCGGACGTGCCCGGCGGACCGCCGTGGGTCCACGGGGTCTCCTCGGCGTCCGGCAGTGCCGGGCCGCCACGCTGGTCGTGCTCGAAGAGCGTCCACACCGTGTGCTCACCCGGCTCGGGCAGCGAGCCGGGGGACGGCTCCTTGGCGCGCCCCATCCGGTCCAGGACCCGCAGCACCAGCAGCACCTCCGAGCCGTCCTCGGGGAGCCCGGTGCCGTCGGGGCCCGTGCCGGGGCCGGCGTACCGGACGAACTCCGCCGACTGCGGCTTGCCGTCCAGCGAGCGGTACACCTTCGTCCGCTCGCCCAGCTGCGGGCGCTCGGCCGTGCGGACCGTGACCAGCGGGCGCGGGGACGGGCGCTTCGACTCGGTGTACGCCATCTCGACCGCCGTCACCTCGCCGACGAACGCCTCGCCGTTCAGCCGCCGGCCGGCCAGCACCAGCGGATCGTCCAGCGCCTCCTGGGCGTCGAGCCGCGCCTGCGCGGTCTCCCGGGAGGACAGCTTCCGGGCCGCCGTCACCGCGTCGTCCCGGCGCGGCTGCGGCGGCTCGCCCGCCCGCACCTTGTCGCGGTGGCCGGTGAACGACCAGCGGTCACCGGTCCAGCGCTCCTCGGCCCTCGCCCCCTCCGGCAGCTCCCGCAGCCGGTCGAGCCCCCGCCACACCGCGTCCCAGGTCGGCAGCAGCACCCCGGCCAGCAGCGAACGGATCTCCCGCTCGGCGGCGTGCAGTTCGCCGAGCCGCACGTCCGCCTCCACCCCGTCCTCGACCGCCGCGAGCGCGGTGCGGGCACGGTCGTACCGCTCGATCGCGGGCGCCAGCAGCCGGTTGTCGAACGCCGGGTCCGTGGCCGGACCCGCGGGCGGGCAGACCAACTGGCCGTCCCGGTC
Organism: Streptomyces sp. NPDC060184; assembly: GCF_042728795.1. Classification (NCBI taxonomy): domain Bacteria; kingdom Bacillati; phylum Actinomycetota; class Actinomycetes; order Kitasatosporales; family Streptomycetaceae; genus Streptomyces; species Streptomyces sp. NPDC060184. The sequence continues at coordinate 16,083 of NZ_JBHWYX010000063.1, forward strand.
ACGCTCCAGCTCCGCCCGGAGCGCCGCTTCCGCGCCCGGTCCGCCGTCCGGCGGGTCGATCCACGCGAGCAGCGCCCCCAGGTGCTGGTCCTCCACACTGCTCTGCCCCGTCGCCCAGTGGCGGTTCAGCAGATCCGTGGTGGCCAGCAGCAGCGAGGATCCCGGCACCCGGGCCCGCTCCGCGTAGTGCGTCAGCCAGCGCCCGAGCAGCGGCACCCGGGGCGGAGCCGGATACGGGGTGTCGGGGTCGTCCTCGCTGGTGCGCCGGAACCGCATCGACCGCCCCAGCAGCCGCACCAGGTCGATCCCGGCCCGGCTCGGCACGATCAACTGCGCCGCGTCCACGCACAGATCGACCTCGACCTTGACCTTCTTGCCGGTCTCCGGGTCGGTCTCGCTCCGCTCGGAGGGCTCCACCACGTCCGCGTACGCCTCGATGTGCGGCAGCACCAGCTCGGCCAGCTCCGCCAGGAACGCGAACCGCAGATCGCGGTCGCGCGGCTGCGCCACCGCCAGCAGCCTCGGCGCCTCCCGGTCCGTCCCCACCAGCGCGCCCAGCGGGGCGCCCGCCTCGCCGGACGTGGTCAGCGGCACCAGCACCAGCGGCCGGTCCGTCAGATGCCGGTGGCGTACGGTCGCCAGCGGCTGGGCCCGCCCGCTGTCCACCGCCTCCAGCCGCGCCAGCGTGCTGATCAGTGACATGCCGCCGTGCCCTCCCGGTCCGCCGGGGTGCGGGCGGGCAGCGACGCCGCGCCCTCCAGCGCCTCGGCCCGCAGCGCCGCCGCCCGGCGCAGCGCGGCGACGGCCGGGTCCGCCGGGTCGCCCTCCTTGCCCGCCGCCGCGTCCAGCACCGCGCGGACCGTGGTCAGCCCGCCGAGCTCACCGCTCACCCCGCGCCCCAGCGTCCGTACGTCGCCCCGGGTCCGGGCCTTCGCCCGGCAGTGGAACGCGAGCTCGCAGGCGGCCAGGCACTCGGGGGCGTACGCCGCCGGGACCGCCTCCACGGCGGCGGTCAGCTCCTCGGCCGAGCACCCGGGATCGAAGCTCGCTCCCTCGGGGAGCAGGGCCGCGATCTCCTCGATGCGGGTGAGCCTGGTCAGCTGGCGCCGCGTCACCGCGCGCTGCTTGCGTACGTCGACGACGGAGCCGGTGGGCAGGTTGGAGAAGTCCTTGGGGCAGACGAGGAGGACGTCGTGCGCCACCTCGGCCCCCTCGGTGCGGGCGGCGACCGCCTCCAGGGCCAGGACGTAGACCGCCGACTGCCGGGCGGCGGCACCCACCTTCGCCGCGTCGGCGGAGCCGTCGATCATCGGGAACGACTTGATCTCGATGACCGTCCACCGGCCGTCGGGATGCACCACCACGGCGTCCGGTTCCAGATAGGCGGGCGAGCCCGCCACCTCCAGCGCCAGCATCGGGTGGTCCAGCAGGCTCCAGCCACCGGCCGCGGTCGCCTCGCGCAGGGCCAGCGCGGTCCGGGCCGTCCGGCCCTCGGGTCCGGCCGCCGTCAGGTCGGGGACCCGGGCGCCCTCGGGCGGCTCGCCGCCGCCGAGGCTCTCGTGCAGCAGGCGCAGCAGCTCGGTGCCGCCGTCAGCCTTGACCCGCGCCTCGAAGGCGTTGCCCCGCATGAACGCGAACTGGGACTGGCCGAAACCCGAGGGGGAGCCGAGCGCGGTGGCCAGCCCGGTCTTGTCGACCCCGGCGCCGTCGAGGAGAGCCCGCCGCTTGCAGCCCGGGTTGGCGGCGAGGGCGGCCAGCGCGCGGGCGTCCAGCGGATGCGGGACGACCGTCGGTCCGCGCAGCTCAGCGAGCCGCTGCCGGAGCGCTGTCGCCGGCGCCGGTCCGGCCGGGTGTGCCGGAGGCGCGGGGCGCGTCGCTGGAATGTGCGGAGGGGGTCCGCCGGCCGGGGATTCGCTCACCCGCCGAAGTCTCGCATCCGCCACTGACAATCGGGGACGGCGTCGCCGGAACTCCCGCTCCCGACGGGTACCTCCGGGAGACGAGCGCCCGCAGGCGGGCCGAGACGGGGGCGGCGGCGCGCATCACCGGGCGGGTCAGCAGCGCGCCCGCGCCCATCACCGCGGCGCCCGCCAGGGCGTCCAGGAAGTAGTGGTTGGCGGTGCCCATGACCACGAAGACGATGGTGAGCGGGTAGAGGACGCCGAGTACCCGCAGCAGCGGATGCCGTCCGTAGCGCCACAGCAGGACCCCGCACCACAGGGCCCACCCCACGTGCAGGCTCGGCATCGCCGCGTACTGGTTGGTCATGCCGCCGAGTCCGCGCGGGGCGCTCGCCTCGGTGCCCCACCACCCGTAGGAGCTGTACTGCGCCATGGTGTCGACGAACCCGTGCGCGGCGTCGAGGAGGCGGGGCGGACAGGTCGGCATCAGCGTGAAGCCGATCAGGCCGATCAGGGTGGAGGTCAGCAGCCAGGTGCGGGCCGCGCGGTAGGCGACGGCGCGGCGCCGGTACATCCACAGCAGCAGCGCCGGAGTGACGAGGTAGTGCAGGGAGGCGTACGCGAAGTCGGCGGGTATCCCCACCGAGGAGTGCGCCGTCAGCAGCCGGTTGAGCGGGTGCTCGATGTTCAGGTGAAGCGTTTTTTCCAGCCGGAGGATGTCGAGCCCGTGGTCGACGGCGGCGGCTATGTCCCCGCGCGCGAGCAGCCGGCCGGCCGAGTAGAGCCCGTACACCACCGCTATGAGCGGCAGCTCCGTCCACCAGCGGGGGCGGCCGGAGGCGCGTGCGGGTGTGGCGTGCGGCATCCGGTGGCTCTCCCCTGTTCAAGCGTCCGACGGCGGGCGTTCAACCGTACGGCGGTCGTCCGTCGTGATTTCCCCCGGGGGGTCCCTTTCGCGCCCTCGTGAGCCCGGCCCGCCCCGGCCGGGTCCCGCACAGAGGGGGACGTGCGGACGGGCCGGGAGGTTGCCCGGTCCACCCCACGACTGTGGGGGACGCGTGCCCGGCAGGGCGGCCCTCAATCCCGTACGCGATGATGCGGGATGATGGAGAGGGACGGACGCACCGCCCGCGGGCACGTTGACGACACACCCCGGGGCCGGAGCGCGCCCCTCCCCGGACGTGTCCGTCGGACACGTCCCGGCGCCCGGACACCGTGGTCCCGGAGCCCACCCGCCGTCCCCCAGTTCTCAGGGAGAGCCCGCTCATGGCACCGCGCATCCTGCTCGCCCGGCACGGCCAGACCCAGTGGTCGGTCCAGGGCAATCACACCGGCAGGACCGACATCCCGCTGCTCGACTCCGGGCGGGAGGGCGCCAAGCTGCTGGGCGAGCGGCTGCACCGGGCCCCCTGGTCCGGGCTGCCGGACACGGACATCCGCACCAGCCCGCTGGTCCGGGCCGCCGAGACCTGCGAACTGGCCGGATTCGGCGACCGGGCGGAGACCTGGGACGCCCTGATGGAGTGGGACTACGGCGACTACGAGGGCCTCACCCCGGCGCAGATCAAGGCGGACCGGCCCGACTGGCTGATCTGGCGCGACGGGGTACCCGGCGGGGAGTCCACCGCCGACATGACGGCGCGCGCCGACGGGATCGTCGAGCGGGTGCGCTCCGGCGAACGCGACGTCCTCGTCTTCGCCCACGGCCACGTGCTGCGGTCGATCGCCGCGCGCTGGCTGGGCGAGGACCTGATGTTCGGCGCCCGCGTCCGGCTGGAGCCGACCTCGCTGTCCGTGCTGGGCTGGGCCTACGGAATGCCCGCCGTCGAGCGGTGGAACGACACCGGCCACCTGGAACGCTGAGCGGCACCGCCGTGCCGCCGGGGGCCGGTGGCACGGCGGTTCAGCCCCGCTGCGCGGCGCGGTACCGCTCCAGCAGCCCCGCCACCGCCGCCGCGCCGGGGTCGGCGGCCAGTACCCGCACCGTGCCCGTCAGCATCCCGCTGATCCGGGTGGACCGGACCCGGTCCAGCAGGTCCAGCACCTGGTGCGCCGAGCGGACCGCCTCTTCCGCCGCCCCGGCCCGTGCCAGGTCGCCCGCCAGCTGCGCGCGGTAGAGCGCGAGGTTCCGGGTGAAGTGCGGGTCCTGGAGCGCGGTGGCCCGGCGGCCGTGGCGGGTCGCGCGGGGCCAGTCGCCCAGCGCCGACCAGCACTGCGCCTCCAGCAGGTGCATCTCCGCCTCGCGGAAGAAGCTCATCCACTCCGGGTCCCGCTCGGCGGGCCCCCGGTCGAAGGCGGCCCTGGCCCGCGCGATCGCCCGGTCGCACCCCGTACGGTCCCCGAGCCCGGCCCGGCCGCCCGCCTCGCGCAGGGCGAGCAGGGCCAGCAGCCGGTGCGAGCCGACCGAACGGGCCGCACGCTGCCCGGCCTCCGCCGCCCGGACCGCCTCCCTGGGCCGTCCGGCGTCCCGGGCCAGGAACGACGTGTTGCAGAAGGCGTGCGCCTCCAGCGCGTCGTCCCCCGCCACCCGGGCCGTGGCCAGCGCCTCCGCGTAGTACGAGCGCGCGTCGTCGAACCGCCCCGAGTCGTGGGCCAGCCAGCCCACCGAGAGGGCCAGTTCGCCCGCCCCGGAGTGCAGTCGGTCGGCGGTGGCGCGGCGGGTGGGCGTACCGGAGTCGAGCAGGGCGTACGCGGCCCGCAGGGGCTGGGCGGCACGCCGGTAGAGCCCGTCGCCGCCGTGCTGGTCGTCGAGGATGCGGATCTCGCGCACCGCCTCCTCCACGGAACGCACCTCGGCCTCACCGGCCCGCCGCTGGGCGGGCAGCACGATCGGGGTCCCGGCGGCCCGGTGGGCGCCGATCCCGATCGACGCGGTCGCCACACTGGTGGTGCCGCTCGTCATGAACACGCGACGCAGCACGTCGCTCTCCTCGATGTCGCTGGGTACGGAGAGGGCCGGACCAAGATCCCCGGACAGGGATCTCCAGGCCGCCGGGCCACGGGTGCGCGCCGAACGTCCGCGCACGCTCTCCCGGTCCGAGAAGCCCAGGTCCCCCAGGGTGGTGCCGGGGAACATGTGCAGGAAGACCCGTTCGTACGCGTAGTTCGGGCACCGGATCTCGCCGGACTCCACGCGACCGATGTAGCGGGCGTCGCAGGCGACCTGCTCGCCGATCTCGCGGGCGGCCCTGCGGACGGCCGCCGCGAACTCTCCCGCCGAGCGCTGTCCGCGCAACCGGCGGAAGACGAGGTTGGGAACGGCCCGTGACGACGACACCATGGCGTGGCCCTCTCTGGTGCAGCCGGGCGCATGCCTCAGGTGTCCCGGCGGAGCAAGAACGTACCTGGTGTGACGGGTCGTTCACGCAGGGTTTCCCGACAAAGGGGGGCAACTCGGCCGCGATCCGCCATGAACTGCCACCCTTTGCGGCGGCTTGGCACCGTAGCCCTTGACGCCGTCGGCGCGTTGGTCCATGCGGAGACGGGGCGTGGCTCCGTTCGGCGACGACAGGAGGGGTTCCCATGCTTCACCTCGGCACGGAGACCGGCCCATGGACCACTGCGGCCACCTCGAAGGACGCGGGGGCACGGCCGGCCGTTCCGCCGCACACGACATCGGACCCGATCGAGGGGTGCGCCGCGCACCTGTGCGACCTCGTCACCGTCCCGGCCCGCCAGGGCCTGGAGGCCGTCGACATCCTGCGCCGGGGCACCGGCCCGGTCGTGGTGGGACCCGTGCTCCACGACGGGGCCGGCGACACCGTCGGCTTCCTGGTCCCGCCCGGCACCGCCGAGGGCTGGGACGTCCCGGGCAGCGCCTGTACCAGCACCGAGGGCCGCGGGCTCCGCCTCCCCGACGAGCCGCCCGTCGCCGGAACCGGCTGGCTGCTGCCGCCCGCCGACGACACCTCCGTCACCGACCCCGCCGCGCTGCGGGCCGCGCTCGACCAGGCGGCCCGCATGATCGAAGCGGCCGACAACTGCCGCTGAGCCCATAATGTCCAGGTGGGCGGGGTTGTCCCCGGTGCTCTCCTCGCCCCAGCCGGACCGCGCGACCAGGACGCGGGAACCGGCCGGACGGGGGCGGTGAGGGCGGACGGACGTGGCACGTCGAGGAGGGGCGGCGGGGAACGCCAAGCCCGGCAAGCGGGCCGAACGGGCCGAACGGCAGGGGCGCGGGGGGCGCGAGTCCCGCACCGCGACGGTCGACGGCGGCCGGGCCGAACTCGTCCCCGACCAGGAGCGCCGGAACGCCTGGACCCTGCTGCTCGACGGCGCCCCGCAGTCCCACGTCGACCTCGACGACCCGGCGTACCTCTCCTTCGAGTACCAGCGCAGGATCGGTCACGCCATCGACCTCGCCGCGCCCCCCGGGGCCCCGCTGCACGTCCTGCACCTGGGCGGCGGGGCCTTCACCCTCGCCCGCTACACCGCCGCCACCCGGCCCCGCTCCACCCAGCAGATCGTCGAGATCGACGCGGCGCTCGTCGCGTTCGTACGCCAGGAACTGCCGTTCGACCCGCAGGCCCGGGTCCGCGTCCGCGCCCTGGACGCCCGTGCGGGGCTCGGCAAAATACCCGACGGCTGGGCCGATCTCGTCGTCGCCGACGTGTTCGGCGGAGCCCGTACCCCCGCCCACCTGACCACCACCGAGTTCCTCGCCGAGGTGAGGCGGGCGCTCAAGCCCGGCGGCAGTTACGTCGCCAACCTCGCGGACGGCCCGCCGCTGGCCCACCTGCGCGGCCAGATCGCCACCGCCGCCGCGCACTTCCCCGAACTCGCCCTCGCCGCCGACCCCACGGTCTGGCGGGGCCGCCGCTTCGGCAACGCCGTCCTCGTCGCCTCCGACCGGCCCCTCGCCGTCGCCGAACTCACCCGCCGCGTCGCCACCGACCCGCACCCCGGCCGCGTCGAACACGGTCGCGCGCTGGCCGACTTCACCGGAGGGGCCGCGGTCGTCACCGACGCGGACGCGAAGGCGTCCCCGGCGCCGCCGCCGAACACGTTCGACTGACGGCGGCATCACGCATTCGTCCGCATTCTGAGATGTCCGTCCATCATGTGGATGTGGTCTGTCGGTGTGATCGGCGGTCGGGCAGGATGCCCGCCATGACGACGGAGATCCGGAAGACGTATCTGCTGGCCGCCGAACAGGCCGTACAGCTGCTGGAGTCGGACGAGGTGGCGGACTCCTGGAAGAAGGAGTCCGTGCTGCCCCGGATGACGGTGGGCGGGCTGGCGGGCCATCTCGCGAACAGTGTCCTCCAGGTAGAGCGGTTCCTCGCCGGAACGGTGGTCGGCGCCGAACCGGTGTCGGCGGTGCGCTACTACGCCAGGCTCGTCGGTACGGCCGACGCCGACTCGGCGCTCAACGTCGGCGTACGGGCCAGGAGCGAGGAGACCGCCACCGCCGGTCCGGGGGCCGTCGCCGAGCAGGCACGGGACGCGCTGCGGCGACTGACCCCGCGCCTGGGCGAGGAGCCGGCCGACCGGCGGGTGGAGGTGCTCCACCGCCCGGGCGAGGAGATGCTGCTCGACGACTACCTCCGGACCCGCTGCGTCGAACTGGCCGTGCACCTCGAAGACCTGGCCCTGAGCGCGGGTGTCCCGTGCCGGGAGCCCGGAGCGGCGCTCGCCGTCGCGGTCGACGTCCTGGTCGCCGCCGCCCGCGACCGCCACGGCGACCGGGCGGTGCTGCACGCACTGGCCCGCCGCGAGCGCGACAGCGGCGAGGCGCTGCGCGTCCTGTAGGACGGCCCGGGTCCTTCGGGCCGGTACGCCGCGGCAAGCCGGTCCCGGACGGAAGGCTCCGGGCCTCCCGTCCGGGACCGCGCCCGGCCCGCACCCCGGTGCCGGACCCCCGGCCCGCACCCCGGTGCCGGACCCCGGCTCACCCCGCCCGGTTCACCGCCGAGAGGACCGCCCGCACCGAGGCGGTCAGCACCGAGGTGTCGCGGCCCGCGCCCCAGACCACCCGGCCGCCGACCCGGCACTCCGCGTAGGCCATCGCCGGGCTGTCCTGCCCGCCGGTCGTCGCGTGCTGGGTGAAGTCCAGGATCTCCACCGCGTGGCCGGCGCCGGCCAGCGCCCGGACGAACGCGGACAGCGGGCCGTTGCCGGTGCCCTCGTAGTCGCCCGAGGGCCCGCTGTCGGCGCCCAGGGTGCACACGAACCGGTGTTCCCCGTCGGCGGTGACGTCGGCGGTCCACGCCTCCAGCGCCACCGGCCCGTCCTGGCCCGGCGTCAGGTACGTCGCCGTGAACAGCTCCCAGAGGTCCTTGGGCGTCGCCTCCAGGCCGCTGTCGTCGGTCGAGCGCTGCACCGTACGGGAGAAGTCGGGCCGCATCCGGGCGGGCAGGTCCACGCCGTGGGAGCTCCGCAGCAGATGGGCGATCCCACCCTTGCCGGACTGGCTGTTGACCCGGATGACGGCCTCGTAACCGCGCCCCACGTCCGCCGGGTCGATCGGCAGGTACGGCACGTCCCAGGTCGGCGATGCGGTGCGCTCGTGGTGCGCGAACCCCTTGCTGATGGCGTCCTGGTGGGTACCGGAGAAGGCGGTGTACACGAGGTCGCCCGCGTACGGGTGGCGCGGCGGCACCGCCAGCCGGTTGCAGTGCTCGACCGTGCGGCGGATCTCGTCGATGTCCGAGAAGTCCACCATCGGGTCGACCCCCTGGGCGTGCAGGTTCAGCGCCAGGTTCACCAGATCGACGTTGCCGGTGCGCTCGCCGTTGCCGAAGAGGCAGCCCTCCACCCGCTGGGCGCCCGCCAGTACGGCGAGTTCGGCGCAGGCCACGCCGGTGCCCCGGTCGTGGTGCGGGTGGACGGAGAGGATCACCGACTCCCGGCGGTCCAGGGCCCGGTGCATGTACTCGATCTGGTCGGCGTAGACGTTGGGCGTCGCGATCTCCACCGTGGCGGGCAGGTTGTGGATCACCGGCCGGTCCGGGGACGCGTCCCAGAGAGTGGTCAGCCCGTTGCAGATCTCCAGGACGAAGTCCGGCTCGGTGAGCACGAAGACCTCGGGGGAGAACTCGAACCTGATGTCCGTCGCCGGGTGCTGTCCGGCCAGTCGGTCCATCAGCTCCGCCGCTTCCCGGACGGTCGCCCACAGCTGCGCGCGGTCCCGGCCGAGGACGACGTCGCGCCAGACGGGGGCGGTCGGGATGTAGAGGTGGACCACCGCCCGGTCCATCCCGGCCACCGACTCGAAGGTCCGCGCGATCAGGTCCGGCCTGGCCGGGGTGAAGACGACGGGGGTCACGTCGCCGGGGATCGCGTCGCCCTCCACCAGGTGGCGGACGAAGTCGAAGTCCGTCCGGCTGGCGGACGGGTAGCCGATCTCGATCTCCTTGAACCCCATGGTGACCAGCAGGTCGAACATCCGGCGTTTGCGCGGGGTGTCCATCGGCTCGGCCAGCGCCTGGTTGCCGTCGCGCAGGTCGACGGGCACCCACAGCGGCGCCTTCTCGAACCGCGCGTCCGGCCAAGCGCGCTCCGCCGAGGGGATGTTCACCCGGTCGAAGGCGGAACGGTAACGCTGCGAGGGCATGTCGCTGGCGCGCTGCGGGTTCCACGCGGGGGATCCGGCGGGCACCGGGCCGCGCGGCGTACGGAGGGTGGGGAAGCTGTGCATCGTAGGCATGAGGACGGGTGTTCCTTCTCGTGTCGCCGGATGCGACCGGCACAGCGCGGCACCCCGCGGCGGGGTGCCGGTCGCTTCAGGCCCCGCCGCGGCAGCCGAGAAGAAGGAGACCGCTGAGCGTCATGGCGGTACAGTAGGCACATCCCAAGTCTTCAGACAACCCGACAGGTGAAGCGCGTGTCCTCCCTCGGTCCCCTCCGTCCCAGCCCCCTCGTCGACCAGGCGACCGCCCACCTGCGGGAGCAGATCACCCAGGGCGCCTGGCCGGTCGGCACGAAGATTCCCGGCGAGACCACCCTCGCCAAGTCCCTCGGCGTCGGCCGCTCCACCGTCCGCGAGGCCGTCCGCACCCTCGCCGCGACCGGCATGCTCCAGTCCCGCCAGGGGGCCGGCATTTTCGTCGTCGCCGACCGCCCGCAGGAGGACTGGCCCGCGCGGCTGCGCCGGGCGGCGGTCACCGACATCTACGAAGTCCGCATGCTGATCGAGGTGCAGGCCGCCCGGCTCGCCGCCGAACGCCGCACCGAGGACGACATCACCGCCCTGGACGCGGCCATGGCCGCCCGGCGGGCCGCGAGCGGCTGGGGCGACGCGGAGTTCGTCGACGCCGACATCGCACTCCACCGCGCGGTGGTCGCCGCCGCCCACAACCCCGTACTCACCGACCTCTTCGGCGAGTTCGCCCCCGCGCTGCGCCAGGGGCTCATCGACCTGGTCGACCTGCTCGACCTGCGCGCCGAGCACCCCGGCCACGGCGAGGACACCCACGCCGCGCTCGTCCGCGCCGTCATCGAGGGGGACGGTGCGGCGGCCGAGCGGCTGACCAGGGCGGACCTGGAGGCGACCCTCGCGCTCCTGCGGGGCGCGTGAGCGAGGGCTCAGCCTCCCGTGCTCTCCTGCCACTCCCGCGCGTACGCGTCGAAGATCACGCGCAGATGGTGGCCGATCCGGAGGTAGTCCAGATCGTCCAGGTTGGCGAGCGAGACGCGTACCGACCACTCGGGGCCGTCGAAGCCGCCCCCGTTGAGCAGCACCACGCCGGTCTGCTCGGCGAGGCGGAACAGCGGGTCCACCGGCTCGTAGTTCTGCTCCAGGAAGTCGGCGAACGCCTTGCCGCGCACCCGCTCGGCCTCCGCGAGCAGGTCCAGCTCGATGTAGTAGGCCGCGCGCTTCGGATCCTCCGAGACCTTCATGTGCACGCCCTCCAGGAGGAGTTCGAGCCGCTGCTGGACGATGGCCCGGATGCGCCGCTTGTACGCCTGGCCCTCGTCCAGCATGTCGAAGAGCGAGAAGAGCACCATCATCACCTGCTGGGGCAGCGAGAGCCCGGCCGTGTGGTTCAGCGCCACCTGCCGCGAGTCCGCCACCAGCCGGTCGATGAACCGGATCTTCCCCGGTTCGAGCGAGAGCGTCCCGTACCGCCGGTCGAGCCGCGCCTTCCACTCCGGGGAGTGCGCGGCGAGCATCTCGTCGATCACGTTGTCGTCGTGCAGTCCGATCACGCCGAGCCGCCAGCCCGTCGCACCGTAGTGCTTGGAGTACGAGTACACCAGAAGGGTGTTGCGCGGGAGGTCGGCGGCGAGCGAGCGGAACCCCTCCACGAACGTCCCGTAGACGTCGTCGGTCACCACGATCAGACCCGGGTTCGTGTCCGCCACGATCGACACGATCTGGTCGGCGACCCGCTGGGAGAGGGCCAGCGAGGGCGGGTTGCTCGGGTTGACGCAGCAGACCAGCTTGACGGAGGGGTCGGCCAGCTTGGCGACCTCCTCGGTCGGATACCGCCACTGCCGGACACCCGTCTCCGTGAAGAGGCTCGCCTCCACCCGCACCACGTCGAACTCGTAGGTGTCGAGCTCCGGAATCTCCAGGTAGGGCGTGAACACCGGAACCATCAGGGCGATCCGGTCGCCCTTCGCCAGAATGCCGTTCTTCATCAGCGAGTCGAAGATGTAGCACATCGCCGCCGTGCCGCCCTCGGTGGCGAAGAGGCTCAGGTTCTGGTTCTCGGGCGGCCGGTGGTCGAACATCTCGTCCGCCACGTACGCCCGCACGATCCTCTCGGTGTGGTGCAGGATGCGGTCCGGCACCGGGTAGTTGTCCCCGATCGACGAGTCCGTCATCTCGTGGACGAACGCGTCCGGGTCGAAGCCGAAGCGCTTCACCGCCAGGTCGAACGACGCCTGCAGCAGCTCCATCCCCGGCAGGTCCGGATGGGCCCGGGCGAAGGACGCGAAGCGCTCCGCACACCCCTTCTCCTCGGGCATCCCGCCGAGATCGTCCGCCGTCCAGACGCGCTTGCTCTCCGACAGGGCGAAGTAGCCGAGCGCGTGGTACGCCTCCCGGGGCCCGGTCGCCACCCAGTTCGGGTTGCCCCGGCCCGCGTTGAGCATCGCGCGCGTCGTCCGGCCCTTCTGGCCCGGCTCGTCGCTCTGGGCCGTCTGGGCGATGCTGATGAACTTGTCCTTCAGCTCGAACGGGCTGAGCTGGGCGAACGACCGGATCTCTTCCCGGCTGAAGCTGGTCCTGGGCATGGCGGCGTCCCTTTGCGGGTTCAGTGGTTGAGGAGGACGATCACTGCGCCCCACACGGTCAGCAGTACGTTGCCGACGGCATAGGGAATCGTGTAACCGAGCGTGGGAATCTGGGACTTGGACGTCTCGTTGATCGCGCCGATCGCCGCCGTCGTGGTCTGGCCCCCGGCCAGTACGCCCATCAGCACCGGGAACTGGATGCGCTGGACGTAGTGCCCGAACAGGAAGCCCACGATCAGCGGCACCACGGTGGCGACCGCGCCGAGGAGCAGCAGACCCCAGCCGGCGTCGGAGAGACCGCTGGTGAAGCTCGGACCGGCGTTGATGCCGACCACCGCGACGAACACGCACAGGCCGAGGGTGTCCATGAACCACTGGGCACCCGGCGGAACGTTCCCGTACGTCGGGTACTTGCCGCGGATCCAGCCGAAGACCAGCCCCATGATGAGCCCGCCGCCCGAGGTCGAGAGCGAGATCGGCACCCCGCCGGCGGTCAGGGCAGGGATGCCCAGGCAGCCGCCGAGGAAGATCCCGAGCCCCACCCAGACCATGTCCGTGGCGAAACTGGTCGGCACCGGCTTGCCGAGGGACTTCCCCGCCGGTCCCACCAGCCGCTCCGGACCGGTGAGGACCAGGGTGTCGCCCCGCTCCACCCGGGTGGACAGCCGGTAGGGGAACTCCGCCCCCGCCCGGTAGAGACGGTCGACGTACACCCCCACCATGAAGGGCTCCCGGCGCAGTTCCTCGATCGTGCGGCCGAGCTGAGCCTTCTCCGACGCGACGACGTGCAGCGTCTCGGTGCGGTAGCCGAGCAGCTCCACGTCGTCCGCCTCCGGACCGATGTGCGTACGGGCGTCGAAGTCGACCAGGTCGTGGCGGAGCGCGCTGACGGCGACGGTGTCGCCCCGCTCCAGGGTCAGCGTCTGCGACTGCTCCAGCACCGCGCCGTCGCGGCGGACGGCGGTGAGGTAGATCCGGCGTCCGATGCCCTGCTGCTGCCGCTCGACGTCCTCGACGGTCCGGCCCACGAGGTCGGGGCGCTCCACCCGGTACGCGCGCAGCACCACCTCGTAGTAGCCCTCGCCCTCGTCCGGATTCTCGTCCGGAGTGTCCAGCTCGGCGGCGAGGGCGGCGCTCTCCTTCGCCAGATCACGGCGGTAGAGCCGGGGCAGCACATTGGCCAGCAGCATCGCGCAGAGGATGGTGCCGAGCGGATACGTCACCGCGTACCCGACGGCGACCAGGTTCTCCTCGGACTTCACCTGGGCGGACGAGAGCTCCGGCAGGGAGCCGATCGCGTCCTGCGCGACGCCGATGGCCGCGGACTGGGTGAGGGCACCGCTCATCAGACCGGCGCCGAGCCCGGGGCCGTACCCCAGCAGTCCGGCGAAGAGCCACGAGATCAGCAGGCCGGACACGCACACCACGATCGCGTTGAGCACCTGCGGCAGGCCGTCCTTGCGCAGACCGCGGAAGAACTGCGGGCCGACCCGGTAGCCGAGGGCGAACAGGAACATGATGAAGAACAGGTTCTTCACGGTGTCGTCGATCTGGATCCCGAACTGCGCCCCGAGCACCAGCCCGGCCACCAGGCAGCCCGTCACCACGCCCAGGGCGATGGTGCGGTAGCGGATCTTCCCGAGCAGGAAGCCGAGCGCGACCACCAGGAAGACCAGCAGTTCCGGATGGGGCTGGAAGACGTTCCGGTTCAGGAAGTCGATCATTCAGGCTCCCAGGATTCCGACGAGGATCGGTCCGGTCAGCGGCAGCAGGAAGTTGGAGAGCGTGTAGGTGATCGTGTAGCCCAGCAACGGCACCGAGCTCTGCGCCACCTGGGTGACAGCGGTGATCGCGGGCGTCGAGCACTGCTGCCCGGCGATGGCACCGATCAGCAACGGCTTCTCGATCTTCAGCAGCCTGCGCCCGACGATCAGGGAGAGCATCGCCGGCACCAGCACCATCGCGATGCCCGCGAACGGCAGCAGGGCTCCGTACTGCTTCAGCAGGGGCCAGGCCTGCGGGCCGGCGGCCAGCCCGGTGCACGCGATGAAGACGGCGAGGCCCAGGTCCTTCAGGGTCGCCGCCGCCTGCGGGGGGAACGCGCCGAAGGTCTGCTTGCGGGAGCGGAACCAGCCGAAGAGCAGCCCCGAGATCAGGCAGCCGCCTCCGGTGCCGAGCGACAGCGGGATGTCCCCGGCGTTGACCACGATCTGACCGAGCAGAGAACCGGCGACGATGCCGAACCCCAGGTAGATGAAGTCGGTGGCGTCGTTCTTCACCACCGCGCCGATCTTCCCGACCAGTCTGGCCAGGCCGTTGCGCGCGCCCACCAGGGTCAGCACGTCGCCCCGGTAGAGGGTGGTGTCCCCGGTGGCCGGAAGGCGCTGGTCGTTGCGGACCACATCGGTGATGTAGACCCCGTCCTCGCGGAATTCGGGGTGCGCCCGCTCCATCGCGTCGATGGTCGCGCCGTGCGTCGCCTTCTCGGTCACGGCGACCTGGCTGGTGGCCAGGGGAGTGTCGAGGCCGGGGATCGCGGGCGTCTCGGGCCCGATCTCGCGACCCGCCTCGATGATGGCCGCCCGGCGCCCCACCACCTGGACCAGGTCGCTCAGGGTGAGTTCGAGCTCGGGGGAGGGGGCGAGGAGCTTGCTGCCCCGCTTGACGCCCTCGACGGTGACCCGGCCGCCGAGCGCCTGTTCCAGACCGCCCACGGTGCGCCCGTCGGCGATCGTCACCAGATACGTCCGGCCGACCGTGCCGGGCAGCGCCTCCCGTTCGTCGGACTCCAGCCCGGCGGAGCCACCGCGCATCCGTTCCCAGAGCTCGCGGGAGGCGTCCGCCAGGTTGATGCGCAGCAGCATCGGCATGATCTGACTGGTCAACAGCACGATGGTGATCAGACCGAAGAGGTAGCAGACCGTGTAGGCGGTGGCGACGTGCCCCTGGTACTGGCTGATCTGGTCGGCGGTGAGCCCGCTGAGCTTGCCGATGGACTCGGTGGCCGTACCGACGACCGCCGACTCCGTGGCGGCTCCGGCGAGGATGCCGGCGGCGGTGCCCACGTCCAGGTCGAAGGCCTGGGCCAGCCCGTACGCGATGCCGAGGACGCAGACGAGTTCGATCAGGCAGAGCGCGAAGAAGCGCAGACTGCGGCGGTTGAGGTTGGCGAAGAACTGCGGCCCCGCCATGTAGCCCAGCGAGAAGATGAAGAGGGCGAAGAAGACCGTCTTGACGTCGTCGTTCACGCTGACGTGCCGCGTGCCGAGGAGCAGCGAGACGATCAGTGTGCCGCAGATGCCGCCGAGGGTGATGGGGCCGATGCGTGCCTTGCCCACCAGGTAGCCGACGGCGAGGCAGAGGAACAGGGTGAGTTCGGGGTGGTCCCGGATGACACCCACGCCGGCTCAGATCCCAAAGGTGACGAAAGCGCATGAACGTGGCATAGAGGCGAAGCTAGCAGGGGTGAGGGAGTGCGGCACATCGACGTCCCGGCCGGTCGGGCGGACGTGCGGACCTCGCCGGTTCGTCGGGTGACCGGGGCGATCTCCGGGGGCCGAGGGCGTCCTGGCCGGGAAGGGGCGTTCCGCCGCAGCCGAGGGTGTTACGCCGTGGGAGCCGTCCGACGGCTCCGGGCGGCTGCGGCCCTGCGGTCGGCCTTCGAGGAAAGAACACGATCGCGCCACAGTTGGCGGCCGAGATCCTTTCCGGCGGGGTCCCTGTTCACTTTCCGGCGGGCCGGTTTCTCACGGGCCGGGTAAAGAACCGGCCACGGGGTAAGACCGGATGAGGGAGGGCGCGTTCTGGCCAGTGGATCATCGCCGCCCTCACGAACGGCCTCTCACCTGCGGTGATTCGATGACGGGCCGTCAACGGCCCCGAGCGTTGGCCAATTGGCAAGCCCTGTGCGGGACACGGTCTCGTGACTTGCCGGACACGCTCGCGCAACGGAAGCGTCTTCAAGTCTTGACACCCACCCCCTTGAGGCAGCAACCTTCCGTCATCGGCGCATGGGAGCGCTCCCACATCGCACACCCGTTTTTATGTGCGATCGGCACTGCCCGTGCTTCCCCCCAGCATCACCTGGCGCGGCACTCACGGCGCCTGGGTCCCGCAGTGAGCCAACCGCCAGTCACACCCTGGAAATAGGAGTAGTGGAATGCGCATCACCCGCAACGTCGCAGGTCGACGCCGTAGAGCCGCGATCGTGGCCACCACTGGCCTGACGGCCACCGCCCTGCTGCTGGCGGGCTGCAGCGACTCGTCGGACGACGAGGGCTCCAGCACCGACGCCGGCGGCAACATCACGCTGACCGTCGCCGACTACGGCCAGTTCGGGTACAAGGAAGCCGGGCTCTTCGCCGAGTACCACAAGCTCCACCCGAACATCACGGTCAAGGAAGACACGACGGCCGAGGAGAAGGTCTACTACCCGAAGCTGCTCCAGCAGCTGAACTCGGGCAGTGGCCTGGCGGACGTCCAGGGTCTTGAGGTCGGCCGCATCAAGGAGCTGGTCGACACCAAGGCGGACCAGTTCGAGGACCTGAGCAAGGTCATCAACGCGAGCGACTTCGTCTCGTGGAAGGCCAAGCAGGCCACGACCTCCAGCGGTGCGCTCATCGGCGCCGGCACGGACATCGGTCCGATGTCGCTCTGCTACAACACCGACCTCTTCAAGAAGGCCGGTCTGCCGACCGACCGCACCGAGGTCGCCAACCTGGTCAAGGGTGGCTGGGAGGACTACATCAAGCTGGGCGAGCAGTTCAAGGCGAAGGCGCCCGCGGGCACCTACTTCATGGACTCCGCCAGCGCGATGTTCAACGCCGTCGTCAGCTCCAGCGCGAAGCAGTACTACGACGAGGACGGCAAGGCGATCTACAAGGACAGCCCCGCCGTCCAGCAGGGCTGGAACCTGGCCGCCGAGGCGGCCACCAAGAAGCTGACCCAGGGCGTCCCGCAGTTCGGTGACCCGTGGGCCGCCGCGCTCCGCAAGGGCACCATCGCCACCGTCGCCTGCCCGGCGTGGATGGCCGGCCAGATCTCGGTCAACGCCGGTGACGCGAACAAGGGCAAGTGGGACATCACCAGCGCGCCGGGTGGCACCGCCGCCAACTGGGGTGGCTCCTTCCTCGGTGTTCCGAGCTCCGGCAAGCACGTCGACGAGGCCATCAAGCTCGTCGCCTGGCTGACCGCCCCCGAGCAGCAGGCCGCCGTCTTCAAGGCGATCGGTTCCTTCCCGTCCAACACGGGTGCGTACGACCTCCCGGGTGTGAAGGACGCGAAGCTGCCGTACTTCAACGACGCCCCCATCGGTGAGATCTACGCCGGTGAGGCCAAGACCATCCCCGAGGCCGTCCTCGGCCCGAAGGACGCGACCATCAAGGACACCATCTCCACCGAGATCAACAACATGGAGCAGCGCGGCACCGACCCCGACAAGGCATGGAAGACGGCCGTCGAGTCGGTCGACAAGGTGATCGGCTGATCCCCGGCGGTGCGGGAGGCCCACCGGCCGCCCGCACCGCCTCGGCGTGCGCCCGCCACCCCGTCCGGGGCGGGCGCACGCCACCGGTCCGTTCGCCCGGACCCCCGCACACCGGGTCCGGGCGGGCGGCCGACAGCGAGCCGGCCGGTACGCGACACCCCCGGCAGGCACGCGGCACCACCCGCACCAACCGCACGTTGAACCACCCGCACCACGGCACCACCCGCACCACCCGCACCACGGCACCACCGCACCACTCCGCACGCAGCACCACCCGCACGGACGGCCGTCGAGCCTCCTCCCTGCCCGCCGTCGAGGCCGAGCCATCAGCCTCCCCGGCCCGCCGCGCAGGGGCGTCCTCGCCGCTGACACCACCGGCCCCCCCGGCCCGTGGGCGACGGCGGGAACCGGTTTCTGCCGGTTCGCCGCCCCAGGGGGCCCGAGAGCCCGTCCGCGCGCACGAACCACCGGCCCTCCCCGGCCCGCATCCGCACCATCCCGTTCGCCCCTCCAGCCGGCTCCGCACAGGCCGGCCCCGGGACGGACGGCTCCGCCCATCCAGCCCCACACGACCGGCACCGCTCGGCACCGCACCGGGACGCGCAGTCCCGTATCCGGGCCGGCCCGGTACCGATCGACGCGCCCGCCGGCGCACCCCAGGGAAGGACTCCCGCCCGTGGCAACCTCGACCCCCACCCGGGACGCCCACGTCCCGCCACCCCGTGGTTCCCGACAGCAACCGGCGAGCAGCCGGCAGACCTGGCGGAGCCGGCTGTGGCGGTTCGACGACAAGGCGTCCCCGTACGCGTACATAGCCCCCTTCTTCCTGGTCTTCGGGGCCTTCGGCCTCTACCCGCTCATCTACACCGGCTGGATCGCACTCCACCGGGTCGAGATGACCGGCATGGACCAGATGGAATGGGTCGGCTTCGACAACTTCACGAAGATCTTCCAGGACTCCGAGTTCTGGACGGCCGTCAGCAACACGTTCGTGATCGGTGTCATGTCCACCGTCCCGCAGCTGCTGGTGGCGCTGGGCCTGGCCCACCTGCTGAACTACAAGCTGCGCGCCAGCACCTTCTGGCGCACCATCATCCTCACGCCGTACGCGACGTCCGTCGCCACCGCGGCCCTCGTCTTCGCCCTGGTCTTCCGGACCGACGGCGGGCTCCTCAACTGGGTCCTGCACTTCGTCGGCTTCGGTGACACCAACTGGGGCAACGGACACTGGACGTCGAAGATCGCCATCTCGGTCATCGTGATCTGGCGGTGGACCGGCTACAACGCGCTGATCTACCTCGCCGCGATGCAGGCCGTGCCGGGCGACCTCTACGAGGCGGCCTCGCTGGACGGCGCCAACCGCTGGCAGCAGTTCATCAAGGTGACCATCCCCTCGCTGCGGCCGACGATCCTCTTCACGATCGTCATCTCCACCATCGGCTCCATGCAGCTGTTCGGTGAGCCGCTGCTGCTGGAGGGCGGCGCGATCGGCGCCATCGGCGGCACCGAGCACCAGTACGAGACGCTGAGCATCTACCTCTACAACTACGGCTGGAACCTGCAGCACCTCGGCCTGTCGGCCGCAGTGGCGTGGTCCATGCTCGCCCTCCTGCTGGCCATCGCGCTGATCAACTGGATCATCGGCCGCTTCGTACGCCGTTCCGCGGCCTGACCGGGAGCGATACCTCTCATGACCATCACCAGCACCCCCGCCAAGGTCTCCGCCCCCGGCCGTCCGAAGCCGGACCGCCGCGCTCCCCGCAAGGCTCGTCTCGCCATGGGCGCGGGCGACACCCACAAGGGCGGTCCGTTCACCTACATCGCGCTGATCGTCGTCGGCATCGCTTCGATCCTGCCGCTCTACTGGACGTTCGTCGCCGCCTCGCACACCCAGGACGAAGTCCTGGCCAGCACACCGCCGTTCCTGCCGGGTGGCCGGCTCTGGCACAACCTCCAGGCCGCCTGGGACGGTGCCAACCTCGGCAAGGCCATCGTCAACACCCTCATCGTCTCGGCGTCCATCACCGCCGCGACGCTGTTCTTCTGCACCCTCGCCGGCTACGCCTTCGCCAAGATGCGCTTCAAGGGACGCGGTTGGCTGATGACCGCGGTCATCGCCACCCTGACGATCCCGCCGCAGCTCAGCGTCGTCCCGCTGTTCATGATGATGTCGGACATCGGCTGGGGCGGAAAGCTGGAGTCGGTGATCTTCCCGACCCTGGTGAGCGCGTTCGGTGTCTTCTTCATGCGGCAGTACCTGCTGGAGGCGCTTCCGTACGAGCTGATCGAGGCCGCCAAGATCGACGGCGCGAGCAACTTCCGCATCGTGCTCAGCGTGGTGCTCCCGGTGGCGCGCCCCGCGATGATGGTGCTCGGCATGCTCACCTTCGTCCAGGCGTGGAACGACTTCTTCTGGCCGTATCTCGCGCTCAACCAGGCGAACCCCACCATCCAGGTGGCTCTGGGCCAGCTGAGCGCCTCGTACACGCCGGACCAGTCCATCGTCATGGCGGGCGCCCTGATCAGTACGCTGCCCCTGCTGGCGGTGTTCGTGATCTTCGGCAAGCAGATCGTCGGCGGCATCATGTCCGGCGCGGTCAAGGGCTGATACACCCCGGCCCGCACCTCCGGGCGCCCGCGCGACGCCCCCACCGGTGCCCGCGCGGGCACCGGATCCCCCCTCTTCCTCTTCACCCCATGGGAGCGCTCCCGCATGACAGCTGTACGCCCTGACCTCGCCCCCAAGCAGGCCGCCGACGCCCTCGTCTTCCCGCCCGGATTCGTCTGGGGCGCGGCCACCGCCGCCTACCAGGTCGAAGGCGCTGCCTCGGAGGACGGCCGTACGCCGTCCATCTGGGACACCTTCTCCCACACCCCCGGCAAGGTCCACAACGGCGACACCGGTGACATCGCCGGGGACCACTACCACCGCTACCGCAGCGACGTGGCACTGATGAAGGAGCTGGGCCTCGGCGCCTACCGCTTCTCCATCTCCTGGTCCCGCGTCCAGCCCACCGGCCGCGGTCCGGCCGTCGAGCGCGGCCTCGACTTCTACCGCAAGCTCGTCGACGAGCTGCTGGAAGCGGGCATCCAGCCCGTCGCGACCCTGTACCACTGGGACCTTCCGCAGGAGCTGGAGGACGCCGGCGGCTGGCCCGAGCGCGCCACCGCCGAGCGGTTCGCCGACTACGCGGCGATCATGGCCGGCGCCCTCGGCGACCGCGTCGGCACGTGGACCACGCTCAACGAGCCCTGGTGCTCCGCCTACCTCGGTTACGCCTCGGGCGTCCACGCCCCCGGCCGTACCGACCCCGGCGCGTCCCTCCAGGCGGCCCACCACCTCAACCTCGCCCACGGACGGGCGATCGAGGCTCTGCGCGCTTCCATCCCCGCCAGCGCGCAGACCTCGGTCACCCTCAACCTCCACCAGGTGCGCCCGCTCAGCGACGCCCCCGGTGACGTCGACGCGGCCCGCCGCATCGACGCGGTCGGCAACCGGGTCTTCACCGGCCCGATGCTGCACGGCGCCTACCCCGAGGACCTGATCGCCGACACCAAGCACCTCGTCGACTGGTCGAAGCTGGTGCACGACGGCGACCTGGCG
This sequence comes from Streptomyces sp. NPDC060184, assembly GCF_042728795.1. Classification (NCBI taxonomy): domain Bacteria; kingdom Bacillati; phylum Actinomycetota; class Actinomycetes; order Kitasatosporales; family Streptomycetaceae; genus Streptomyces; species Streptomyces sp. NPDC060184. The sequence continues at coordinate 37,255 of NZ_JBHWYX010000063.1, forward strand.
ACCATCTCCCGCCCGATCGACGTCCTCGGCATCAACTACTACGCGCCGACGCTGGTCACCGACCCGTCGGGCGGTGGAGCCGAGAGCAACAGCCACGCGCACGGCGACAGCGCGCACTCGCCGTGGCCCGGCTCGGAGCACGTCGCCTTCCACAAGGCCGAGGGCAAGCCCGTCACCGCGATGGACTGGTCCGTCGACCCCGACGGCCTGCACGCCCTGCTGCTCGACACCGCCCGGGAGTTCCCGAACACCCCGCTCATGGTCACCGAGAACGGTGCCGCCTTCGACGACTACGTCTCGCCCGAGGGCCGCGTCGAGGACCCGGAGCGCATCGCGTACCTGCACGGCCACATCGACGCGGTCCGCCGCGCGATCGCCGACGGCGCGGACGTCCGCGGCTACTTCCTCTGGTCGCTGATGGACAACTTCGAGTGGGCGTACGGCTATTCGAAGCGCTTCGGCATGGTCTACGTCGACTACGCCACGCAGACCCGCATCCCCAAGGCGAGCGCCCGCTGGTACTCCGACGTGATCAGCCGTCACGGCCTCCCGCAGGCCTGACGTTCCCGCACCCCCCGGTGCCGAGCCCGGGGGTGCCGGGGGAGCCGTGGCCGCCTGACCGGCCCCGACGCCCCCGGCACCCCCTCGGCGCAGACGGCCTCCCCGCCAACCCTGCGTCACGGGGGCGCTCCACACGCCCCCGCGCGAAGACCCGGCC